>JBILKV010000228.1:0-6959 GCA_044376515.1 Chthoniobacteraceae bacterium | reverse complement strand
TCAGCCGGGTCGTGGTGTTTGCGGCGGCATTATCCACACCCACTGTGAAGAAGCTGCCGCCCGAGACCGTCAGGGACTGGCCGGAACCAATGGTCACTAAGTTTGCGCTTGCCGTGTTCGTCTGCACCAACAAGTTCGTCACCGTGGCGCTTGCGTTGGTGAGATCCAGTCTGCCCACGTTCGACGCGGACGAACCGCCAAGAATAAGACTTCCGGACGAGGGAAGAGAGCCCGTTTGGGCAAGGATCAGGGTTCCCTGCTCGAGGATTGTCGAACCGCTGTAGGTGTTCGTTCCGGTCAGGACCAGGCTGCCAGCGCCCGACTTCCGGAGGTTGCCGCTGCCGCTGATTATCATCCCAAAATCCACACCCTGGGTTGCGGTATCGGAGCGGTTGAAGACGAGCAGCCCGTTGTTGATCAACGCACTTGCAGCGGAGAGCGCGCCTGTCGTACCGCCGGTGCCGACGTGGGTGGTGCCCGCACTCAACACCGTCGTGCCCGTGGAGTTGACCATGCTCGTCAGAGAAAGCGATCCCGTGCCTTCTTTGCTCAGGGCACCGGCAGCCAACTGTACCGCACCGCCCAGGGTGATGTTGCCGCTTCCTCCAATCGTAAGAGAGCCGCTGCTGGCACTGACGGGACCATTTACGAACAGTGAACCGCTCTCGGATTGGAATCGCGCTGCCGAATCCAGAGTGAAGACACCGCTTAAAATGTTCGTTCCGCTCACATTCCGCAGGGCTCCGCCGCTGGCGATGCCCGAGCCTCCCAAAACGAAGCTGCGGGATGCCGGCGTAATATTCCCCTGCAGTTCGAGGGAAGCGCCGGTTGCAACGGTGGTTTTTCCAGCCCCGGTTCCGAGCGCGCTGGAGTGACTTACATTCACCACCCCTTGCAACACCGAGGTGTCCCCCGTGTAGGTGTTGGCTCCCGCCAGAATCAGGGTGCCACTTGCAAGCTTGGTGAGCGACCCGGAACCGGACAGTACCGGACCGAAATCGACGCCCTGAATAAAGGTGCCCGAGCGGTTCACGACCAAAGTTCCATTGTTGATCACCGGCCCCAGGGGGGACAACACCCCGGAGCTTCCTCCAGATCCGATCTGAAGAATCCCGTCCGTGATGGTGGTCGTGCCCGAGTAGGTGTTCGCTCCGGAAAGCAGAACCATTCCTGAGCCCGATTTCACAAGGGCTGCGTTTCCTTCGATTGCACCTCCAAAAGTGAGTGTCCCCGGGGCGTAGTTCGCGAAGGTGCTGTCGGCCACAAGAAAAACATCGGAGAGGATGGAGAGCGTGCCTGCGAGCGCCGTCACCGCTCCGTTTGCACTCGAGGAACCGATTCTGAGCAGCAAACCGGAGGTGTAACCGAGGGTGCCACTTTGGAAGCCGGCAGCGGCGGTGATGGAGCCTACATGGACGTTGGCCCCGAGTGTCATGGAGGTGAGTTGGGAGCCGTTGCCGTCCAGAATGATGTGTGTCACAGCCCCGGGGTTGCGGGATTGTGGTGCCCCGCCGCTGGTAAGGCTCCAGTTGATTGCGCTCCATGCAGAGGGCGCTGAGGAGTGCCCGCCCACCCAGTAGGCCTCGGTGAGCGGGCCGATGTAACTTGGGGTGAGGGTCACCGCCGTGGGGGTGATGCCGAGGGTGTAGGCGTAGTCGTTGGCACCGGTGACGGTGTAACTGCCCGTGTGCAGTCCATCTGCAGCCTGCAGTAGCGTGTATGCCACGCCGTTTTGGTAGGAACCGGACGGGATCAGATTGATGTTTCCACCCGTGCTCACCGAGCCTGAAAAGCGGAGTGTCGCGCCGAACTTTATCTCGACAGAGCTTCCCGGAAAGAAGGTTCCCGAGGCCAGCGTGAGCGTGCCCGAGGAACCGGGTGCATAGCCAAACTGGGCGTTTGAGGAGACCGAAAGGGTGGTGAGCGGGGAAAGCGTTCCTGCGTTTGCCACATGCAACACCCCCGAACTCACCGTGGTGGGGCCCGTGTAGGTGTTGGCGCCTTTCAGGGTCAACGTGGCGGAGGTGGATTTCAAAATTCCGGCGCTCCCTTCAAGCGACGCTGAAACAACACCCCCTTGAGCGGCAAAAATGGTTCCCGTGCTGTTGAGAATCCCATTTTGAACGGTCGCACCGGAGAAGCTGATGGTTCCGGAAGTTGTTTGGGAATTTCCCCCGAGATCCAACACACCGCCTGCGAGCGTGAGCGCGCCGGCGGTGGGGAGCCGGTTGTTGCCCCCCGCCAGCTGCAGGCTTCCCGCGATGAGCGTTGTGGGACCGGTGTAGCTGTTTGCCCCCGTCAGGGTGAGTGCACCGGAGGAGGTTTTTCGAAGCCCCTGCGTGCCGGCCAAAAGGGTGTTTACAGTGCCGGCGAGCGCATTGAACTCCGTTCCCGTGCTGATCAGGGTGCCATTGTTCGAAACGCCAGCTGCGAAGGTGATCGTGCCTGCGGTACTTTGCGAGTAGCCGCTCAGATCCAGCACGCCTCCCGCGACAAGCAGGGAACCCGCCGTCGAAAGCCGGTTTGAGCCCCCGCTCAAAATCAGGGATCCCTCGCCTACCGTGGTGCCGCCCGTGTAGGTGTTCGCCCCGCTTAGAATCCATGCTCCGGATCCCTGTTTGAGCACCGCAGTTCGGTTGGTGGCCGAGTTGTTGACGATGACCGCGGTGATTTCCCCGGTGCCGGAGGACGAGCCTTGCAAGGCCAGCGTCTTGGAGCCTGCCCCGGTCGCGGTAAAAGAGCCGACTCCGCTCAGAGCCGTAAACTTGAGCAGGCCAGAGCCGGAATGATCCAAAATCCCGCCACCGGTGGTTCCTGAAAGCTTGATGATACGATCGGTAGTTTCTCCGGTTCCGGTGTAGAGGAGCCCTCCCGTTGTTGTGAGCGATCCGAGGATGATGGAACCACTCCCGGAAGCCAGCGGCGCCCCCAGTCCGCTGGTGGACATCGAGCCCGTGCTCACGGAGTTGATCGAATTTACGCTGAGGATGCCGTTCCAAACTTCCGTGGGTCCAACGTAACTGTTGGCACCCGAAAAAACCTGGGTGCCCGTGCCGGTTTTGATCAATTTGCCGGTCACATAACTGATCGTGCCGGAAAACTCGCCCGAGCCGTTGTTCACCCCAAAGGTGATGTCCGCGTCGGAATAGGAAACCTGCGAGGGACCGCCGATCAGACCGGAGCCGGTGATGGCATCGAAGAAAACAGAAGGTCCGTTCCAATTTCTGAAATTAGCGCCGGGCCCCAAGTGCAATCCCCCCAGATTCGAGGTCCAGTCGGTTGGGGAAGAGACAGGGTTCATCAGAATCCCCGATTGGACGTGCAGGAGTCCTCCTGCGGAAAGACTGAGCTTTTGCAAAGCCACCGATCCCCCCGGTGCGGGGGCTAGAAACAAAGTGCCACTCCCGGCAATCGTCGTGGTGGCCCCCGCTCCCCCGGTGATGTTCATGGCCGCATTGATCGACAGGGTGGCCCCCGGATCGATGGACAGAGTCCGCGGGGAGATCTGACCCGCGCCCCCAAAAGTGGTTGCTTGGCTTACTCCAAGCGTTCCAGCCCGGACTGAAACATCTCCGTAAAAGGTGTTTGCGGCGCTCAGAGTCAAACTGCCGCCTGTGAATTTCAGCGATCCAGCCCCGGTGATCTTTGTAGGAAGGGTGCCGGAAAAACCGTTCAGCCCCACGGTCAGCGTGGCAGCCTCCGCCAGAAGAATTGTGCCGCTGCTGGTGCCTTGAAGCGATCCGAGGGTTTCACTCTCGGAAATCAGAAGGGTCCCGCCACTCACACTCACAGGCGCCGTGTCCGGCAGTGCCGCGCCGCCGCGCACCTCCAGCGTGCCCGCGCGAATCGTGGTATTTCCCGAGTACGTGTTTGCGCCGTTTAGGACGAGCGTTCCTTGTCCGCTTTTCGCGAGGGAAAGCGCGATCCCATTCACCTCTGTCAGGTCTCTGCCCAACACAAACGTTCCTCCCGGGGCGTTGTCGGTGTCGAGCGCCAGGGTTGAGCCGTTCGTAAGGCCGCCTCCCGAGACAAGTTGATTGACGTCGTTCTCCGAGAAGCCACTCCCCCCCAGGCTCAATGCGAGGGTCGCACCCGGTGCGACGCGAAGGTTGGGCGTGGTCCATCGGGTGGTGTCCGCACCGTAGAGTGCGGAGGGGGTGCTGAATTGCAGAGTGCCTGCCTCGATCTCCGTCGCCCCTGTGTACGCGTTTGTGCCGCTCAAAACGGTCACCCCCGCCCCAATGTGCCGGAGGCTGCCTGTTCCGGTGATGTGGGATTGCGCGCTCGCTCCGGAACGATTGAAGACCAGGGTGCCAAAATTGCGAATGGCACGGCTTGCGGAAATATCCCCTGTGGTCCCTCCCGATCCAATTTGGAGCACGCCATCGAGGATCGCCGTTTCCCCCGTGTAGGTGTTTGCGGCCGTCAGGGTCAGCGTTCCGGTTCCGGTCTTGGTCAGGCCGCCGGAGACATTGGGGGCGAGGGTGGTGGAGAGGGCTGTATCCGGGCCGCCGCCTCCGCTCAGGGTCAGAGTGGGCGGGGACATATACCCCGTACCCGCGCTGGTGATGACGATCGACGCAACCGTTCCATTGCGGATGGTGGTGTAGCCGGAAGCTCCCGCTCCGCCGCCCCCGGAAAACTGGACCAGCGGCGCGCCTGTGTATCCGGTGCCCGTGCCTGTGAGGGCGGCGGAGGCCACCCCGTTGCCGGTGGGTGCAGCGAGAGCCGCTGCAAAGGTCACATCAAAGCCGTTCGTGTCGATGGTGGCGCCGCCCGCATTCGCGAAAATGCCGCCACCCCCTGCGGAAAGAGCCGACATCAAGACCGCTCCCTGCGTGCCGGCTTGCAGGGTTCCCCCGTTAAAACTCACAAAAGAGGGGGCCACTGAATTACTGAACAGGATGGAACCCGTTTTCAACACACCGCCATTGAGGTTGAGATAGGATTGGCCGCTGAAAGCGGTGCTGTTACCCACGGTAAGCCTTCCATGGAAGTGGTCTACAAGGCCGCCCTGAACATGGAGCATCGCAACGCCGGCACCGGAAAAGCCCACGAGAAAGCTGCCCGCTGCGGAGACCGCCAAAGTCCCGCCGCTGACCATCAGGACGCCGTTGACGGTTCCGCCGGAAACAATGGTTTGACCGATGGCCGCGCTTGGAAAACTCGCGTAACCCCCGGCGATGTTAGCCACGCCCGTCACCGGACTCGTCCAGGAAGGTGCCGTGCTCGCAGCGATCGAAAAGCGTCCGTTGGAAGCGGTTAACGTTCCGGCGTTCACCTCGAGGTATCCAAACCCTCCGTCTCCGACGCTGAAGGGCGCGTTGTTGTTGGCAGTGGATGCAGCCAGTATGCTCAGACTGCCGCCCTCGATTGTCAGCGCCCCCACGGCTCCAGCACCTTCTCCAATCTGGACGGTTCCTTCTCGAATGTCGCCGCCGGCAACGATCTTTGCCATGCCACTTCCGATCATCAGAGAGCCAGTCGCGGAGACGATGCTTCCTCCCAGGATCAGGGAGCCGCCCAGCTGCAGGAGGGTCCCGTTTCCCGAGAGCAATGCGGGGAAATTGACGCCCTGAACCAGTGTGTCCGAGCGGTTCAGTATCAGGACACCGCCGTTGACTATCGGACTGGCGGCGGCGATCGAACCGTGTGTACCGCCGGTTCCGAGCATCAGCGTTCCGGCTCCGATGGTCGTGGTCCCCGTGTAGGCATTGGCGGCGGTGAGAATCAAGGAACCGCCCCCGAGGTGCATGACGGAGCCCGTCCCGGAGGCAATCGGACCGAAGTCCACGCCCTGGGTCAGGGTGTTCGAGCGTCTGAAGACAACGATCCCGTGGTTTGTGATCGAGCCCACCGGAGAGAGCGACCCGGAGACGCCGCCCAGGCCGATTTGAAGGCTGCCGGCGTCGACCCGCGTGTTGCCTGTGTAGCTGTTCGACTCAGCGAGAAAGAGCGTTCCGGTCGTGGTTTTTGTCAGGCCGGCGGAACCGCCTAAATTCGCGAGGACGGAGCCGCTTTGAAGGGCAAAGTTCTCGCCCGTGCCGATGAGTGTCCCGTTTTGCAGCGAGCCTGTGACCAGCATGAACGTGCCGGAGGTGCTCTGCATGTTACCCCCCAGATCCAACATGCCACTTTGGAGGGTGATGGTGCCCGTGGGGGACAGTCGGTTGGATCCCCCGGAGAGAATCAGGGATCCCGCGCCAAGGGTGGTTCCTCCCGTATAGGTGTTCGGGGCGCTCAAAGTCAGCGAACCGGACCCTGCTTTGAGAAGTCCGACGGAATTCAGCCCCCCGTTGGTATCCGCAAGGACCTCCGCCAACAGCGTTCCGGACGGGGCTCCAGTGGTGTCGATGCGCAGGGTGGAACCGCCCAGAAAACCGCTCGAATCCGAGCCCGCCCAAAGGAGGGGAATATCGTCGGGTGTGAATTCTCCGGCTCCCCCCACGTTGAGGGAGAGCGTGGCGCCGGGTTGGATGATCAGCTTGGATGCCGTCCACTGGGCGACGTCCGCGTTGTAGAGGGACACACGTCTGGAGAGTCGGAGCATGCCTCCGCTCACCGTGGTGGGGCCTGCGTACGTGTTCGTTCCGCTGAGGGTGAGCGTACCGGCCCCTATTTTGGTGAGTCCGCCCCCGCTGTTTGTTGCGAGGGTTGGAGTGAAGGCAAGGCCGGACCCGCCCCCGCCGGAGGCCGTGATTGTTGGAATACCGGTGTAATTTGACCCCGGGCTTGTGACCACGATCGAGGAAATCGTGCCGTTGCTCACGGTGGCATACGCCGACGCTCCTGCTCCACCGCCTCCAGAGATGCCTATAAAAGGCGCTCCAGTGTAGCCTGTTCCCGCGTGGGTAATGGCACCTCCCGCCACGCTGTTTCCGGAAGGCGAGACAAGATTGGCGGGCACGGTGACGTTGAATCCGTTGGAGTCCAGAGTGGCGCCGTTTGGGAAGATGGTC
>JBILKV010000226.1:0-6995 GCA_044376515.1 Chthoniobacteraceae bacterium | reverse complement strand
CAGAAGTCGAGCGTTCCGTCCACGTTCAGATCAGCATAATTGTTACTCCAGTCGATATTTTGCCAGCCGCCGTTTCTCAAAAGCGCACCTGACGCCACGTCGATGACGGCGCCTGCGTTGAGTGCGATGTTTACATTGCGTCCCCGCGAGCCATTCGTGTTCGGGCCGTAGTTGCTGAAGTACCCTGCCGAGATTCTGAAGGTTCCGTCCCCGGAGATCGTGGATGTGCCCGTGGCCACTCCAGTGTCTCCCGCAAAGTCCAGGGTGGCACCGGAGCCAATGTTGTAAGTGCGGGCAACAGTGGAAAAGGCCGCCCCCTGCATTTGCACCACGCCGTTTTGGATCTGTAACGTCCCGGTAAAAGTGTTCGCTCCAGACAGCACCAACGTACCACTCCCCAGCTGCTGCACGCTGCCGGCACCGGAGATTACCGGGCCAAAATCCGTGCCCTGTACGACAGTGTCCGTCTGGTTGAACGCCAGCACCGCACCGCTCGCGATGCCCAAGGCACCACTGGCGCTCAGTGCCCCGTCTGTGCCACCCGCGCCCAGTTGCAATGTGCCAGCACTCACCGCGGTTGCACCGGTGTAGACATTGGCCCCTCTTAGTTGCAGCCGCCCGGAACCTTCCTTGGTCAGGCCATAGCTGCCACCGATCGCTCCGCCCACCGTCAGGGTCCCCGAACCGACTGTCACCACCGGGCTGGCTCCCAGCATCACCGCACCCGTGCCAAGGTCCAGATCGCTGCCCCCTGCAAACGTAAAGCTGCCATTCCAAACCTGCCCGTTGTTGTTGAGCGTGACCGCTGCACCCGAACTGTTGCCAAGGATGGTCGCGGCGGCAATCGTCAAAGACTCGGTGCCCAGTGCTGCGCTCGAGTTCAGATCCAGCCGACCGGCACCCAACGTCGTCCCCCCACTGTGCGTGTTCGTTCCAGACAAAACCAGCGTCCCGCTCCCCAGTTGCAACACCCTGCCGGCACCCGAAAGAACCGGACCAAAATCCGTGCCCTGCACGACCGTGTCCGTCTGGTTGAACGCCAGCACCGCACCGCTTGCGACGCTCAAGGCACCAGCGGGGCTCAGTGCCCCGTCCATGCCACCCGCGCCCAATTGCAACGTGCCGGCGCTCACGGTCGTCGGCCCGGTGTAAGTGCTCAGTCCGGAGAGAACCTGTGTGCCGCTGCCATTCTTGAGGACAGACAAAAAACTGCCGTTCCCTGTGTTTTGGGAGCCGTTCATGAGGCTCCCGGAAAAAACTCCACTACCGTTGGCCACTCCAAGATAGAGAACAGTGGGAGTGCCGGTCGCATAGTAACTCCCGCGCACGGTCCCGCCACCATTGAGGGCGTCGATATTTACAATGCCTGAGGGTCCAGCCTCGACAAAATCAATGCTGGAACCCGCATCCACCGTCAATGAGCCTTGGTTTCTCTGCCAATCACCTCTGTGCCCGTAGCTGCCTGTCACCGAGGAATTTCCTTTCAACCAGATCAGGCCTCCCGGCGAAAGCTCCAGATTGGAAACACTGGAAATGCCAAGCGTGATGTCTTGAGCGACCTTCAGCGTACCGGCACCCGTGAAGGTGGTGAGCCCGTTCATGCTCGCGCCACCGGCCAGCGTTAAAACCGCTCCGGAAGCGATGGACTGCGTTCCGTTGAACGTGTTCTTCAGAATGAACTCACCGGCGATGACCGCGTTTCCTCCCGTGTAGGTACTGGGCCCCGCCAGTGTCAGCGTACCCGCTCCATCCTTGGTCAGGCCTCCAGTCGAAATTCCCAGCCCCCCCGTGATTGTGAGGCTTCCCGCACCTCCGACGCTCAGGGCGTAGGCACCCGAAACCGCCCCGGACAGAGTCAACAAGCCGGCATCCGAGTTGATTCGACTCACCGAACCAAGGGTGACGGAGCCACCGTAAACGTTTGTGCCGCCTACATTCCGGAGTGCTCCGTCCGAGGCCACACCGGTTCCGTTCAACGTGAGCGGTTCCGCCCCCACCGTGATATCCCCCTCCAACTGCAAGGCGGCTCCAGAAGCCACCAAGGTGGGACCCGCTGTAGACCCCAAGGCCATGGCATTCCGTATGTTTAGCACGCCGGCGCTGACGCTCATTGTCCCGGCGAACGTGTTCGCACCAGACAGAACCTGAGTGCCGGCCCCTTGCTTGGTCAGGCTGCCTGCACCTGACAAAATGCCCGAATAGGTGCTGGAGTACCCCCGAGTATTGCCGACAGTTAACGCCAAGGCAGAACCGCTGTTGTTGGCGAGCGTCAGACCCGAGCTTCCCCCTAAACCTCCCACGGTGTAGGTCACATAGGAACCAAAGTTCACCACGCCTCCACTCAATGTGAGCGTCCCAGAATTCGAGACGGACCCAAGTTCCGTGCCCACCGAGGAACCGCCCAGGTAAAGAGTCCCCCCTGCCAAGGTGGTTCCACCCGTGTAGGTGCTCGCCATGCTCAACGTCAAACTCCCTGCCCCCCACTTGGTGAACCCCCCGCCGGTCGAATTTGAGTCCTCCAACAAACCTTTGGCGATGCTTACATTGACACCGTTGGTGTTGATGCTCGCCCCGCCGCTGCGGATCCGGACATTTCCAAAACTGCCATCAATCAGCGCGCCATTTGAGCTGAATGCGGGCCCCACCTGCAACGTGCCTCCATTGAAGTAAAGGAAAGCATTAAGATTCCCTCCCCCAGTGATTGTCCTCGATGTACTCAGCAGCCCCCCGTCCAAGTAAACCGTACCAGAGCCCCCGTACCCTGAGAAATACACCCTGTCATTAGGGAACCCTCCAGCGGCGCCAATGTTCACCACACCCGAGCCGCTAAGGGTCAAAACGGCGATGCCAGTGGGTGCGCTCTGGTCCCCTCCCCCGATAAACGTACGGGCCCCGCCGTTGCCAATATTCAGAGTCCCACCGTCTCCGACATTGACGTATCCCGTTGTCGTGTTCGCGTTGTAGGCGGCTCCGAAGTGGTAGGAAGGGCTGCTCCCTTGGATCACCGTAGCGTTTGAAATGGACAACGTTCCCCCGTCCCCTCCCTTGATGTGGCCGTTTACAGTGATGACCCCACCCGTGACCGAGAAGCTGTTCCCGCCAGTAAAATCGAGGGACAGCAATGTTTGAGTGGCGTTTAGGGATGTGACCGCGGCCCTGAGAAAGCAGTCACCGGCCAACGCGAAAAGCAGCCCAAGCACGCACCCAGCAAACGCCCCCATGGCTCCCGATTTGCCGATAAAACCTCGTCGCGCCGGGCCCGTAACCTCTCCATCTCTGGGGGATGCCCAGTCATGCAAAATCCTGCGCCTACGCAATGAAAGGCCGCGGCCGGAAAGACCCCACCGGTATTCAGGCCAGAACACTCGACGATACGGGTCCTCAAACCTAAGCCTCCTCTTCAACATGTGGAGCAGCCGTCTCACGGTCCCTTTCTCAAAAGACGCATTTTCACCTTGGATTGTGAGGTTCAGTTTTTGAGTTCGGGAGCGCAACGCGGCGCCGCGGTTCGCTGGGAGATCACGGCGGATAGCGTTTCGGCAAATCTGTTTGGGTCGGGTGCTGCACACACCGCGGCCCTATGAGGTAGGCCCGTGTGGCCGTCCTCCCTAGGAAAAGTTGCTGAAACGGGCGTAACCGTTGCTGAAACGGGAACCGTCCATGGAGCCATCGTCTTTCGAGCACCGATTCCGGCGGCAGCGTCACAATCCGGTATTCCAGAGATTCGAACACACCAAGAATCCGCAGAAGGAATGTCCGGGTGATCCAGCCTATCAAAATATCGCCGCCCACAGCGGGCATTGACCCATGGTTTGAAGCCAATGCATCGAAGGAGGAATGCAAACAAGCAGCCCTGACAGTACGTGTCCGCAATGACACTCCCCAACTTGATTCCCACCGGTTCAGGAAGGCGTTTGCTTCACTTCGCTCGGGGCCTCCCACAAGCTGTGAGCGTTGAGGTCGCTCCCGCATGCCGCTCACCGCCCCACTCACACTCCCAGACACCCGAGAGCAGACTCTCCGAATAGGCCCGTGGAAGCTGAATCTATCGTTCTGGCCCCTGCAGATTGGGGGATGGCTCACTTACTCTCTGATACCGTGTTTTTTATGGCTTACAGACCGTTTTGTGAGTCGGGAGGTTTTATGGATGGCAATGATCAGACCCCTGGTCGGTATTCTAACGACCACCGCCATCCGTCCTCTCTGCCGGAAGCTTTCCGCCAAACGCTACAGCTCACTCCATTTTATCCTGTTAACTTCTCTCGCGGCCCTTGCTGTGGCAGTTCTTGATTATGCCTTCAGCCTCTGGCTGGGCGCGGCCACGGGCAATCTTCATAGGCGAACATGGGATACGACCATTGCCACGGGCCTGCTGTTGATGCGTTGGATTTCGGTGGCCATCTGGATCCTGCTCTACTTCAGCATCAAGCAGGGCCAGAGGAGTGCGGCCCTGCACCAGACAAACCGCGAGGCGGAAATCATGCTGCTACGCAGCCAGGTGGAACCACACTTTCTCTTCAACGCGCTCAACAGCATTCTCGCGGAAGCGCAAAACCCTGAGAAGGTTCGCCTTCTGACCCACTCGCTCGCGGAATACCTCCGCTTTTCCCTCAAACAACAGGACATTTTCTACGCGCTTGGAGAGGAGTTACAGGCGTTGGAACACTACCTGCGTGTCCAGAAGGTGCGTTTTGAGGAGAAGCTCGATTATGTATTTGAAATCGCTCCGGGAACAGAGGCCGCACTCGTGCCGCCCGCGTTGGTTCAGCCCTTGCTGGAAAACGCCCTGAAGTTTGGACAACTCACCAGTCCGGACCGACTCCATATCCGGATCGCAGCAAGGATGGAAGCACCCGCTCGGCTGCTACTTGAGGTGGAAAACTCCGGCTTCTGGGTGGAGCCTGACCCCTCTGCATCCCCTTCGACCGGCATCCAGAATCTGCGCCGCCGCCTTCATTTGATTTACGGGGGTGCGGCACGCTTCTCGCTGAATCGGAGCGAAACCGGAGTAGTTGCGAGGACATCCCTCCCTCTGGAGATCCCTCAATGAAAGCGCCTACACAGCCTCTCACCGTCCTTTTGGTGGACGACGAACGTTTGGCGGGAAGATTACTTGCCGAGTTGCTACGGCCACACCGTGAGTTGGAAGTGATAGGCTACGCTGCCTCCGTGGAGGAGGCCTCGGCACTTGCCACCAAGTTCCGGCCCGAAGTCGTTTTTCTGGATATTCAGATGCCGCGGCGCAACGGCTTTGACCTGGCCACTCTGTTCTCCACGATGGAACACCCTCCTCTTGTGGTGTTTGTGACAGCGCATGAGGAATATGCGGTGCGCGCCTTCGAGGCGGCCGCGACCGACTACCTCTTGAAACCGGTACACCCGAGGCGTCTCGCCAAAACCGTGGACCGCCTCATAGATGCGTCACAAAAACGGCGGATTCAAGGATCCGCCGACGAAAAAGGTGTGAACGAGTCCACCGAACCCACGCCAGATGCTGGAATCAGCCGCCTGGCGTCTGATGAGGTAGAGATGTTGCGCGACGGGAGAGACGTCCGGTTGGTGAAGCCATCAGAAATTCGCGCTATCCAAACGCACGGTTCCTACACGAGGCTGCTTTTTGAACCGGACAGTTCCAGCATGGTGAAGCTCCCCCTGTCCCACTGGGTGTATCGCCTTCCCGAAACGCTTTTCTTCAAGGCCAGCCGAAGTTTGTTGGTTAACACCGCAAGTATCGTGCGCCTCACAACACGGGACCGAAACCGGACGCTCCTTTATCTTTCGGGAATCTCACAGCCTCTGATACTGAGCCGCTTGGAAAGCATCCGGCTACGGCGCGAAATCCAAAGAGCACAGCAATCGTACCCACCGGATGAACGATAAACGTGCAGTCGATTGACCTCACCGCCGCGTGAACTCTTTCGCTCGCCCTCCGCAGTCATTCCGCCGGTCGAATGGCGAAAGGAAAAAGCGTAATCGCATCGTGGCGCGGTTGCCTAACGGTGGGAGCCGCAAAAAGCGTTTATCGAGGGCAGCGCCCGCTTGAACCCGGAAGTTGTTGTGTTGAAACCGAGCGGTGCCTGCGTGCGCTCATTTAGGACTGCAGTAATCACGGTCGAGTCAGCGACTAAACGAGCCCCTCTGCTCTTTCATGAGCAAAGTCGCTCAATCGGCCTCCTGAGGTTTGATTGGCAGCTGGCACGCCGAAAACACGTCGCTACAAAAAAGAAGCCCCGCCCAGTGTTTAAACTGGGCGGGGCATGGATACTGGCGACGTCCTACTTTCGCACAACCTATAGATGCACTATCATCGGGGCTGCAGCGTTTCACTGCCGTGTTCGGAATGGGAACGGGTGGTTCCACTGCGCTATGGTCACCAGAGGACCGGCCAATTTTGGGCGAACGCAGGTTATCCTTGCCTTTTTTTCGGCACTGATACCAACACCGCACACTTGACCGGGGTCTCTGGCTACCCACCGGATTTCCCGTCGCGGGAACCCGTCAAACTGACGAACCGAATGGATCTCTAAAAGAACACTTTCCCACAAGAACGTCCTTGTCTGACGACTCGGAAGACCCGTGTCCTTTGACGGCTGCATACAGGGGATAAGAAGCAACGCCAGTCAAGAAAGACTGCGTTATTAAAAGTGGGAGGGGCAATAGCGACGGCGTCCTATCAGACTACCAAGACGATTGACAGAAGACTACGTCTACTACTTTGAACCTATCTTGGATCACGCGGACAAAAACGTGCGCTTGTGCACTTGTGCTTTAAAACAACGCGGATCGAAGGGTTTGCTTTTGGAGCCTGGCCTGCCGCCGCGGTGCTGCCCTTGCTTAAGGGGCGCACCGCTTGGCGACTGCCGGCTTCCGTTTTGACAGGATGGATGAAAAGAGAGACTAAGCCGAACGGGATATTAGTACCACTGAGCTGAACGTATTACTACGCTTGTACCCGTGGCCTATCAACGTGGTGGTCTTCCACGACCCTTCAGGGA
>JBILKV010000073.1:0-19944 GCA_044376515.1 Chthoniobacteraceae bacterium | reverse complement strand
CTGGAGCCAGCGTCCCGCAGGGGAGGTTCGAAAACTTCTGGTTGCGACTGGCTTTCAGAGCCTGCTCGCAGGCGCTTCCTTTCGCAGATGATCAGAATGCGGCTCAAGTAAAGTTCCCCGCCGGATGCGTGCTGGAAGTCAGTCTTGAACAGACTGTGGGTCCGGATTGAACGGGGAGGATTCGGGTGGGAGAGAAGATCCGAATGGTCCGTAAAATAATCGGCGCCGGGGTGCATCCGAGGCAGCAGTTTACCGAGAAAAGGGCTTCGTGAACGCATTCATAGTTGCCGCCCTCACGGCATCCATCGTTGAAGCCCACAAACTGGGCGATCCGCCCAGCCGGCGTCCTTGGCTCCGCTACCCGGGCCACCTCTGGGTCTGCGGCTCGCACATTGTGATCCTCCAGGGCGGGGACATCATCGATCCCGCGCGGGGCGACCGCATGCCGGCGCTCGAGCACCGTGGCATGGAGAAGTTTACGAAAAGAATCTTCAGGGTGGTTCCGGCGAACCACCCGCGCGGGCTTTGATGCTGCAGAGTGTCTGATGGCATTCAAAAAGATGCCAAACCGCTAAACAGCGGCAACCGCAGGCGTTTTATTGAAAGCATGACCCTAAAATGCGCCTCATAAGAGGCAAAAAGACTGCGCCAGGGTCTTGGGAGCTTGATTCCTTATCTAAACGAGCCGTTGTGCACTCTTAAGGGATCAAAAACATGAATCTGGAATTCTTGGTGCGTTACCACCGAAAAGCTGCGGAACTTTCGGAGATCGAACTTGCTGAACTGGCCAACGTCAGCCGAGGCGGAGTGGCCTGTCTGGATTCAGCGCAGCTTTTTAAGCGAGCCGAAGCGGACAGCACCAAGGCGTCCCGATTCTCACTCCGCGCGACGGCCTGTCTCTTTTGCGAAACGACGTCATTGCGTGAGTCAGACATTGTAGACGTCCTCTGGGTTGTCCCAGACCACGCTCAGCCACCCGAAGGTGCTTCCGATGCTGCGTTTTCCCCCGCTGCTGTAGCCGCTGGCTTGTCTGTTCCGGGTTGAAGCACTTCACAGCGCTCGGTGATGATGTTGCGGAAGCTTTCCGGGATCGCGTGCCAATCTAGCACGTCGACCCGGATGGGCAGATCTGACTCAGCGAATGCTTCACGCAATGCTGACACCCTCACCGAGGGTAGCCGACGGCCTCCGATGAGAACGATGTCCAGATCCGAGTAAGGCTTGGCGTTCCCCGCCACGCGGGAACCGAAGACGCGGACTTCACATTCGGGCGCCAGATCTGCAAGCAGTTGCCGCACAGTCCTCAAATGGCTCGGGGCGAGGTCAATCATTGCGTGCGCAAAGGGCGGAAAGAAGAGCACGGGCGGCCGGGGCGAAATCGACAGCGCACTTGCTGACTTCCTCAGCGGTTTCATTGTCGTAGGAGTGCGAGCTTTCGTTCCGTGCGTTGTGGAAGCGCATCCAAAGATCAACGTCCTCGAGCAGGCGGTTTTCCGCAGCGAGCCGGAACAGTTCGCGCCGGGTCACTCCGTCCGCGGAACCGGGGCCCACGTTGGATTCAAGCCAGCGCTTGATCATCTTCCACGACAGTTCGTAGGCGACTTCGAAATTCTGGATGATTCCGCTGCGAACGGTTTCCTGCAACTCCCGGGGGATGGAGGCAGCGTGAGCAGCGGCAGCCTTCACAGACCGTTCAAGTGTGTTGGCCGCGCCTTCAAGACTGGAGAAATCAAGCTTCATGCTGCGCAGGACCACGCTACCGGACTGGAACTGGCGAAGGACAGCCGAAAGGCGTGACTGAGAGAGGGCCGGTTGGTTGATCTCTCCGACCTCGCGAAAGGGCGCAAACAGCCAAAACCAGAGTATAGCAGGGTCGGGTATCCCAGCGAAACCCCAGCCTAGTGGATCAACCGCAAGCGCAACTTCAAATCGAGGAGCTTCGCGAGCAGCCTCTCCTTTTTTAGCCTCATCCACAGCTTTGCCCCATAAAGAAATTCAGCCTTGTCCAGAGATCCCGAATGGGCTGCCCGGTTCCGAAGCGGAAGAATATCCCCCCAGATTTCGGCGAGATGCGCGAACTGCTCAGGCGTTAGCTCACTTGGCTGTTCGGTAAATTTTTGTGAGTTTGTCATAACTTTGTCTGTGGATTGCTCTTTTATTTTCATTATATCAACCTGTAAAAAATCGAACTGAAGGTCTGGACCCTTCTCTTTTTCGCGGGTTTCGAGTTTTGTTTTTTTCGCTTCTTTGTGCGCTTTCGACCACGGGTCAAAATGGCGTGGGCCTCCCGGTTCACCGGGCGGGCTCTGAAAAATCCCAACTGAACGAGTGGATGGGGCATATCCTTTTTTTCAACCAACAAGGTTTGTCCTTAAAATGAAAACATCAGACTCTCCGGAGCGTTTAAGTCCGGTTCGGAAAAAAGATTCAACCGGAACCGGTTCAAGCAAGTTGGCGAAACATAAGTTGATTTGTTTTTTCGATGTGCGGCGTTTTGATCCGGAAACTTCGTATCATTCACCAACGCACAAAGTGCGGATCCGCTCCACGACGGCACCGGTACGGTCAACCCCCGCGCTGCAATGAACGAGCACCGGTTTTGGCAGGCTTTCGAACCACTCCACCGCCTGTTCCATTTCCTCCCGACTTAAAGGGGGGCTCTTGTGGTCTTGAACGGGTACATGGCCCACCACAAATCCCGCCTGCCGGTAGGCTTCCAGCAGGCCAGTCCCCCCCGCGCAGTGCGCGTACATCGACAAGTGCTTGTCATCCAGCAGGCAAAGAATCGAGGAAACCGAGGCCGCGCGCACCTGATCCAGCCATTTGAGCACATCACTTTCAGGCACGGGACAATTGCTGCCCCGAGGGTAGCCGGGGCGGGAGGCTCGTAAAAGTTTTCCAGCAAAAACAACGCGAACGCTCATAGCTTTTTACGATTAGAAGGCGAAAAACGGAACCAGGTCATCTCTCGGAACATCCGAGTCACACCAATCAGCATTGCACACAGGGTTTCAAAATGGTTTTCGCCCACCCGCCTCCCTCGGTATGTGTCAGGGGCCCTACAGGTCAACTTGCTGCCTTGCAGCGGGCGAATTCCTCCAACCGGCAGCTTAAAAGCTCTTACCCCTGATAAATCAGGGATGCATTACGATTCCCCGCGACGTTCCCGGCGGAACTGGAACATTGCTCGCGGAAACCTCGGGACAAAAAGTCCGCTTAGAGGCGGGAGCGGCACCCTTGCACCTTTAAGAAACCGATCGTGTAAGTCTGGAGACTGACCTCTGAACACTCCACGGAAACCGTCGTTTCGCAGCGCAAGCGCACGAACTTCACATTCCTGTCAAGGGGCCCGCGGGTCACGACCCACCGCCATCTGGACGCCCTTATGACGACCGCTCACAGCAGCAAAAATCTGGACGCCCTCCCACAGGGGAACAAACACCCGGTCCTGACGGCTTTTTCAAAATCCAGCGGGGTATCCCCGTGGATGTCCCACCCTCCGTGCAAGGATGCCATAACTCTTCCAAAACCCGTCCGGGAGACACCCCAAAAAAATCCACGCCATCGCCGGAAAACCGCGCTGCTCGAAGCTTCACACCCCTTGTAGCTCACCAAGTCCACACTCCATACACCCCATGAAAAACACCCCGAAGCAACCCATCAATGCCGCTTACTTCAAGCCCGCTAACACAACGTTGCCCGCAAAAGCAATGAATGCAAGGCCGCGTCCCAAAACGACCAAGAAAAAAGGAGGCGGCCAGCGCATCGATGCGGACGTCGTTGCAGAAACGGAAGCATCCACCCAGACGGGTGCTTTTAAGGTTTATCTTAACCAGATCGGAACAAAACCATTGCTCTCGCGAGAGCAAGAGGTGGCTCTGGGGAGCCGGATTCGGGCAGGATTCGGCGCGCTGTTGCAGCACCTACTTTCCTCCGGTCGTGTAGGGGACATGCTTTTGGAACAAGCCCGGGCGGAGATGACCCGTGCAAACTGCGAACCAGCGCGCAGGTCGGTCCTGGGCGCCGCCCTGGGCCTGGCTGCAGCATTCCTTCACAACGCTCGGGAACGGTTTGTTTCCGGGGCCCTCGAAAACGCCGACCTCAACGCGGAGGTGGCGGCAGCGTTTGGCGATTTGGTTGCGGTGCTGGAGATTTGGCCGGACCAGTGTCTGGAACTGCTGGCGCAGGTGGAGCGCGAATTTTGTGACCTCTTCCCAAGAGGGAGCAACTCTGCTGAGACGGCGCCGCAAGCGGAGTTTGCGCGTCGAAACCTGATGGACACGGCGACCTGTGGGACCTTCCTTGCAGGGGCAAGGCGGCTTCGTACAGCGGCGGTCGCCTCGCGCAACGAAATGGTCGATGCAAATCTGCGGCTTGTCGTTTCCACTGCTAAAAGAATGAAGCAGTCTTTCCTTTCGTTCGAGGACCTGGTGCAGGAGGGCAACCGTGGGTTGCTCACCGCCGCTGAGCGGTTTGACGAACGGCTGGGAAACCGCTTCTCCACTTTTGCGGTGAAGTTGATCAAGTCGGCGATGCGGCGTGAAAACGACAACCAAGGCCGCACCATCCGTCTGCCCGTGCACCGTTGTGATGCGTTGCGGAAGCTGGACGGTGCACGCGCCCAGATCGAAAGCGAGATCCACCGGGCTGCCAGTGTGGAACAGCTCTCTGAAGAAACAGGTTTTTCCTGCAGCGAGGTGCGCGAGCTTAGCGAACTGAAACAAGGCATGATTTCGCTCGATCAAGATGCCGGTGAAGAGGGGGAGCAGAAGTTTGGGGATTTCCTGCCTGATCCGGCTTCGCTGACCCCGTTCTACGGCAACAGCGATGCGGCGGGCAGTTTGGATCCCTACCTGGAGCATCTGGCTGAAGCGCAGCGCTCCGTGGTGGCGTACGTGTACGGGATTGGCGGTTGCCCGCTACTGAGCCTGAGGGAAACGGCCGAGAGGCTTGGTTTGGAGCACGCCGAGGTGCGGCGCCTACACCAGAGCGCGCTGGGTGCGCTGCGAAACGCCATCCCGCACCAGGCGTGTTCGCACGGATACGCATGTGCTGCGTAAGGGCTCCGGCCCCTGCACTCCGGCGGCGGGTGCCGAAAGGCACGCAGGCCAAACGTCCCCAGTTTGCCTCCGCCGTCCGGAGTCGGCCGCAGCGCTTTAGTAGCGTGGGTACTAACACTCACCAAGGGAAGAGGCCTCCAGCACAAGTGGAGGCCGCGCGAAGCGGCACGTCTTCATTGGCTGCCGGAGACGCCCCTGTGCGGGAGCACTGAGAAACGCTGTGATGTCGCGATTCCTTGGAGTGGTCGGTCAGTCCCACGGGTAATCTGGGCAAGGCTCGCCCAATATACCTGTCATGCACTCGGGCGAACCTCAAAGGCTTACCCCGCGACGAAACCAACCGCTCTGATGGTCCACTACCGCCGCCGCGCTCACCCGTCTTCCTAGTTGGGAAACACTGTTGGACGGTAAGAGGAGACAGGCGGCGGTACGCGGTACGGGGCACTGACCGTACGCACCGGCATTCGATAAAAGTCCTCCGTCACTTGGACGTCTCTTCCCAAATAAGCAGGTCGCCTGACGGGAGGCGGAAGCGGATCTGCCCGCAGGTCGGGTTCGGGTCCGTCGACACTCCGGGCGGACTCCGGCTCGACAGACGAAATGGGTCCATCCTCCGGCCCTGCAAAGCGTCGCGTCCGAGTCTGATGGGTGGTGACGGTTTCCACCACCTGCCTTTGTGGGCCGGGGTTGTGCTGGTAGATGTACGTGTAGGAGTGGTCGTCTCGCTTGACGCTGGTGCAGGCACTGAAGGCGCCGGAGAGAATCAGGAGCGTGAACGGATGCAAATGGGTTTTCATGAGCGCGCGCCAATAAGGATTAGTGATTGCCTCGGGTGCCTGGACTTCTCTCGCCCGCCTCCGTGCTGGGGAGCGGGTCGGAGGCGGTTTTTGTCAGCGTTGTGTCCAGCGCTTTGGAATCTGGCTTTTTAGTAGTACGCCGCGCGGCCTTCGCACCGGCCACTGGCAGCGTTCTCGTGCGCGGCGACCGTCCGCCAAACACCCACTCGGGCCGGATCACTTCCCATTCCAGCAAATCCTCGACCGATAGGCTTGAACCGATGAACTCCCACGACGGGAACCATTCGTTGACGGCATCACAAAGCGTACGAAGGTCCGACTTAATTCGCTCCCCCCCCATGGTGTAGCCACTTCGCGACAGTGCGTTGCGCGGCCTTCTGATTGGTTCATCAAAGGGTGTGACTCCTTCGGCGTCCTCGTCCTCGATCTCGTGCTCCTGCATCTCGCCCAGATTTTGGCTCGAGGAACCAGGAACGCCATTCATCAGATCGGCAGGAATTTTCGGAATCCAGACAACAGCGTCCCTGGCGATGTGACGTTCGTCCCCAACCATCCATGCGGCACAGGTCAACGGCGGCAGCGAACAGGCTGCCGTCGTGGTCAGCTTGATGTGCCCCGGAATCTGGAGGAGCATGTTTCTGAGCGAAATGGTCTCAAATGCAGGCGGACACGCCCCACCCACGAACTGCACGTTGATGGCTCGTGGTCCGGCTTGGACCGCCGCCGAGATTTCGCGGAACCAGGTTGTGGCATCGTCTCCAAAGTTGATGATGATGGTGTGGGTGGGTGTTTTCATGCGAGGTTGGGCGGCGGGTGAGTGACCGACTGGCGACTGACCAGTTGGGGCAGACGCGGTGCATCCCCATTCTTGCACACCGCGTTCGCCAGGAGGCCCCCCCGGAGGAACGCGGCCTGGCGTTCCAATTTTTGTCTCTGTCTGGAGGCCACACAATACGGGGACTGAGGCTCCGTAGAAAACCACCGGAGAAACGAAATCCACGGATGCGGCGCCGGGACGTCCCTGTGTGCGGTCACCAGTTTTCTGCGAAAGCCTTCGTCGGAGTAGTCGGCCCCGCCATGGCGGCATATCCAGTGTTTGGCCTTCAAATATCTCAGCTGTGCAACGCTTTAAAGCTACTCCTCTACCGCAGAAACCCACGCCCACTTTACCGAAACAATGACGGAACCAGTTGCCAACTCTCCCAAATCGAAGCCCCTCATGCTAAAATGACGGCACCAAATGAAACACGTAGTCATTTTGAGCGGTGCTGGAATCAGCGCGGAGAGCGGCATCCCCACTTTCCGGGCCTCCGACGGTTTATGGGAAGGACACCGTATCGAGGACGTGGCAACCCCTGAGGCTTGGGAACGGAATCCCCGGTTGGTGCTCGAGTTCTACAATCAACGCCGGAAAACCGCCATGGAGGCACAACCCAACTCGGGCCACCGGATCATTGCGGAACTCGAGTCCGAGTTTGAGGTGAGCGTGATCACCCAAAATGTGGACGACCTGCATGAGCGGGCCGGTTCCCGGAACGTGATCCATCTGCACGGCAGCCTGTTTGAGGCGCGGAGCACCAGAAACGAGGCTCTTGTTTATCCGCTGCAGGGCTGGGAGATGAAATGGGGCGAGCTTTGTGCAGAGGGGTCGCCCTTACGGCCCAACATTGTTTGGTTCAACGAAGACGTCCCAATGATTGAGGTGGCGGCCCGCATCACCACCCGTGCGGATGCGTTCCTGATCGTCGGCACCTCTCTTGTGGTTTACCCCGCCGCCGGCTTGGTGGATTTTGTGCGGCCTGGAGTGCCCATCATCGTGGTAGACCCGAAAAAGCCGCAATTGGGATCGCGAGCCGGTGTGGAGTTTATTGAGATGGGTGCGGGTACCGGTATGGAAGCGGCGCGCGCCAGATTACGGCGGGTTCTGGGCTAAGCGGCCCTGAACCCCTCCCGCACAGACTTACCAGCGGCAATAAAACAACCGCCGGCTCCGGTGTGCAAGAATGTGAGGTGTCCCCTCTGCGGGCGCACCCGCTTTCTTATGTCACCCACCCAACTCGAAGAAACCCTCTCAACCATCCTCTCCGCAAAACTCCAGCGCGCCGTCATGATCTGGGGGCCGCCCGGAATCGGGAAATCCAGTATCGTCGCACAACTCGCTTCCCGCCACGGACTGGAATTGCTCGACCTCCGCCTCAGCCAACTCGCACCCACCGACCTGCGCGGACTACCCGTGGCGGACGGCGCTGTTTCAAAGTGGCTGCCGCCGGAATTTCTGCCGGTCGCTGGCAAGGGCATCCTTTTTCTGGACGAAATCAACATGGCGCCTCCCGCGGTTCAGGGCATCGCGCAGCAGTTGATCCTCGACCGGCGTGTGGGTTCCTACGCGGTGCCGGAGGGCTGGTTTATCTGGGCGGCGGGCAACCGCAAGGAGGATCGGGCGGCGGTTTACGACATGCCAGCGCCACTTGCCAACCGCTTCCTGCACTTTCAGGTGGACTCGAGCTTTGACTGTTTCAGGGCCTGGGCGGCGCGTGCCGGAATCCACGAGCAGATCCTCGCGTTTCTCGCGTTCCGACCCTCCCTGTTGCACAAAACGGACCCGAAGAGCGCGGCATGGCCTTCCAGCCGTTCGTGGCAGTTGGCCTCCGAATTGCACGCCATCGGACTCGCCGTCGACGCCGCCGTGGGTGAAGCCGCTGCGGGCGAGTTCCGGGCTTTCCTCCAGGTGTATGAAAGCATTCCGAGCCTCGGAGACATTCTCAGCGGTAAAGGCGGCGGAATTGATTTTCCGCGCGAACCTTCGCAGCGATTTGCCGTGACCGTTGGCCTGAGCTCCAGGGCCACGAGTTCCGATGGGATCAAAAACGGGTTTGGCTGGCTGCTCGCAAAGGCAGGCGCCGAATGGTGCCAGCTTTTCATTCACGCCGTGGAGGAACGCGCCGCGGAAAACGGCCAGATCGGGCTGCTCGCTACCCTGGTGCAACAGGACCCGCGGATCAGCCGTTTTCTCAAGGCCTTTGCAAAGGGGGCGTCGAAGAAATGACCGCAGAGGAAAGAATCGCGGTCTCCATCCTCCGCATCCGGCACAGGCAGCCGTTCTTTGGCGTGCTTGCACTTTTTGCGGACCACCGCATCGATTTGTCGATTGAGACCGCTGCGACCGACGGAAAAGTCGTCCTGTTCAATCCGGACTTCGCGACCGGTCTGTCCGACGACGAACTCGATGCGGTAATGGTACACGAACTCCTGCACGCGGCCCTGCTGCATTGCCCGCGCCGGAGGGCACGGGACGGCATCATGTGGAACATCGCCGCGGACATCGTCGTCAACGGCATCATCCGTCAGGAACGCCTGTTGGTCCTTCCAGCAGGGGCCTGTATCGACCCGAAACTCGAGGAATACGAAGTCGAAGAGGTGTACGAAATCATCACTGCACAGCAACAGACGTGGAAGAACCGTTGGATCGGAATGGATTTGCTTCCAACCGGATGGCCTGCGCCGGGGGATCCTGCAAACCCGGAGGGGATTCCAGTCAACGGGGACGTCTCGGCGCAGGAGGGATACTGGAAGCAGGCGTTGCAGCAGGCCACCCTGCTTGTAGAGGCCTCCGGAAAAGGGACACTTCCCGCAGGATTGACGCGCAACCTCCAGGCACTCACCTCTCCGCAACTGGACTGGCGCAGCCTGCTTTGGAGGTTCCTCGTGCGGACGCCGGTGGACTTCGCGGGCTTTGACCGGCGTTTTGTCGGGCGAGGAATGTATCTGGAAGCGCTTGAGGGCGAGTCGATCTCGGTGCGGATCGCAGTGGATACAAGCGGGTCGGTGAATTCGGGAGTGCTTTCGCGGTTTTTGACCGAAGTCCATGAAATCGTCCGAATGTATCCCCATCTTGAGGCCGAACTGTTTTACGCCGACACCCGGTTGTACGGTCCGTTTGAGCTCAATCCCGGCGCCATCGAGCAGCCAAAGGGCGGTGGGGGCACCTTCTTCGAGCCTTTCTTCGAGCATGTGAGGGACAGCGGCACACAGGGCGAGACTAGTCTGCTCATCTACCTGACGGATGGATACGGTTCCTTTCCGAACTTCATTCCGGCACAACCCGTCCTGTGGGTGGTGACGCCCGGCGGATTGCCGAGTTCGGAATTCCCGTTTGGCGAGATTGCCAGGCTGCGGGACTGAGAGCGTCCCTGTTGTTTTGTTGGATGCTTGGTGATGGAAGCCGCGTGGACCGATCATCCAATAGGCCCAAAAAGACCTGTGCGGACTTGCATCAAATCCGACGCCCCGCAGGGGCTCTCATCTTCCAGCCCATGGCAACGCAATGGGGCGACCATCCCCGAAGAAATGACGCCCTTGAAAGGGGCATCCTAACCTACCCGGTCCATTTCAGTCAGCGCCTCCGCGGGCGTCTCCGGCCAAACTGCGGGTGACGCGCCGCGATCTCGCGCACCTTGGGACACGGGTCGTTCAAATACTGCTGAATCACCCGCGCATGCAATTCGGCAGAGCGCGAATACTCCGGCGCACCGCCGCGCAACCCATAACACAGAGCGGCCCGCACCCTCGGGTCCGGATCGTCCACCAACTTGGAACGGAGGGTCCACGTCTTGTCGCCTTCCTTTTTTGCGAGGAGTGCGCGGACCAACGGATTTGAATGTTCCGCGCCAATATCCAGATAATCCGCCGCCGGCGCGTGTTTCGCCGCCCGCAGCGCCGTCTTTTGATCGGCGTGAAAAAGCAGCCGGATGCGCTGCTGCTCGGTGAGGTGCTGTTGGGTCGCGACTGCCCGCGTCACCCGAACATCGGCGTGGGCGATGAGCCGGCTTTTGAGCGTGCCGCCGATCGTCTGGTTTTTTGCGAGATATACCAACTCCGTGACGCGCTCGGGAGCCGCAAAGACGGAGTCAAACGCATCCAAAATGGGCTTCCATTCGGTGAGTTCGTGAAAGCGGATCCCGGCCCAGGCCAGGTGTCTTTCCCGCGGAGATCCGTGGCTGACCAATGCGATTTTCACCGCCTCAGGACAGGCTGGATTTGCGGCGACCTCGGCCGCGTGTCCGGACGTGATCAGGTTGTGCCAACCTTCCAGCCGGGCGCCTGCCAGTCTTGAAGGATTGCTGGCAAGCGTGCGCCGCACTTCAAATTCCGGATCTTCGGAGAGCTGCGTGTGCAACTCGCCGTGGATCTGCGTCGAGGACGCAAGGCCGCGCCGCACCCGCGGACAGTGGTCCTTTGCAAGCAAACGCTGGAGGTGCGTGCGTTCACTGGGGCCCAGAGGGATGTCATCAATGTTCTCGGCAAGGCACGTACGCACGTCATCGGAGGGGTCAGTCACCAGGATTTGGTGCACTTTGGCGACACGAACCTTGACGGATTTCCTCATTCGTCCATGCAACAACGCTCGGCGCGTGTTGCTGTCGGTAGAGTCAGAAGGCGCATTGAGTTGCCGGTCCGATGGGCCTCCGCCGAGCCATTCGCAGCGTTCAGATTCGGGCAGATGTTCCTCAAGCGCGACGAGCGATCCATTTCTCCGAAGCGCAAGGTAAAGCGCAACTTTGACGTCCATGGACAGGAGATGCCGCAGCTGCTTTCCCTCGCGGAGGCTCCAATATAGCAGAATCGGATTTTCAAGCGCCTGTAACGGATGTGCACGCCAAAGGGTGTGAAGCGTCAACTCGGGTGTGTTCGGATTTGCCGCGATCAGGCCGTTGAGTGTCTCATCGCCGAGCTTCGAGAGGGCGAGGAGTTGGACCGGGGGCGTGGTGGGGGAAGTGGCCGGCTCGATGAGAGCGGCGCGGTCGGCATCCGTGAGGGGCTGGCATTTTCCTTTTCGGCGGTCTGCGCAAAACGGGGTGGCTTTGTTCATTTGGTTGGTGCGGATGGGTTCGAGGCAGACTCCGTCCTCCATTGGGCAAGGAGTCTGCGGAGCTGCTTGTTTTTCAAAAAGAGGTCCTTCTCCGTTTGAGTGGCGGAGTCCAACAGGAGGCGCAGCTGGAACCGCGCGAACTTGCGGTCCAGAGGATCCTCGTTCTCGGGGTTTACGAGGTGCTCGAGCAACTCCCTGCGCACCTTGAAGGACGGATCCTTTGCGAGTTGAAAACGGATGCGCACCGCGTGCATTCCCTGCTTGCGCACCAAAGCCGTACGGACGGATTCCGCAGGATGCCGCAGAGCGGTCCACAGGGTTTCATTCTGGGTCGCGTGTAAGACGGCAATGCGTGCAGTCGAGGCGCAGGGACCGCCCAAAAAGCGGCGGCGTTCCGTCTCCGAGAGTTGCGGGTTTGCAGCTACGATCTTCGCCAACGCGCCGCCTGTTTTGGCGAGTTTAGCGGCCAAGCTCGATGGGATGAGCGGATTGGCGGAGATCACTTCCAGCTCGGGATGGAGGGACGGGTTGGAAAGAAAGGATTCCGCGATACAAACAAACCTACGACGGTGTTTGATGTTGCGGAACTCCATCCTGCTCCAAGCATTCTTCCTGACCTGCGCGTCGCTGTGGTCGAGGAGTTTCAATCGCACGCTCAACGGGCACGAATGGTTTAGTGCCACGAGTCTGGCGAGGTCGGTGTGTGTTTCTGCGAGTCTCAGCCACGCAGCCTCGCACTTCATGATCTGCCCGGTGAAGCTTCCTTCCGCGAGTGCCAGTAAGACCGGAAAGGCGGGGTCCTGTGCGAGCCGTTCGAAGACTGAACTTTGAATCGCATCGCCGGCCGCAACGCAGCAACGCACCTTCACTTCGGGATCACGAGACAGTGCGTCCCGCATGATTTCAAGGACCCGATGTTCCTCATCCCCCCTGCCCCCGTGGTTGGTGGTGACTCTTATGGCCAGTTTCAGACGGATTTCCAAGTCCGGTTCCTGCAGGTAGGCTTGCAACGAGTGGAAGGGCAGCCGCGTCACCATCTCCTTGCGAACCTCGCTGGCAGGGTCCTGCCCCAGCAACTCAAAGAAACGGAGTGCGAATGCATCCTCGGACCGGATCCGCTCCGCCTCCGCTGGGTTCTTTGGAGCTCTCACAGAGCCTCCTCCGGGATCACGAAAGAACCAGCCGATGTCCGGCTCCGGACCGGTGAGCCAACGGAGTCGGGCCTCTACGGGGAGGTGTTCCTCGAGTTCAGCCGCGCGGTGACTGGAACGGAGAGCAACGTAGAGCCGGTGCTGGACCTCGCGGGGCAGAAACTGGTGGAGCACCTTTCCTGAGCACAGGGTTTGGAAGGTGGTGATGGGGTTTTCAAGGGCCACGAAAGGCCGCTCGCACCAGAGCCTGAAGAGGTCCGGCAACGGGGTGTTCGGGTTCCGCGCGAGCGCCTCGGCGAGGGTTTCATTTCCGGCGCACGCGTTTGCCATGCGCGAAAGCACGGACGGCGTGGTTTCCGGATTTGTCGCTAGGTCCAGGTCTGTCGCACCGAGTGTGCAAGGCTCGAAAGGGACGGGCTGTGGTGTTGGGAAAAGCATGACGGGAGGTGCAGGGCGCCCGAAGCGGCTGAAACGGGACGCGGTTCTTTCCAATAGTGTTGCACACCCGTGCCGCGCGGCTCTGCGGGTCCGACATCGGGCGGAGGCGCTCCGCAGGCGCTGTGCTAGAATTAGCGGACCATGGACACTCCTGACACCCGCCCGCACGAGAACCGTTATTGGATCCACAAAGGCACGCTGATGGCAGGCGAGTATCCGGGACACCCGGCGGCGGGAAACGCAGCGGCGAGGGTGGCGCGCCACATCGAGGCGGGGATCAGCTTCTTTTTGGATCTAACCGAGGAACACGAGCTCGCCCCCTACGCGCCGCATCTTCCCTCGCACCACCCCGTTTCCGGTTTGCCGGTTGTCCACACGCGGATGCCCATCCAAGACGTGAATGTCCCGAAGTCTGCGGCGGAAATGACGGCGATCCTCGACTGCATCGATGGCGCGTTAGCGAAGGGACACACGGTTTATGTCCACTGCTGGGGTGGCAGGGGGAGAACGGGCACCGTGGTCGGCTGCCATTTTGTGCGAAGAGGGGCCACGGGCCGGGACGCGCTGTTACGACTAGCTGAGCTTTGGAAGACCGTTGCAAAGAGCAAGTGGAAGCCGACCTCGCCGGAGACAAACGCACAATGCTCCTTCGTGTTGGCGTGGGAAGGCACCGAACGCCCCGTATCAACGTGAGCGGTGGCGCCAGCCAATCCGCGGAGCGGATTGCCAACTTTGCCCTGCGCATCGCTGCCTCGGGAAACCTCCCGCAAGGCATCACGGATGATTCGGCTGACATGGGAGCACTGTCAGAGGACGCAACAAAAACAGCCTCGTTGCGGTGCCGGATATGTGACCGTCCGCATCGCGGGTACGGTCGAAATCCGGTTCCCGACTACGGCAAGCGCTCGTCTGGTGAAGGGCACCGAGGCACAGCTTCAAAACATTGAGGTTTCCCCCTTAGGGCTGCACTGGCCTGAACTGGATGAGGACATTTCCTTTAAGGGATTGCTGAGGGGCTAGTTTTAGAAGGGCCCTTTCGCCAGTCCCCGAACTGCGGCGCTTGTCGGAGAGCCGGGACCGCCGTGTCCGTTTGCATTCCTCCCCCCTGCCCTGCCCCACCTCCGGGTGTCCGGGCTGGAGTTCCCCGATGCTCATGAATACATTCCCGCATGGCCCGATGGGTTTACCATAATCCTCCCGAAACGGCCCCCGAGAGCGAGCAGCGTACCGCCCGTCTTCTCGGACATCTCAGCGATGAATTCACCGTCCGCTGGGGCTTTTACTATACCTCCAAAAAACACGGCATTTTCCGCGAGGGCGACTTCGTGATCCAGGGCCCCGGCGGCCACATTCTTGTGATGGAAGCCAAGGGCGGCGCGCCTTCCTGCGACCCGCACACGGGCGAGTGGAGCATGGGCGACGGTCGGAACCCTTTCCGCCAACTCGACGCCGAGTGCGCCGGCGTGGTCGACAGGATTATTGCCAAGGCGGACGAGTTTGAAGTCGGTGCACCCTTCGTCGACAAGGTGCTGGCTCTGCCTGACGTGGAGCTTGCTGGCGAGGCCGACCAATATGAAGGCGTGCCGCGTGCGCGGTTCGCCGCGGCGGGCGACCTGCGCGGCTTCGCGCGCTGGTGGGACCGGCGGTTTGAGGGCCGGCGCAGCGATTGTTCCGACGAGGAAGCCCGGCGTGTTTTTGAAGCCGTCTTCGCCATCGGCCTTCCCGCCACCGCAAACCGCCGCACGCTCGACTTCGCGGACCGCATCATCGAGCAGCAGACGGAGTGCGGCTACGAGCTGTTGGATGCGTTGTCGGAAAACCAGCAACTGCTCTTCAACGGCGGCCCCGGCACGGGCAAGACGTGGCTGGCCATCGAGCAGGCCGTGCGCTTGACGCGGGAGGGGGCGAGGGTGTTGTTCCTTTGTTACAACATCCAGCTGGAGCACTGGTTGAAAGAGGTGTGCGGAAGGCTGAGCCGGGACATTCATGTGTTCAGTTACCAGTCCCTTGGGGCGATGTTGCTGGCCCGGCCGCATCCGTTGTCGCACGGTTCGCGGGAAGAGGAGACCCGGTACTTTGAGCACACCCTGCCCCAGGCCTTGTGGGAGAGGGTGAACCAGCCGGAGTTCAGGCCGTTTTTCGACGCGCTTGTGGTGGACGAAGCGCAGGATCACAACACCTCTCCCGAGATCGAGGAAGGGTCCGGTCCAGGTTGGTGGTCCGTTTATTTCGCGCTGCTGCGGGGTGGACGGGATGCGCCGGTGTCGATTTTCTACGACTGCGAACAGAGGTTCGTCCGCCGCGCGGGGGCGTTTGAACCGGATGCGATCCGGAGCGTGTTGCAGAATCCTGTGGGCGTGGTGGTCCGCACGCCGGTCCGATTTACGCGCCAGCTACGCCGCTATTTTCGGAGCCTGATTTGCACGCACACTGCGGGGCTGCTCCGGGACATGCCGGATTCGCGGGTGATCCTGCCGCAGGGTCCGGAGCCGGAATTATTTTCGACCATGGGGGAGGCGGAGGAGGCCGAGGTTTGCGCCCGGGTGATCCGCGGGTGGCTGGACGCGTGCGAGGCGCGCCCGCACGAGATTCTGCTGTTGCACGCGGGCTCGAAGGCGCCGGACTGGTTGGCAGAAGAGAACACTTCCGGGGTGCGTTTTTACGCGGGGGATCCGTCGGGCCAGCCCGGAGACGCGGTTTTGGCCGTGTCGGTGAACCGTGCGAAGGGGCTGGACCGGCGGGCGGTGGTGGTGACGGGGCTGCCAGCGTGGGAGGAGGCGTCCGGGGACGAGTACCAGGCGAAGACGTTCGTGCAAGGCGTCACGCGCGCCCGCCAGTTGCTGGCGGTGGTGACGCGGGGTGGGTGAAGGAGGAGAGATGGATGGGTAGGCAAACCCGCGCAACGCGATGGATGTGCTTGCTGACGATGGCGGAATAAGGAACGACGATAAGGTGCTGGCCATTCGTAATCTTGAATACAATCATTGAAATCGACAGAAAATCGTCGATTGTCCGGTTTATATGATCCATTCGCTGGCAATTCGGAACTTTGTATCGTTTCAGGAAGAAACCCTCTTGGAGTTCACCGTGGGGCCCAAGGCGGGCGCCGCGGGCCGCGACATCTTTCTGCCTTCCGCACAGCCCAATGTACGCGTCAATGCCGTTACAGGAGTCTTTGGAGCCAACGCCTCAGGAAAAACGAACTTGCTGAAGGCGATAGCCTTCCTCCGTCATTTTATTCTGGAATCCGCCCTGATCCAGCCGGACAAAGAAATCCCGGCCGAGCCCTTCGTTTTTGTGTCCGAGTCGCAGCGCGATGTAAATCCGACCACATTCGGTCTGGAGTTTGAGTTCGAGCGGGAACTCTACCGTTACGATCTGGAGATCACCCCCAAACGGGTGCTCTTTGAGTCCCTGCACAAGAAGGAGGCCCGGTACCGCTACCTTTTCGAGCGGCGCTGGGATGCCGCTCATGGAAAGTACGATTTCAAGTCCCAGGACATTGGCCCGTCCAAGCAGGTCGCGCTCCGGGAAAACGCCTCATTTCTTTCTTCGGCCGTGCTGCAGCAGCACGCATTCGCGCAGAAATTCTCCCAGTATTTTCAACGGCTCTATGTGAACATTCATTCCCTTGGCCGGATGCCCAACCACGACCCCGAGTTTGCCAACCTCCTCGCAGCGGCCGATTTTTTCCAAAAGCGCGGCGAACTTTTTAGCAGCGCCGAGCGCTACCTGATCGGGGCGGACCTTGGAATTTCGAATCTCCGGATTGGGGAGATCAAACTGCTCAATTCCGAAGGAAAAGAGGAAATCGCCCCGTTCCCGATTGCGGAACATCAGGTTGCCGGACGGCCCTACTCGCTCCCCCTCCTTCAGGAATCGCGTGGCACGCAGGCGCTTTTCGTCCTGCTGCGGTACATCCTGCCAGTCCTCGCTTCCGGAGGGGTAGCGGTGATCGATGAGTTTGAGACGGGGCTCCACCCGCACATGGTGCGGGCGCTCGTTGAGCTCTTTTATTCCCGCGAACACAATCCCAAGCACGCCCAGCTCATTGCGAACTTCCATTCCGACTACCTGCTGCAGGAGACCTTGGAAAAATATCAGATCGTGCTGACCGAGAAAAATCCGCTGACGCTTTCATCCGAGGCCTGGCGGCTTGACGAGGTCAAAGGAGCCTCCCGCAATGACGCCAATCATTACGCAAAGTATCACGCGGGCGCCTATGGGGGCATTCCCAACTTCTGAGCATCACTCCGGTGTCCCGCTCGAATCCATTCAAACGCAAACCGCGCGCCGCGAGGCACACCACGCTGGTGGTGGTTGAGGGAGAGACGGACGAGGTTTTTCTCAAGCACCTGAAAATCAATTTTGGAAAGGACGGCGGATCGCGCGTCACGGTGAGATCAGCGCACGGCAATGGAGACGCGGTGCTGAAGGCTGCCATGCACAGTTTCGAGGCATTCGACCGGCGCGTGGCCCTCTTCGACAACGACTGGCATCCTCAGGGAGGGCACCTTAAAGCCGCCACGAAGCGTAAGATTCGGACGCTGCGGTGTTTTCCGTGCCTCGAGGGGCTTCTGCTCGCCATTCTCGGAGAGAAACCTCCACGTTCCCCGGCTGAATGCAAACAACGGCTGCAGCAACGCATCGGGCAATCCTTGACCGACCCGCAAACTTACAACGTCCATTTTCCGCCGGCGGTGCTGGCTGCGCGCGCTCCGAAGCTGGAGCCGCTTGGGGCGCTTCTCGAGCTTTTCAACGTACCCCTTTTGGAAAACGGTCCATAAGTTGAGGGGGTTCCGGCGCTGGGTTAGGTTGGTTCGGACATCCCGCCCGGTTGCTGTGTTATCCCGTGGAGGTAGTGTTGCTCGCCCCGGTGCGTTTTACGCGCCGGCTGCGTCTCTATTTCCGGCGTTTGATTTTTACACACACCGTGGGGTTGCTCCGGGACATGCCGGATTCGCGGGTGATCCTGCCGGTGGGTCCGGTGCCGGATTTGTTTTCGACCGTGGGGTAGGCGGAGGAGGCCGAGGTTTGCGCCCGGGTGATCCGCGGGTGGCTGGATGCGTGCTAAGCGCGGCCGCACGTGAAGCGGTAACATTGTCTGTCCCCGGAGGAGCCGAGTCAAAAGAGCGAAAAACACCATCGGACTACTTTGCCCTCGCAACCAGAATCAGGATTGCTCGCAAAGTCTGATTCGCGGGAACCTTCCGGGCGTGCTATGTAAGTACCATGACCGTGGTGGAATCGATTTTGCGGGATCTCAACGAGCTGCCCAATTCAGTCCTCGTGGACGTCGCTCGGTACGTGCATTCGTTGAATCCAAAATCCAAGGAACGGCGTCTTTCAGCACTTCTGGCTACTGCCGGTTGCATGGACACTGACGAGGGTGAGCGCTTCGAGCTCGCGGTCAAAGCGGAGGCCAATCGCGATCTTGGCCATCTCCAGTAGTGGGTTGCTGCTTGATAGCAGCGTGGTGATCAGACATTTCCGCGGTGGCCGGGAGCTTCTTGGCGCACTGGACAATTTCGAGGTATTTTACCTCCCCTATGTGGTGCTGGCAGAGCTCTACGCTGGCGCCTACAGATCCTTGCGCTCTGAGAGGAATCTTCAGCAGATCTCTTCATTCTTGGATGCCGTCGACGTTTTGTTGCCAGACGAGGAAACCCCACTTGTCTACGGACGCGTTGCATCTGAGCTGGCCCAGAAAGGAACGCCCATCCCGCAAAATGATATTTGGATAGCGGCTATTGCACTACAGACTGGGCTCCCGCTGGCGACGGAGGACAATCATTTTAGAACGGTGAGCGGCCTGAATCTGGTGGGGGTTTGATTTGATTGCGAAGTCCATTGGCCAGCCAGCTCCATCGAGTTCAAGGTGCTGCCGGCTTGGGAGGCCACGGTTGAGGTCGCAGACTCAACGCCACAGTTCCAGTGCTGGACGATGTTCATCCTGCGTCGCCTCACGGGTGTCGAATAGGGCTGTGTAGGCGCGGAAATCATCATCCGGATATTTCTTTTCCTTGATCAGCACGAACGTCACCGTCGCCCCCGGATGCTCGGTAGCATAGCTTGTGACATCGAGCCAAGCAGTCCGCGCGAGCGCACCCGGCACGAAGGAAAGGTGTCCCACGGGCCGTGTATCAAGATCAACCTTAGCCATCGCTGAAACGGTGCGGCAGATGCCCGGCGCCTGCCTTCCGTTCAAGGTCCGTTCGTCCCAGTCGGTAGCGGGCGATCCGTAGACGAGGTGGTCAAAAGCCTCGCCCTCCGGCCCATCCACCTGCCCGTGTAATCGGAGCAGCACCCGTCTGGCGGTGCCGATGTCCTCCGGCAGGTGAAAGCGAATGAAAGAGATGCGGTTGTTCCCATCCGAACCTTGGTGGACACCCATGACGGAGGCCTTGCCAAAACTGCCATCTGCTTCCGCCCCATGCCGGACTTCGCCGTCGGCCTCCGGTGCGAGAGTTTCCATGCGACAGGGGCGAGGCTCTATGCTCACGAGCCAGACGCTGTTGCGAGGCTGTACAAACGCAAATGGTTTTTCAGTCACCGGCAGACGCAACACTGTTTCGCCAAAGCGGGCCGCGCTGACCTCCTTGATTTGAACCAGGCTTCCGGGCGGGATC
>JBILKV010000072.1:0-19999 GCA_044376515.1 Chthoniobacteraceae bacterium | reverse complement strand
ACGTCGTCCGCCTTTTTGTGATCCGCGGCTTCCGCAATGAGCAGGGCGAGTTCGGCGACGGAAGGGCTGCCCCCCGGGTTGCCGGCCTCCGTGGCCGTGGTCTCTGCGGCCGTGGTCTCTGCGGCCGTGGTCTCTGCGGCCGTGGTCTCTGCGGCCGCAGACTCCGTAGCAATGGGTTGCATGGGCATGGCCTCCTCCCCGCCATTTTCAGCCGCAACGGCGGGCGATCGCCTCCTGGACTTGGGTGCGGATCCGGATTTGGATTTGCCGGAGGCGGGGCTATTTTTGGTAGATGGCATCGGAGTGGACGAGAGCGCGGACGGATTCAGGCAAAAGATAGTGTATTGGAAGGCCTCGGGCAATGCGTTGTCGGATTTCTGTTGAAGAGATGTCGATCCGACGCGTCAGACGCCTGTAGCCGCGGGGAGGCGCGTCCGTGTTTTCAGCGTGTGCGCGCCCGAAGCACACAAACTCGACCAGTTCCCGCAACCGTTCCACCCGGTGCCACGCGTGCAGTTTCGCAAGGTTGTCCTCTCCGATCAGAAGGAACAACTGCGCCTGAGGCCAGCGGTCCCTGTAGGCCTCCACCGTGTCGACGGTGTAACTGGGGCCCTCGCGTTCGAGTTCCTGCGGGTCGCACACAAACCCAGCCACCCCAGAGGTGGCCGCCTGAAGCATTTTCAGACGTTGAATGGGGGTTGCCACCGGGGCGCTCTGCAATTTGTGGGGGTTCACTCCGGCCGGAATAAACACCAAACGGTCCAGCTCAAGCTGTTCCACGGCATCCTGAGCCAGCAGCAGGTGACCGTGATGGACCGGGTCAAAACTGCCTCCAAACAAGGCAATGCGCATGGCGGTTTGAGTTCCAATCGGCCGCCCGACTCGTTTCCGTGAGCGTCCAGGCCGGAAGGGGGTGTCCCCGGGTAGCCGCAGCCACTCAGCTTGCGATCGTGTTCATCTCGACGGGGTCTACCTTGACCCCCTCGTTTTCAAGCCACGCGACTGCCTTGGCGATCTCCTCCGCTTCCCCCTCGAGCGAAAGGGATACGATACCCACCTCGTCCGTCACACTGGCCTGACGGATGTTGGGCACTACGGCGAACGTTTTGGAAAGTTCCCACAGCAGCGGACGCGTGATCAGTTGCGGTGGGAAGTTCAGCCAGAAGCGGGTGTGTTGAATGGCCATGGCCAAACCTAGCGCAAGACTAGCCTCCTGCAATAGCGGGAACAATCGAGATCTCATCCGTTGGCTTCACCGCGGTAGCGGTGTCCTCCAGGAAACGGATGTCCTCGTCGTTCACGAACACGTTGACAAACCGGCGCACGTTGCCGCTCTCGTCGCAGATGCGTTCATTGAGGCCAGGGAAGGCCTGTTCCAAGGAGTGAAACACCTCGGCAATGGTGGAGCCGCCGGCCTCGACGACTTCCAATTCGCCGGTGAGTTTGCGCAGGGGGGTGGGAATTCTGACGGTGGGCATAGGGTGGTGTACGGTGAAGTTTTTCTCTCTCAGTGGCGACCTTAAATGGCGGCTGCGGCGAGGTCCGGCGCGTAAATCTTCTCCTCGAATTCACGGATGTTGGGCGCGATCAGCCGCGGCGCGCCGCATTTGCCGACGATTGCTTCCTGGGTTTTAAGACCGTGGCCCGTGATGCAGAGTACCGCGCTGTCGTTTTGTCCGATCTGTCCGGAGGCGATGAGCTTTTTGGCGCCGGCCACGGTCACGCCGCCCGCGGTTTCAGCAAAGATGCCCGCGTATTCGGCCAGCATGCGGATGCCCTCGACGACTTCCTCGTCGGAAACGTCCTCGGCGGAGCCCCCGGTCTGCTTCATCGAGTGGATGGCGTAGTACCCGTCGGCAGGAGTGCCGATGGCAAGGGATTTGACGATCGTATCGGGCTTGGGCACAGGCTTGACGATGTCAGTGCCCCGCTTGATTGCGTGCGAAATGGGTGCGCAGCCGGTCGCCTGGGTGCCGTGCACGCTAAAGGGCGTGTTCTCCACCAGGCCAAGCTGGGCGAACTCCTTGTAGGCCTTGTGGATCTTGGTCAACAGCGAACCCGAAGCCATCGGGATGACCGTGTGCTGGGGAATACGCCAGCCCAGCTGCTCGCAGATTTCGAACCCCATCGATTTGGAGCCTTCGGCGTAGTACGGACGGAGGTTCACGTTCACAAATCCCCAGCCGTATTTGCCGGCGATTTCCGAGCAGAGCCGGTTGACCTGATCGTAGGCACCGTGGATGCCGATCACCTGCGTGCCGTAGATCAGTGAGCCCAGCACCTTGCCTTGTTCCAGATCGGCGGGGATCAGTACGTAACTCTTGAGCCCGGCGCTTGCGGCGTTGGCGGCAACGGAGTTGGCCAGATTGCCGGTGGAGGCGCACGCCACTACGGAAAAGCCCAGTTCCCGCGCCCGGCTCAGCGCTACGGAAACCACGCGGTCCTTGAAGGAAAGGGTGGGGTAGTTGACCGTGTCGTTCTTGATCCAGAGTTCGCGAATCCCGAGTACTTTGGCGAGGCGGTCGGCCTTTATCAGCGGGGTAAATCCCACCTCGGCCCCCACGCTGGGCTCGCCGTCGATGGGCAGCAACTCGCGGTAGCGCCACATCGTTTGGGGCCGGGATTCAATGCGCTCGCGGGTCAGCACCCGGCCGATGGCCTCGTAATCGTAGGCGGCTTCAAGCGGGCCAAAGTCGAAGTCGCACACATGGATCGCCTGCTTGGGGTAGAGGCGCCCGCACTCGCGGCATTTGAGGTTGCTGAAGAAGGGCTTGGATTGCATAGGGTTTAGGCCTTTCCCCAAGAGCGCTGCCCGAGACACCGGGGGAGCCGAGGAAGTCCAAGATCCAGTGTGGAGCACCGGAACAGTCCTTCATCTTTTCCCCGCGAGAACGGAGCTGGATTTGGCACCTGGTCCCCGAAACAACGCTCTTGTAAGCGTCGTACCCGGGCGGTTGCCGTGGCTTCACAGGGCCAGTCCCTCAGCCACTCTTGATGAAAGTGAGACTCAGGATTAGGCGACCGGCGCCCTTCCCGTCAACCGAGAATCTGCGGCGAAAGCGGGGTGGCAGGTCAGTAAATCGCGCCGGGCAACGGTATGAGCCCGGCGTTCGGGAACGGTAAAAAGCACGACTTGTCTGCTTTGCGCGTCTTTTTGTTGGGCCCGGGTGACCGACCTCCGGCGCTTCCCCAAGCCGTCGAACGCCGGTTAAATTTCGCCCTTCTTCAGCGCGTCCACCGCGAAATCCGCTGCGCGCGCCGTCAGCGCCATGTAGGTCAGCGACGGGTTTACACAGGAGGCCGACGTCATGCAGGCTCCGTCAGTGACGAACACATTCGGCACGGTGTGGATCTGATTGTGCGCGTTGAGGATGGAACTGCGTGGATCGCGCCCCATCCGCGCCGTCCCCATTTCGTGGATGGCCATTCCCGGAAACGAACCGGCGTCGTGGCTCTTTACTTTTTTAAAGCCGCAGGCTTCGAGCATCTCTTGGGCGTCGTTGGCCATGTCGATGCGCATTTTCCGCTCGTTCTCCTTGAGCTCAGCGTCGAACACCACGACGGGCAGTCCCCATTTGTCGCGGCTGTTGCGGTCCAGATACATCCGGTTTTCGGCGTAGGGCAGCGTCTCGCCGAAACCGGTCAGCCCCAGTGTCCATTCCCCGGGCTGGGTGAGGGCGTCCTTGAGTTCCGCCCCGAAAGCGAGTTCCGCGACGTTGCGCTGCCAGTTGCCCCGGCTCGCGCCGCCCTGGTAGCCAAAGCCGCGCAGGTACTCGCGTTTGTCGCTCCCGAAGTTGCGATAGCGCGGGATGTAGATGCCGTTCGGCCGGCGGCCGTAGTAGTACTTGTCGAGGTCCCCCTCCCAGACGCCGCTGGCACCCACCTTGAAGTGGTGATCCATCAGGTAGTGCCCCAGAACTCCAGAGTCGTTGCCAAGCCCGTTGGGAAACCGTTCCGACGTCGAATTGAGCAGCAGTGCGGTAGAGGACATCGCACTGGCGCAGACAAAAACCACCTTCGCGAAATACTCGCGATCCTGCAGTGTCACCGCGTCCCGGATGCGCACCCCGGTGGCGCGCTGGCTGCGGTCGTCGTAAAGAATTTCGGTCACCACGGAATCGGGCCGGAGGGTGAGGCGCCCCGTTTTTGCCGCGGGCGGCAGGGTGCTCGACTGGGTGCTGAAATACGCGCCGAAGGGGCAGCCCAGCGCACACTTGTTGCGGTACTGGCAACTGCCGCGGCCGATCCCGAGCTGTTCCTTGGCCGCCTCGGAAAGGTTGGCGGCGCGGCCGATGGTCATGTGGCGTCCGGGGAATTGTTTCTCGAGGCGCTTGCGCGTTTCCTTCTCAATGTAAAACATTTCCATCGGCGGCAAAAACTCGCCGTCAGGAAGCTGGGGAAGCCCGAGCTTCTCGCCCGAGATGCCCGCAAACCTCTCCACATAGGAATACCAAGGCTCGATGTCCTTGTAACGGATGGGCCAGTCGATGGCGATTCCCTCGCGGAGGTTGGCTTCAAAGTCGAGGTCGCTCCAGCGGTAGGACTGGCGGCCCCACATGATCGACTTGCCCCCGACAATGTTGGGACGAAACCAGTCAAACCGTTTCACCTCCCGGTAAAGCGAGTCGGAATCGTTCATCCAGTACTTCTCGGTCATCTCGTTGTACGGATAGTCCCGGGCGAGTTTCGGATGCGATTCGATCTGGGCGACCGTCAGGCGGCCGCCGTAGGAGGATTCCCACGGGGCCTTCATCGCGTTCTCGTAGCCGCTGACGTGCTCGAGCGGTTTTCCGCGCTCGAGCATCAACACGGTGAGCCCTTTTTCGGTGAGTTCCTTTGCGGCCCAGCCTCCGGAAACACCGGAGCCGATCACGATTGCGTCGTAAGTGAGTTCTTTGAGCGAGTCGATGGAGAGGGTTGCCATGGAGGGTGGGGCCTTTTCGGGTTGCGCAGTGTCGGGGTGCAGACTTGAACCTGAGGAAAACGCTAAAGCGCCCAGGCTTTCTGGCCCGGTTGAAGCCTCGTTTCGCCCTGAAATTTTCCGGGTACCGGGAGGTAAGCCAGCGCCTTGGTCGCGCCGATTTCCGAGGTGAAGTAGCCCGCCACCGTGAGTTGCTTGAGCAGCACAAAAAACGGCCGGTCCGTCTTGGTCGTCGCCAGCATCACAGCATGTCGCTGAGCCTGGTCTAGATCGGCAAAGCCCTTCCCATGGGCGCTCCGGGCGCTGCTCTCAAGCCGCGACAGACCCTCGTAGAAGCGTACCTGGGCGTCCGGCCGGTAACAGTCGCGCAACACGCGGAGGATGAACTTTTCCACGCCGGCGGCCTTGGCGCCTGGGGTGTCGGTCGAGGGGATGATCGTGTCGGCGGCCTCCGCAAGCAAGGCCTCCTGTGCCGGGCTTACGGGGAGTGGCGCTCCCGTGTTGAAGACCTGCCCATGGAGTGCGGCGGTCAATTCGAAGGAAAGCGCGCTTCCCAGAAGCAGGCTGAGGTTGCGGACGACATCGCGGCGGTTCATGGGGGACATTAGAAAATGGGCGGAATCAAAACAGGCGGGGGCTCTTGCCCGTGGCTTTCAAGACGTAAAACCCCGGCGCACCCAAAGCACACGCGAAAAAAACAGCGCCAAATTCCCAGAGCCAGAAAAACCTATTCGGGAAAGCCGCGACAGAGCCTTGTAAAAGGCAAAAGCCCGGAAAATCTACGTTCCTTTATTGCAGCTCGAGATTTCGTTCACCCGCAAAGTTAACTAACATTCCCGGGCACTGAGGTGAGGTGCCACCTTCATGCAGGGTTCAGAGGGGAGCGGTGCGTTCGGTAAAACTGTAGGTTGTGTCGGCTTGCACACCTAAATAGCCTTTCCGGCTGAGTAATTCTGCGTGAACCGTCCTATTGTTCTAAGGCTTGATGCGCTTCCCTTCGACCCATCCCGGATCAATCTTTTTGAGCGGAGCACTGCATCGCGTTGTCCGCTTGGCGTCGGTCCTCCTTGGATTCGCTGTCGGCTCCGCCGCGCGGGCCGAAATTGCCCCCGCCGAACAGGTCCGGTTTTTCGAGGCCCGCATTCGACCCGTCCTGGTGGAGCGCTGTGAGTCCTGCCATTCGGAAGAGGCCCGTGCCAAGGGCAAGTTGAAGGCGGGGCTCCTGTTGGATTCGAAAAACGGCTGGGTTGCGGGAGGGGACAGTGGCCCGGCGATTCTGCCAGGCAAGCCCGCGGAAAGTCTTTTGCTGAGAGCCATGCGGCACGAAAGCAAAGACATCGCGATGCCGCCCAAGGAAGAGAAACTCTCCAAAGCCGTACTGGATGACTTCACACGCTGGATCGCCGATGGTGCCGCGGATCCACGGGTGTCAAAGGCTCCCGGAATTGCGAAAAAGCGCGGCATGTCGATTGATGAGGGACGCGCCTTCTGGTCGATGCGTCCTCCCGTGCGCACCGCTGCCCCTCGCGTGCCGGGGAATGCAGATTGGGCGCTGACGGACGTGGATCGATTTGTGCAGGAGAGCTGGGACCGCGAGCAGTTGCAACCGGCGGCGGATGCCCACTCCGAGGTGGTTTTGAGGCGGCTCCATCTGGATTTGACGGGAATTGCCCCCTCGGCGGAGGAGGTGGCCTCCTTCCGTCTCGAACAGCTGGAGGCGGAGGTGGACCGGCTGCTTGCGAGCCCGCACTTTGGCGAGCGCTGGGGCCGCCACTGGCTGGATGTCGCCCGCTACGCCGACAGCAACGGCAAGGACCGCAACGTCATCTTCCATCACGCCTGGCGCTACCGGGACTACGTTTTTGACGCTTTCGCCAAGGACAAGCCCTTTGATGTCTTTCTGCGGGAACAGATTGCGGGAGACCTTCTGGCGGGGACCCACCTGCAGCAAAGGGATGAACTCCTGGTCGCCACGGGCTTTTTAGCTGTCGGCTCCAAGGCCTACGAGGAGTCCAAGCCCGAGGTGTTCCGGATGGACCTCATCGATGAACAAATCGAAGTCTTGGGGCGCGGAATCTTGGGACTCTCGGTGGCGTGTGCGCGTTGTCATGACCACAAGTTTGAGGCCATCCCCACCGCGGACTACTACGCCCTCGCGGGGATTTTGCGCAGCACGGCCCCGCTCTACGGGTACGGCCCGCGTGGAATCAAGGCCACCGCGTTTCACCACACGGAATTCCACGCGCTTGGACCGGACGCAGCGGAGTTGGCTCCCGCGGGGTTCGCCTACCTGCGGCGGCTCGACGATGAGACGCTCGCGATGCACATGGCGCGCAGCTCCCGTTACGCTCTCCAGCGGCGCGTACCGGACCTGAAACGGAAGATGGATTCCTCCGCTGGTGAGGAGCGCGTCCTGGCCGAGTGCGAGCACGTGGCTCTCGAGGCGGAAATCGAAGTCTGGCACGGCAAGGTCGCCGGTTTGGAAAAGGCGGTCGCTGCTCTTCAGGACGCGGCACCCCCCATGCCCGGACTGGCGATGGGCGCGAAAGATCGCGAAAAGATCGAGGACTGTGCCATCCACATCCGGGGCGAGACGACCCTGCTCGGAGACAAGGTGCCCCGCGGATTTTTGAGGGTGCTCCACCTGCCCGGGGTGCCTGCCCCGGGAGCGGACAGCAGCGGCCGCCTCGAGCTGGCCCGGTGGCTCACCCACCGCGACAACCCGCTCACCGCCCGCGTCTACGTCAATCGCGTCTGGAGCAAGCTGTTTGGGCGAGGCCTGGTCTCAACCCCCGACGACTTTGGGGTTACGGGCGCCGCACCATCGCATCCCGAACTTCTCGACACCCTCGCCGTGGAATTCATGGAGAACGGATGGTCGACCAAGAAACTGGTCCGCTCGCTCGTATTGTCCCGGATCTACCGGCTCGACTCCGCGGGTGCGCAGGGCGGCACGGAAAAGGATCCCGAGAACCGTTTCTACGCCAGAATGCGCCCGCGGCTTGCTGAAGCGGAGGTGCTCCATGACGGCATGCTGGCGGCAGCGGGCCTTTTGGATGGAGCGCGTCCGCCCACCCCTTTCTTCGAGAAATACCACCCGTACCGCGATGCAGAACTGTCCAGCTTCAAGCCCTTCGTGACCCGCAAGGAGATGGCGTCCAACCACAGGGCTGTTTATCTGCCGGTGGTGCGGGGCGTTCTTCCCGAGGTCTTCGATGTGTTCGACTTCGCCTCCCCGGACCGCTGCGTTGCCGAGCGGACCCAGAGCATTCTGCCAACCCAGGGGCTCTTTCTGATGAATAACCCGCGCGTCACGGAGTGGGCGGAGGCCGCTGCAAGCCGCTCCCTCGCGCTGGGCGGACAGGGCACCCAGCGCGTCGTCTGGATCTTCCGCACCGTGCTGGGACGTTCCCCTCGTCCCGAGGAGGTGGAGCGTGTGCTCGAATTCGTCGGAGCGCGAGGCGAACCGGTTGTTGCGAAGGCAGAGTTGCCAGTGACCGACAAGCGCGGAGGCCAGAGACCGCCCGACGAAGATAGCGCGGAAGCCCGTTGGGCCGATGTGTGCCAGATGCTGTTTGCCTCCGTGGAACACCGGTTGGTTCGCTGACATTTTTCCCATGAACTCCCAGACCGAACACGTTTTTTCACGCAGAGACTGGTTGCGGATGGCCCCCGCGGGTTTCGGCTATCTGGCATGGGCGGGCCTCGCCTCTCAGGAGGCTGCTCGGGCCGAGCAATCAATCCTGCGGGGAGCACACTTTGAGCCGCGGGCAAAGCGGGTGATCTTTCTCTGCATGCGAGGCGGGCCTTCGCAGATGGAAACCTTCGACCCGAAGCCCGAGCTGCTCAAGCAGCAGGGCAACACCGGCAAATCAGGCCGCTCCAAGCTCTTTGGCTCCCGCTGGGGGTTCAAGCGCAGCGGCGCATGCGGCACCGAAGTGGTCGAACTCCTCCCCGAAATCGCGCTGCAGGCCGACAAGCTTTGCGTGCTCCGGGGCATGCAAACCGACAATGAAAACCACGCCCAGGCGCTCGAGCAGATGCACACGGGCAGCTTCCAGTTTGTGCGCCCTTCCCTCGGGGCGTGGACGGTATACGGGCTGGGAACCGAGAACAGAAACCTGCCGGGATTCATCTCGATCAACCCGCTGACTGCTCTCGGCGGTGCCCGCTATTACTCGAGCGCCTTCCTTCCCGCGTCCTGCTCCGCCGTAACGCTCGGAAACGCGAATCTTTCCGGCGCCCCCCTGACCGTCGGAGATCTTGCCAACCCCCTGCGCTCGCGCGCGGCACAGCGCAGGCGGTTGGACCTGCTCCAGGACTTGAACCGCGGTGCCGCGCCGGCCCTTGAGGATGCACGCGTGGACGGATTGATCGACTCCTACGAACTGGCCTTTCGCATGCAGGACCAGATGCCCGAGGTGATGGACTTTTCCGGCGAGTCCAAGGCCACTCTGGCCTTGTACGGTGCAGACCGGTCGCCGACCGAGACCTTCGGCAAGCAGTGTCTCATGGCGCGGCGTTTTGCGGAGGCTGGCGTTCGGTTTATTGAAATCACCCACTTGGAGTGGGATTTGCACGGGGCACTTGGGTCCGGAATGGTGCGCAACTGCGCTCAGATTGACCGTCCCATCGCGGGGTTGCTTCAGGATCTGGAGCAGCGCGGGATGCTGGAGGAAACCCTGGTCGTCTGGGGCGGCGAATTCGGCCGGACTCCCGACGACCCGACTACCGACGGCCGCGGCCACAACAACCACGGCTACTCGATGTGGCTGGCTGGAGGCGGCGTCCGGGCGGGCCACGTGCACGGGCGCACCGACGATCTTGGTTACGAGGCGGTCGACGGCATCGTCCACATTCACGATTTGCACGCCACCATTCTCCACCTGCTCGGACTCGACCACGAACGGTTGACCTATCGGCACGGGGGACGCGAGTTCCGCCTCACCGACGTGAAGGGAAACGTCGTGCGCGAGGTGCTTGCCTAGCCGCGTGTCAATCACGCCCCGCCGTGAGTCGGTGAGGCCCCTTCTGCCTTCGCAAAGCAACGACTGCGGCCCCGCTCCGGAAACCGGGTCCGTGGATCAGCGCATCTGGGCGGTGACACTGTGGATCCGGAGATTCTTCTTCACGGGACGCATTTCGGTCAAATCCAGCGAATTGCGGTACGTTTCCAAATACACGCCGGTGAGCTTCAGCGGCGGGTCAAGACGTCCGTCGGAGTGACCTCGCCACAATCCCAGCCCCCTGCCGGGCTCCAGATGCAATGCGGGTGACTCGTTTGAAATGGGGAAGGTAACGTGGCACCAGCCTTCAAAGTTCAGCGCGGAATGGTTGCCCCAGTCGCCGCCATCATACCCCCCGTTAGAGATCCAGCGTTCGCCCTTTGCGTCCTCCAACTCCCAGTAGACGCGGCCATAACTGCTGTCCCCTTTGACCCAGATTCCAAGGGTGTGGGGATTGCCACCCAACGGCACGGGTTGCTTCAAGCGCAGCGCAGCGTACTCGCCCACGATCTCCGGCAGCGTGCCCTCGCGCTTGAGTTCCAGCTCCAGACAGGCCCCTTTTTCGGGGTCCTCCGTACGGCGCAGCTCAAACTTCCCGGGGCGCAGGGTGGCGGTGTCCATCCGTGGTTCCCCAGCGCCAAGTTCGATGTCGGCAAGCTGTTCCGGGCCCGCGATGACCCGGGCGTCCGGGGCAACGGCGTGGAGCGGAAAGGAGCGACCCTGCGGGGTGCATTTCAAAGCGCGCGCGGACGACACGACGTAGCAAACCGCCGGCGACGCCGTGACGCGGACTCTCCCGGCGCTTGTCGCGAGGGTTTCGCGCTTTCCGTAAAAGCCGACTTTTTCCAGTGATGCGCCCTCCGGGAACGCCAGCTCCATTTCGCAATCTCCCCGGGGTGTCCACAGTGCGTAGACGGTTTGGGCTCCCCGCCGGAACTCCAGTGCATGGGCGCTTGAGGATTCCGTGGGCATCTGCCGCAACAGCTCGACGCTGTCCAGGACCTTGGTGAGGGTCGCGACCGCAACGTAAGCCCTTTTCGGATAGTGCAGTCCACGCCGTTCGCAAAGGCCTGCGGCTCCGTAGAAGTTGTCGTAGTAGGCGTTGGACACATCCTCGATCTCCCCCGGGGAAACCGTCGGGAACCTGTAGGCAAGCCCGAAGAGCAGGTCCCGTGTATACCACTCGGCCTGAATCTGTGGGGTCAGATCCCGCTCGGCGCGGCACGTAAACTCGTAGCAACCGGTGAGCGGGATTTCGTGACCGAAGGTCCGGGCGGTTTGTTTCAGCAGCCAGAGTCCAGCCGTGGTGTGGACCATCAGCTTCTCCGGCGCAATGGTTTGTCCGGTGGTCTCGCTCCCGAGGTAGTCGATGAGGTCTCTTGGAAACCCGCGCCGCAACAGCATCGCAACGGTGCCGGCAGACCCACCCGAGTTTCCGACAACCAGCTTGAGCTGCGGGAACTTTTCCCGGAAAAAACGCGCCCCGCGCAGGCCCAGTTCGTAGAGCTTTTCTTCTTTCTCGGGCTGTTTTGCTGCATAGGTGCCGCCGTGAAGTTCGGGGGGCAGCACGTTGTCGAAGCTCTCGTGAAAAATGTCCACGTACCGGCAGTGTGGAAAATTCGCGAGCTTCTCACGGACGAGTTTTTCGACCCGTTCGACGGCCGCCGGCCAGTTCTCAAGATCTGCGGTTCGGAAGGGCCAGCTGATTTGATTGAGCGATATTTTCCACGGTGCCATGTCCGCCTCCGTGTCCTTCGTCCACCCGACGGGCACCCGACGGAGACCCGCTTTGAACAACATTGGCCCCACAACCTGGAGGTCGCGGGTCGAGTAGTGTGCCCCTCCGAACCACCAGGTTCCGTAGGGCGATTCGTATCCGGCCTTCCGGGTGTCCTCACCCAGCACGGCAAAGGAACCGTTGTGCTCCAGAACTTTGTCGCCCGCTTCATTCACCACGCGAATGTGCATGCCGAACCATCCCTGGTCGGCCGTTTTCAAATCCACCGAGATCTCGGTTTCATTCCCCGGAGCGGCAAAATGGAAGGGAGTGGTTGTGGAGCGGATCAGTCCGCCCGACGTGTCGAGTATGTCACATGCCAGCTTGTAGTTGCCTGCCGCGTTCGCCCGGAACGCAAACCGTGTCTCGGGCTTCTCCCCGTTGTGGAAGATGTTTCCCGGTTGCGCCTGTTTGAGTCGTGTTTCGACTCCGGCGGTTTCGAGGGTAACGCCAAAGATGTGCACGCCGCTGGTGGATGTTTTTAGCGGCCGCCTGCGGTGGTCGTTCTGCACCTCGAGGCCGCCGCATTTCCCCAAAAATTCAAAGTCGAGATAGGGGCCGATCTTCATCGCGGCGTACGGATCTTTTTCCTCCGAGAGCAGGTCCAGAATGTCACCGGTATGAAGGTCCACTGGAATCAGATGGAGCGGCACCCGTTTTTTGGCACCCGTGGTGTCCGCATACTCCACGGCACCAACCTCGCGTGCGCCTTTTAGATTGGGGCCCCCGGGTTGTGGAACCTCAACGAGCGTATCGGCAATCGCGCCGCCCCGGCCGCTGTTGGCGAAGCGCGTGAGGCGAGCTGTGAACACAGGGTCTTTTTTGGGATCGGCCTCTGCGGCGCACAGGACCCATGCGCGGTGGTAGAACTGCTGAGGTACCGAAAAGTGAATCGACTCGGGCATGCCGTCCAAGGCGGTGCGCGAGGTGTTTTCATTCGTCTCAAGAAAGCGCGGGCCCTGCATCTCCTTCACCACGCCCACGTCGGCATTGTGCGCAGCCTCTGCCACCAGAAAAGGGATGCCATCGAGTTCCGTCCCTCCCGAGGCGAGGCTGAGGGCGGCCGTTTGCATCACGCCCGGACGCCGGGCGTCCGCAATGTCGAGGGGTAGGAAACGATCGTGGTCGGGGCGGTTGAGGGACACCCCGTTGCGCAGTTCCGCTCCGGGCTCGAGTTGGAAGTGGACCGCCTTCAGGTTCTCCACCGTTGGAGGCAGCGTTCCGCAGAAGCGGCCGTCCATCCACAGCTGGTGAACCCTCCCACGGCTGCGAACTTCAAGGGTGGTCCAGTGTTGGGAGGCCGAAGGCAGGGTGTTCCAGCCCTCGGCCAGACGCGCCGCCTGCTCCTCGGTATACCGTTTGAGGCGGGGACGCACATGGTTCGAGAACTGTAGCCCCATTCCGCTGAAGCCGATGAACGCGTCCGGCATGCCTTCAGTCGGGCGCGTCGCCGGAGCTGGCTTTGGGGCGTTCTTGTCCACCGGCAACACGCGGACATCAGACTGCAGCTTGGCCTGCAACACTTCGCGGTGGCCGCCGGCAAACTCAAAGTAAACCGCGTACTTGTCCGAGCCTCCCAGACGAATCTCTGCGCGGATCGTGTTCCCCGAACCTGTTTCTATCCTCTTGGATTGACTGGGTGCAACCGACGGTGCGGCGGGAGGCGGGCTGTTCTTGGACCGGGTGTCCGCGGCCGCGGCGCCGGTGGCGAGTGCGGTGGAAAGAACGAGGGTTCGCATCGAAACGAGGGTTTTCCGACCGAAGGGAATCAGGCCGCAAACAAGTCGTTGAAAATTCAGGGTGGGGGGCATGGGTGAAGTGCAGGGGAGTGCACTGCACCAGGTCAACGCGAATGTTTTAAACATTCATTCCGAACCAATAAGCGGTGGCGTTGATTTTGGCTCGCCCCGCTCCGGGTACGTTTGCAACGCCGGAACGTTTGTTGCATTCGAACGCTTGCCAGTCCGTGAAGGGACGATAGGTCCCGCCGGTCCGCCTCCGTCGATCGGTACGGAAATTTCGGGTGCCTCGAAGTTTATGCCGCATTCTGGGGCGGAGGGCGAAAGACCGAAAAGTCCGCGCCGGATGTGTCTCCATGGGACTGCGGCCCTTTTGGGATGCGAATCAGCCTCCCACCCCCTCGGCTGACATGCCTCATGGTGAGGCTTTGTTCATGCCGCGGGGGCGGTCCGCCGATGCTGCAAGAACCCTCCCTCCATTCCGCCCTCTCCCATTCAAAGGATCATCGTAGCAGGAGACTTCGCGGCTTCACCCGGGGTGCGGCCGGGCAGCGGGGGATGGCCCTGCTGGTGGTGCTGGCCGTCGTGGCCCTGCTCTCCGGGTTGGTCATTACCCTGCTGGGATCTGCATCCAAACAGGTCAGCCAGTCCCGGCGGTCGGCTGCAACGACAGGAGATGCGGACTTGGCACGTCTCGCGCAGAGCCAGTTGCTGGGCGACATTCTCCAGGAAATCAAGGCGGGCTCCGTCGAGGTGGATTCTGACGCAACCACCATACGCTACCCGGCCACGCCGCAGAGCGCGGTGCCGGACCGTTCCAGCGCGTCAACCGGCGGATCGTCTGCGACCGCGCCCCCGCCGAACCTGCTCAAGCAAACCCGCAACGCCCGGCCCTCCTACGACGGCGCAGCTGTATTCGCGGCTTTGCCGGTGTATCCGCAGGCGTCGGCATACCCCGTGCCGAACCGGGCAAGCGCGCTCTCCTCCAGCGCGGGTGCCCTCACCGGGGGGATCTCCAATGCGCGCTGGAACCAGCCGCTTCTCTTGCCGAGAGTAAACCCCGATTCCGGGGAGAACCTTGCGCCCGCAGCCTCGGGGACCTTGAGGGTCGCGGGCAACCCAAGGCAAGCGTGGAGCTGGCGGGCTCCCGACTGGGTGTTTGTCACCGGCGACGGGGCCAACCCGGTGACATGGGCTCCGCAGCTTTGCATTGGGGAGCGCAATCCGGTCGTCGGCCGTTACGCGTGTCAGGTCTACGATGTGGGCGGCCTTTTGGATTTAAACGTGGCCGGTTATGATCCTGATGTGGCCGTCGTCGGTGCCGTTGTCGCAGCACGGCGCGGCAGCACGGGCCTCGCCGACCTCGGCCAGATCGGCCTCCAGGCCGCTCACCTCAAGACGCTGCTCGCCTATCGCAACCGCGCCACCCTCGCCGACGCCGACAGCATCCCGGGTCGGATCTCCCACGGAAACCGGTACGTCAATTTCCTGCTCAACGGCCGCGACAACCTTGGTTTCCTGCGCGCGTCGCCCGGTTCGGGTTCCGCGAGTGTGACTAACGCGGCGTTCACCAGTCGCGGGGGGCTCTTGGATTTCCTCCAAAAACTCGGCGTTGGCAGCGCTGAGCGCGCCGCACTGATCGATTCGGCACAATACCTCACACACTTTTCCCGCAGCCTTGAACAGCCCTCCTTCAAGCCCGCGTTCTTCGATCCGCAGGCCGTGGGTTCCTCCCCGCTTTCCCCGGTGTTTGTGCGTCCCAGCATCGTGGCACCTGCCGGTCGGGTGGACGACACGCTTTATCCCTCGAGCACGATCGCCCTCGCGCTGAGGAGCTCGGGAGACATCCGCCGCAGCACCATCCTGGGCGGCCCGCTTCCCTGGGAAATGGCATTGGGCAACAACCGCGGCGGCAACGACGCTTGGGGAACACTGGCCGAACGCACCGGTACGGGAACCGACACGCGCTCCCTGCAGGACGTCATCAACCCTGCCTTTCTCGAGGTGCGTGTCCGCGTAAAAGCCGACAGCTCCAAGGAGCACGCGTTCCTGCGGCAGGACGGTTCTTTCGCGCAGGTGGGCGAACCTCTGGTGAAGAGGCGTTTTCCGCTGGAACGCCTGGCGTGGCTCACCTTCAGGGGACCGAGCGCAACGCTTCCTTCCAGCGATCCGCAGTTCAACAAGGTCGGGACGGCTGAGGCGATCTACGATTGTTTTGGGCTCACTTGGAGTAGGGATGCGAGCGGTTCGTTTTTCTGGGCTTACGACCACGGAAAAACCGGCGGCATCTTCAGACTGGAGGAACTTCTCGCTGTGGACGCTCTGCGAAGACTGCCTCGGGAGCCGGATTTTTTCGAGCTCCTTAAAGCAGCGATCGGTGTGGGATCCCTCGGCAAGAGTTCTGTTGCAACGCACCTCACAGACATCCCCAGCGACTGCGCCACCTTTTCGCAGGTGAGGGACCGGAGCTCGAATTTTCAAATTCTGGAGATCGGAGCCAACCTGATCGACCAGTACGATCCGGACAGTTTCCCCACTCTCCTGAAACTTCCCAATCCCGACCCCTCCCTCACAACCAACGCCGCGCGTTACGCGTCCGCCTTGTTCACCGCCCGTGGTATCGAGGACCTTCCCTACTTCTACCGTTTCCACTGGCGCGGCATCGAGGACGCCAACGATGCGCCCAACAAGGTATTGCCCGCGCCGGGGGGCATTACGGAAATCACCGGGAACCTTGGAGATTTTGCGGGAAGCAAATTCAAATGTGGCACCACCGCGATTCTTGGCTTCCCGGAACTTTGGAATCCGCACGCACTGAGCGGTACGGGCGTGGAGCCCGGACTGGCTCCGGCGAGCTTTCGGGTGGTTGCCGCCAGCGAGACCCCGGGGGACGTTTTGGATCCGCCCAAGGATCCGGCGAATCCCGTGGACAAGGGGTTGAGCCGGAATCCGAAGCTTGGCGCATTGCCCACTCTCAGCGATGCCAGCAAGCTCTGGGTGCAGTACGTCAATTCCGGGTGGTACCATTTCGTGATCCGGCCGACGGGTTTCTCTGCATACTGCGCGGGAGGCTCGATGTTGACGTGGCTCCATTCCCAAGCCTTCAGCACGCTGAGTTCCACGATGGGGCTCAACACCAACAACTGGACCTGGACCTGGCCCCTGGACAACCAGCAAACCTCTTTCCTGACTACGAGCGCCGCAGGCGATTACAGGTCGCACTCACTCTTCTGGAACAATGCGCCAGTGTGGCTGGACAATGCCAGCGTCCCCGCACTGGGGGCCCGCGTGGCCAACTATTTTTTCTCCCTCGTACCCCTTTGGCGGTTGCCCGACTCCGTTCTCTCGGACGCTGATTTTCCTCTTCAGCCGATGCCTGCCAACTGGCCCGCCAGCACAGCCCGCTTTTCCGGCAAACAATTCGGGCCGGTCGCCTCTATTACCGACTTCCCCGCAACCGGTGACAGTACGGTCCTGTACCGGCTCTCGAGTGGAAAAGCCTATACGTGGGATTCCTCCATCCCAGCATATCAGGAAGTGGTCTGGCCGGCTGTGCCCGACGTCAACCGCTCCTTCGTCGCCGCCACTTATCGAGTGGGCGCGGGCAGTCTCACCTACGGCAATGGCACGCTGCTGCCCCATCCCTATCCGCCCTATCGCCAGTTCTTAAACGCCCTCACCGACCGGGCCGGTGTCAGGCGTGTCCTGTTTGACACCAACCCCACCCAGGTGATCCCTCCCGGTTCGCCGACCCCGGCAAGCGGCGGCAACGCTCAAAACAACCGGACCATCGACCTGCGTGGTTCGGAGTTGCTCTTCGCGGTGGGCTCCAACGCCTTGTTCAGGGAACCCACGACCCTCTGCCAGCCCGGGCTGCCCGTAGGCTCGAATCTCACCGCAGGAAACGACAACTTTTTTGCGGGTTCTCCCTACAACGGCTCCCTGCAAAGTGCGGATGGCAACCGCTGGGTCGGTTTTTCCCTGGGCGAATTACCCTCCCAGTTTTTGGTGGCTGCCAAGATCTTCAAACGCGATAAGGTCGGCGCCTACAGGAACGGCTCCTTTCCCTCTCTGGGAATGGCTTGGGCGGTGGACGGCAACGATCCGGCGCTGGATGTCTTTCAAAACAAGCTGGGCGCCATTTACGCGGATCCTTCCAGCAATTGGATGATCGTCCCCCCTGCCGCCAACCCGCCCCGGCCAGGGCCGGCGGAGTTCTACAAACTGCGGTTTTTTCACGTGCCGGTTACCCTCGCCGGGATCCAGCGTACCCAACTCACCATCCGCGTGCAGTACAGGGACCCGGTTTCGTCGCAGTGGGTGACCTACGACGAGCGGATGATTGATGTCAATCCCGACCAAGGGGCGCGCTGGAGTTCCGCCCCCGTGCTCGGTAAATCCGAACTGCAACCCGGCAGCCTTCCCGCCCCGCAGGACGCCGGTGGCAACGTGCTCTGGAGAGACAACAGACGCACGCTGGGATGGAGTCTCCCGGTGGTCACCTCCTACGATCCACGCACCCCGCGTTTCGGGCAGCCCATGCGTTCGGGCTACAACTTCCAACAAAATCTGCGCGGCACCAATGCGCGGGATTTGCAGCTGCTCAATCCCTCTGCTGCGGACCCGTGGGATCCGGGTTACTTTCCCAAAAGCGACCCTCTCGTTGGCCGTTACAATATCACGGACCGGCCGGCCAACAGCGTCGTCGACCTTCCCGTGGCGGGTACCAGACCCGGCACGGTGACTCCGCGCTGGTGGGTTCCAGCTTATTGGAACAGCTGGTTTAACGGGGGCAACGGCGGAACGTACAAAGACGGGTATGACTACGCGGTCGGCGCGAAGGCAGCGGACGGCGTCGGCTCTCCACAGGCGTGGGCGCAGGCGCGGCATCCCTCTTCGGGAAGGCTTCTTTACCAGATGCCGTCGGCAAGCGCCGCGGACTATGGATGGTATCCGCGGTTTCTTCCCACGCCCCCGGCAGGTTCCTATCCCTCAAGCGCGATTAAAGCCGGCAGCGCTTCCAAAGACGCGACCATCCCGGTTTTTTTCAACGACGGTCCCGGAGGTTACTACGCCGACGCGCTTCGGATCGGCGATTTCAGCGAGAACGTGCCTCCCTCCACCGCGACCCCCACCGATCCAAGTGCCCCCTACCGGCAGGCTTATGCGGACCCTGATGATGTCTTTCGCAGGGCTGCCGGCGGGCTTGCCAGCGGCGGCGGATATTCCGGGGTCATCGAGGGCTTGCCCATGGGGCAGGGGACCGGCGGGGCGGCTTCAAACCGCCCGATCCTCTTGAACCGGCCGTTCCGTTCCGTGGCCGAGATGGCTGCGGCTTTCCGGGGAACGCCTTGGAAACACCTCTCCTTTTTTCAACCCGAGACCGCCGATGCCGCGTTGTTGGACGTGTTCTGTCTGACCGAAGCGCCGCCCTTGGATGGGGCTGTGGCCACGCCTCTGGTGGCCGGAAAGGTGAACTTGAACACGCGCCAAGAACCGGTGTTGCGCGCGCTGCTTTCCGGCGCGCTCAAGGACGAACTCGGCGGCGGGACCCTTTCCGCGGGAGCCGCAGGCGAGGCGGGCAAAGCCGCCGCCGCCCTCGTGGACCGGACTACCGGCACCCGGCCCTGGCTCGGCCCATTGACAAACAACGCGGAACTCGCGGGAAAGCTCTTTGCAAAGGACCTTCTCAACGTGGGAACGGTCGAGGCGGTGTACACCTCCACCGTGTATCGCACCACGACCACGCCCGCTCGCAACGCCGACATGCAGCCCTCGCGGGACAGGGTGGACTGGCATTTCACCGGCTTCTCGGCCGATCTCGGCGCGGGAGTGTTGCCGGTCAGCAAGGACCGTAAAACACAGAGGCTGCGGGAGTCCGCAATCCGCGCCCTCGCCGACGGGGGCCAGACGCGGGTCTGGAACCTCATGCTGGATCTGGTTGTCCAGACCGGTGGGATTCCCCGGTCCGCAACCGGTCTGGAGGGGTTTGTCCGGCAAAGTGAAAGACGGCTGTGGGTCTTTGTCGCCATCGACCGCCTCACCGGCGAGATCCTGGAGCAGCAGACCGAATGGGTGACTGATTAAAATCCGTAGGGTCGTCGTTCATGCGTCGAGGCTTGGATGGCTCCGCACCGCCCGTGTTTTGTGCCAAGGCGGGGCGGTTTGGCAGGCAAGTTCACAACGGACGAGCGGAGAGGATTGGAACGGAATTGAAACAAATTATCGCTCGTTTCGTGCGGTTTTTAAGATTAATTTGAAGGGCACCGATGATCGCCTACGCGCGGCACTTCCATACAGAATCGCGCCTGGGGTGAAGAGAGCTGATCTGCCTGACAGCGAGACCTCTTCTCGCTCTTCGGTCTGCTCCAATTCAACGTCTTTCAGCCATCCCATGACCACCCAAACCCTCGATCGCAAAACACCCTCGAACCCCATTTCGAGACTCAAACTCTTCTTCACCTTCTTTGACAGCCGGTGGGAAGATCTCAACAGCCAAAACTGGCTGCGCACCGCTTATCAGGACTTCAGTGCAGGGTTGATCGTGGCGATGACC
>JBILKV010000071.1:0-20040 GCA_044376515.1 Chthoniobacteraceae bacterium | reverse complement strand
AGAGAAGCGGCGCGGATTTTCGCCAAATCTGACGCCCCGCAAGGGGCACTTCTCTTTCAGCCCATGGCAACGCCATGGGAAAACCGTCCCAAAAAAGAATACGCCCTGAAAGGGCACCCTCACCTGCCCGGTCCATCCTAAAATGAGCGATGGGAACCCCGTGAATGAATCGTTCCGCCTTGTTGAGAAAAGCGGCGCGGATTTCCGCCAAATCTGACGCCCCGCAAGGGGCACTTCTCTTTCAGCCCATGGCAACGCCATGGGAAAACCGTCCCCAAAAAAGAATACGCCCTGAAAGGGCACACTCACCTGCCCGGTCCATCCGAAAGCGTGGCTTCCTCATGGGGCGCTCCTTGTAGGGCGGAAACACTCTGGTTAACATTGAGAGCTGGTATCAGACAGCTTTCCGGGAACAGACCGCGGGCCCTTTCAGGCACCGCGTGGGTTCGGTTCTCAAGCCGCGCCCCTTGTCTCAGCCGCGTATCACCTTCGCGGGCCGGTTTCGTTGGGGGAGGGCGGGCCTCCAGGGGGGAGGCGCGCTTTTCCGGAGCGGTAGATCCGGATGAAGGCGGTCACCAGAAAGAAGATCGGCACCAAGGCGACCAGGCGGTGCTTGTTTGGGAGCGGCACCAACACCAGGCCGAGAAGCACCAGACCACAGAAGGCGAACAGGCTCAGGCGCACCAGCCACGACCGCTGGATCGCCGTGGCATAACCGGGCACGAGTTGCTTGAGAACCACAGCGCCGCCGAGGAAGGCAACAACGAGAAACAGAATGACGAAAAACATGGCGCCCAACCCGAGAGAACCGCAGCGCGGATGGAAAGTCGAGCGCTCAGGGGGCGCTTGCGCGTTCCGCCTGCCGGGTCTATTCTTTTGGGTGTAATCCACCCCCTTATGAACAAATCGCCCGGTTCCAAGTCGCAGAAAACGCCTAAAAATCAAAAGGAGAAACCGTCGAAACCCAAGGCGAGAGAGAGGAGCCCTCTTAATCGTCACTGGTCGGCCGAGGTGGTGGATGGAATGGAGCGGGCGGCAAGCCGGGCCATGCTGCACGCGGTGGGCTTTACGCGGGACGATTTTAAAAAAAACCAGGTGGGCATCGCCTCGACCTGGAGCATGGTCACCCCCTGTAACATGCACATCGACGGTCTCGCGCGTCAGGCCGAGGCGGGCGTCAACACTGGCGGCGGCAAGGGGGTCATCTTCAACACCATCACCATTTCCGACGGGATTTCGATGGGCACCGAGGGCATGAAGTACTCGCTGGTCTCGCGCGAAATCATCGCCGATTCCATCGAGGCGGTGGTCGGTTGTCAGGGCTTTGACGGGGTGGTGGCCATCGGTGGGTGTGACAAAAACATGCCCGGTTGTGTGATCGCCCTCGCGCGGCTCAACCGGCCTTCGGTCTTTGTGTATGGCGGCACGATTTTGCCGGGCTGCATCACCGGGGTGCTGGCATCCAAGCGGCTTCGCAAAGAGCGTGCGGAGGCCGTTGCGGGTAGGAAACTCGACATTGTCAGCTGCTTTGAGGCCGTTGGCTCCATGGCCAACGGCCAGATCGACGACCGTGAACTGGCTCTCATCGAAGAGCAGTCCATCCCGGGCGCGGGTTCCTGTGGCGGCATGTATACCGCCAACACCATGGCCTCCGCCATCGAGGCCCTGGGAATGAGCCTTCCCAACTCCAGCGCCCAGAACGCCGCCTCCCAGGCCAAACTCCAGGACGCACGCGCCGCGGGGACTGCCGTCGTGGAACTCATCAAACGCGGCATACGCCCCTCGGACATCCTCAGCCGCGAGGCGTTTGAAAACGCGATCACCGTGGTCATCGCCCTCGGCGGTTCCACCAACGCCGTGCTGCACCTCCTGGCCATGGCCCATTCCGCGGGCATCAAGCTCGAGCTCGAAGACTTCACCCGCATCGGCAAGCGCGTTCCAGTGCTCGCCGATCTCAAGCCGAGCGGCCGCTTTCTCATGAGCGAGCTCATCGATATCGGCGGCCAGGCGCCGTTGATGAAGATGCTCCTCGACGCCAAACTCCTCCACGGAGACTGCCTCACGGTCACTGGTAAAACCCTCGCGGAGAACCTCAAGAAAGTGCGGTCCTATCCCCGCAACCAGGAGATCGTCCGTCCCTTCTCCAACCCGATCAAGCCCGAGAGTCATCTGGTGGTGCTCAAAGGCAACCTCGCCCCGGAAGGCGCCGTGGCGAAGATTTCGGGCAAGGAAGGGCTCCTCTTTAGCGGGAAGGCCATCGTGTTTGAAAACGAACAAGACGCCCTCAAGGCGATCCTCGATGGAACCGTCAAAAAGGGCCACGTCATCGTGATCCGCCACGAGGGTCCCGTCGGCGGGCCCGGGATGCGCGAGATGCTTTCGCCTACCAGCGCGGTCATGGGCAAGGGTTTGGGCAAGGACGTCGCGTTGATCACCGACGGGCGCTTTTCGGGAGGCTCCCACGGCTTTGTGGTGGGACACATCTCCCCGGAAGCGGCTCTGGGCGGCCCGCTTGCGCTCGTCAAAAACGGGGACCTCATCACCATCGACGCCTCCGCCCGCCAGCTCACCCTTGGGGTCAGCGCCGACGAGCTCAAGAAGCGCCGCGCCAAATGGAAGGCTCCCAAGCCGCACTACACGCGCGGCGTGCTGGCCAAGTACGCTCGCTCCGTCACCAACGCCTCCCTCGGGGCCGTCACCGATTTGTAGGCGTCCCGGCTCCGGAGCAAAAGCTCACGCGGGGCGCGCGGAGGGGGGGCACGGAAAAACAGGAGGAACGGTTGAGGGGCCTGCGTGTCTCCAAATGTCCGCGCGGAAGCTTGAAGCTCCGTGGAGTGGAGGGCTGGATCGACAACTCCTTTTTGGAGAGCGCCTCCTTGCGTAGTGCGAAACCCGCCGGGGGAGTCCGTCTTTGACCCTTGGAAAACCTGGGCTAAACTCTCCCTGTACCCATGCTGCCCAAACTGCTCAACACGGTCCTCATCATCCTTGAGGTGCTCCTGATCTTTAACCTCTTGATTGTGGTCCACGAACTCGGCCACTTCCTCGCGGCGCGCTGGCGCGGGCTGGTCGTGGATGAATTCGGGGTTTGGTTTGGAAAACCCGTCTGGCGCAAAAAGCTGGGCGGGGTCTGGTATTCCCTTGGGAGCATTCCAGCGGGCGGCTTTGTCAAACTTCCCCAGCTCGCTCCGATGGAGGCCATCGAGGGCGAGACCGAGGAACGCGAAACACCGCTCCCCCCCATCACCCCGCTGGACAAGATCATCGTCGCCTTCGCAGGGCCGCTCTTTTCCTTTCTGCTTGCCTTTGCAATGGCAGGGATCGTCTGGGCCGCCGGCAAGCCCGTCCACGAGTTCGACCGGACCACGGTCATCGGCGTCGTCAAACCCGGCGGGCCGGCGGACAAGGCGGGCCTCCGGCCGGGAGACCGCATTCTCGAGATAGACGGCAAGCCGGTGGACTGTTTCACGGGCCCACCGCTGCATTCGGTCACCTGGCGGGTGATGAGTTCCGAGGGGGAGACCATCTCCTTTAAAATCCTCCGCGACGGCAAGGAACTGGTGATCGAATCCGGCTGGACCCGCGAGGAGAGCCCGGGCTGGAAGCGCAGGAGTTTGCGCAAGGTTTTCATCGGCCAGCGGCTCATTCCGTCGGTGGGTACCGTGGATCCCGGTTCGCCCGCCGAGAAGGCCGGCATTGTGCCCGGCGACATCGTCGCCGCTGTCAATGGCACTCCCGTGGAGGACATGTCCGGATTTTACGACCGCCTCGGCAACACCATCGGCCAGCCGGTTGCGCTGACCATGAAGCGTGGCGAGGCCAGCGTGGAAGTGTCCCTGATCCCCGAGGCGCCCGAGAAGGAAGGCAAGGTGCCGAAGGTGGGTATCGGCTGGGGCCGCCTGACGCTCATCCATCCCACGCCCATCGAGCAGGTCACCGACGCGGTCCTCTCGATCGGGAACATGCTCGACGCGCTTTTCTCTCCCAAGAGCGACGTGCGAGCCCAGCATTTCAGTGGGCCGGTGGGAATCCTCAGGGCCTACTACAACCTGTTCGACTCGGACCAGGGCTGGCGGCTGGCTCTCGCGTTCTCCGTCTTTTTCAACGTGAATCTGGGCCTCTTCAACCTGCTTCCCTTCCCGGTGCTCGACGGCGGCCACATCACGCTGGCCCTGCTCGAATCCATCCGCAGACGGCCCATCAACAGCCGGTTTTTGGAGGTGCTGCAGACTGGCTGCGCCGTGGCGGTGATGCTCTTCCTCGCCTATGTCACCTTCTTCGATGTCAGCGAGTTTCTGCCGGGGCGCAAATCGAAGAGCCCTCCGGCGGCGGTCGAGACCCAGCCGGTTGAGCATGGCGAACCCGCCGCGGCTCCGGCGCCCGCGGCACCCGGTGAATCAGCGCCCTCGGCCAAGTGACCTCCCGCGCCATGCAGTACTGCCCCTCTGTGTTCCGCGCGCGGCGCAGGCCCACCCGCGAAGTGTTGGCGGGTTCCGTCGGGATTGGCGGCCCGAACCCGATCCGGATCCAGTCGATGATCACCTGCGACACGATGGACACCGCCGCCTGCATCGGCCAAACCCTCGAGCTTGCGGCGGTTGGCTGCGAGATCGTGCGGATCACCGCACCCACCGTGAAGGACGCCGCCAACCTCGAGCACATCGTTGCGGGCTTGCGCGCGCAGGGTTGTCAGGTGCCGATCGTGGCCGACATCCATTTCAAGCCGGAGGCCGCTCTCGAGGCGGCCAAATGGGTGGAGAAGGTGCGGATCAACCCGGGCAATTACGCTGACAAAAAGAAGTTCGACGTGCGCGAGTACTCCGACGCCGAGTACGCCGCCGAACTCGAGCGGATCCAAGAGCGGTTTGTTCCGTTGGTCGACCTTTGCAAAAGCCGCGGGGTCTCCATCCGCATCGGCACCAACCACGGTTCCCTGTCGGACCGCATCATGAACCGGTACGGGGATACGCCCCTCGGCATGGTCGAAAGCGCTCTCGAGTTTGCGCGCATCGCCCGCGCGCGCGACTTTCACCAGTTTGTTTTCTCGATGAAGGCCAGCAACCCCAAGGTGATGATCGCCGCCTACCGGCTTCTGGCGGCACGCCTGAATTCGCTCGGCCCCGACTGGAACTACCCGCTCCACCTCGGAGTGACGGAGGCCGGCGACGGTGAGGACGGGCGCATCAAGAGCGCCATCGGCATCGGAAGCCTTCTTGCCGACGGCATCGGCGACACCATCCGCGTCTCCCTTACCGAGGATTCCGTCCACGAAATCCCCGTGGCGCAGGCGCTCGCAGCGGAGATCGGCGCGGCCGCGGCCCGTCCGGACCCGGGGCTTTTCGAAGGGGGAAGCCCGGAGCCGGGGGCCCCCTTTGAGGCGTTCAGTTTTCGGCGGCGTTCGTCCGCCACCCTGCGCCTGGCCGGCTTTGATCTGGGAGAACAATCCCTCATCCGGTTGGCCTTGCCCCGCGCGCAACACGAGGCGCTTTTGGAAAGGCAGCGTTCGGGTGCCTCCCTTGGGGAATACCTGCCCGAACTCGCCCTCGACTCGCTTGCCGTCACCGCGATTGATCCGCGGGATTGCGCCGCAGTCGAAGCGCTCAACCAGCGTGCGGATGCTTGTCTGGTGACGGTCGCCGACCTCCCGGAACTGCCGCCGGTGCAGGCTTTCCGGCTTTTGGCGGCACGCATCCAACCTCGGCATCCCATCCTTTTAAAGGACACCCTCGATTACGGCGGTAACCCTGCAGCCGCCGCCTCACCGCTTCAGGCCTTGCTGCGTTCGAGCGCGGTGCTGGGCAGCCTCATCTGCGACGGCATCGGCGACGCGATCCTTGTGCGCAACGAGTCTGCACCCGGCGCTGCAGCCCGACTGGGCTACAACATTCTTCAGGCTGCGGGAGCGCGCATTTTTAAGACGGACTACGTGGCCTGTCCGAGCTGCGGGCGCACCCTGTTTAACCTGCAGGAAACCACCGCCAAAATCAAAGCCGCCACGGCCCACCTCAAAGGGGTGAAGATCGCCATCATGGGATGCATCGTCAACGGCCCCGGCGAGATGGCCGACGCGGACTTCGGCTATGTCGGTGGCGCGCCCGGGAAGATCAACCTTTACGTCGGCAAGACGCCCGTGAAATTCAACATCCCCGAATCGGAAGCCGTGGCGCGCCTCCGCGACCTCATCGCCGAGCACGGCAAATGGGTGGACCCGGCTTGAGGGGGCAGGGAAACAAGGGCTCACCGATCCGCGCTTCCCGGTGTCGCTGCAGTGGCGCTCAGGGCAGTTCGCGGGCGATGCTCGCGGCGACCTGCTCGGCGAGCTTCCGGTAGCCTTCGGGCTTGTAGTGCACGTTGCCCGGTGCCTGGAACAGTTCTGGGGCGAACGTTTTGGAGAGCGCGTGCAGGTCGTCGATGGGGATGCCGTGCTTCTTCATGATCGCCTCGGCGGCGGCGTTGTACTTGACGTCGTCCCCGGCGAAGCGCCCGGACTCGCCGTCGGGCACGACCGTGGTCGTGGCGAAGACGAGTTTCGCTCCCGTTTTCTCCAAACGCTCGACGAGGGTTTCGAGGTTCTTTTCGTACTGCTCAAGGGGGACGGAGATCTTGCCGTTCACCTTGTCACGGCTGCCCTGCGCCTTGGAATCGGGGTTGCGGTAACACAGGTCGTGCAGGCCCCAGTTGAAATGAATCACCTTCCATGGACCGCCCCCGATCCATGTGTCCAGTTTCTCGAGCCCAGCCAACGTGCTGCCACAGTTTGCGGTTGGCCGGTGCACATCGGCCTTGCCGCGCAGTAGTTCGACAACGGGCTTGGTGTAACCAATCGAAATGGAGTCGCCCAGGATGAGCGCCTTGGGTTCGCCCTCGGCGAGAAGGGCGGAGGAGCAGAAGCCGGACAGGCAGGCGAGAAGCGCGGGGATGGTTTTCATGTTGGGTGGGACTGCGGGTGGAGCAGCAACCGGTGTTGTGGGGGGACGGGTTACTGGCGGAGTCAAACGCCGCGCCTAGCGACTCACCTTGAAGGTGGGGCCCTCGAGGGTGAGGGCGGCGGCCGCCTCAGGCTTTGCCAGCGTGGATTGGATGCTGCTCAACGCCTTTTGGTAGCCCTCAATCTTGAACAGCGGTCGCTGCTCTCCATGGTAGGTGACCCCCTCCTCCTCCACACATAAATCCGCCCCAAACGCCCCGCCCCAGCCCTCGCCCAACACCACCTCGATGTCCGATCCGTTGGCGCCGATGCTCACCCAGTCGCCGATCTTGCGGGCATCGCTCCAGAGGCCTCCCAGTTTGCCCTTTGGGCGGAACCCGGTCGGCCCCTCTCCCTTGCTCCAGGCGATGCTGGAATAACAGCCATCCAGCACGAGCTTTCCATCCAAGCGCACCAGCAGCACCTCGTTGCCGCCCCCCAAAAACCGGTAGCGCTTCTTTGGTGAGTCGGAATAGATCCGGGCCTTGTAGACCGCCACCCAACTCTGCTTGTCGCCCGGCACCTGCGGCACCCCGAACGCCTTGGGGGCGGTATCCCCCGGAATGGCCGGAAACAAGATCACGTTCGTGACCAATTGCTGGCCGAAGCGCAGGTAGGCGGAGGCTTCCGACTCGTTGAACTTGCCCGTGTCGCCCAGCAGTCGTTCGACCCGGCGCAAATAATCGGCTTTGTCGCTGGCCTCCGGGTAGGCCTCCCCCTTGGCGTTGCTTCGCATGTAGTAAAGCACCCCCCGGAGCCCGTTGACCTGCCCGTTGGGCGGTAACTTGAAGCCAAACGCCGTGACCCCAGCGGGCAGCGCACTCATCGCTGCCGCCGTCGGCGGGGTCATCGCCTGACTGATCGGCTTGAACGCCGCCGGATTCGCCGCCATCCCTCCCATCCGGCTGGGGATGGAGAGGGATGCTGCGGGCGGCAGGGCCACCTCGGGCAGTGCGACCTTCACCTGCGAGGCGTTCGTCGTGACCCGGGTTGCCACCGGCGGCGGGCTCATGGTCGCGGTGCGTTTCGCCGTCTGCACCCGGTACTCCAACTGGCGGGAGCCCTGCACCTGCGCAGGGGGCGCGCCGCTGAAATTGAGCTTCCGTTTTGAATGGACCGTCTGCACGACGTACACCGCGGCCCCCAGCAGGAGCAGCGCGTGCAGCACCAGACTGACCATGAGAAAAGTGCCCCCTTCCCGCAACCAGCGCCTGATCAATCCCTCCGGTTTCGGCCCCTTTGGTCCGGAGACGGGTGCGCTCGATTCCGGCGGCGGAGCCTCGGGCGGCGGTTCTTCGGATAAGGCGGGGGCGGACACAGCCCCTAGTGCAGCAGAAAAAATGCGAGTCGGCACCAAATTCGCGCTCCCCCGTCCCGGGCTGCGATCCCGAGGGCGAAAAATGGTGCTCCTTTCCAATCAGGCGAGTCCTTCCGGGCGGGGTTTAGCTAAAGCATTGCGCACGCACGACGGCAGGTTTGGACGATTGAGTCCCTGGTTCCCCGCACCCCTTGGTTTGGGGTGAAGCCGCTGAAGGTCCCCGCCGTTCCGGGAGGCCCTTGCGTTCGTGGGTTCAGTCCATGCGCAGCGCACTTTGGAAACCGGCGTATCAGACTGTGTCGACGAGACGGTGGCCGGCCGGAAACAATCTTGGAAGCATCGCCACGAGAATCTAGCGTCCGGGTGTCGGACATCCCCACGGCCACCCCCCCATGAGCATCAACATTGATTTCAGCGGTAAGACCGCTCTCGTCACCGGCGCCTCTCAAGGCATTGGCGCCCGGATTGCCCGTTCCTTCCACGCGGCGGGCGCGCGGGTGATTCTCAATCATCCGGATCTCGGCCATACGGGAGCGGACGCGGCGGCGCTCGCTGCCGAGTTGGAGGCCGCGCGTCCCGGAAGCACCTTCGTCATCGCGGCGGATGTGGCGCAGGCCGCACAGGTCGAGGCCATGATGGAGGCCGCGCGCGAACGTTTTGGCGGCATCGACTTTCTCATCAACAACGCCGCCATCATCCGGGACCGGACCCTCGCAAAGATGACCCTCGAGGAATGGGATGCGGTGGTCGGGGTCAACCTCGGCGGTGTTTTCCACTGCTGCAAGTACGGACTCAACATCCTCAACGACGGCGGCGCCATCGTGAGCTTCGGCAGCATCGCGGCGATTCAGGGCTTTTTCGGACAGGCCAACTACGCCGCTGCCAAAGCCGGTGTGCAGGCGATGATGCGCGTGCTCAGCCGCGAGGCGGCCAGACGCAACATCCGGGCAAACGCCGTTGCCCCCGGGGTGATCGAAACTTCCATGGCGGCCACCATCCCGGAAAACGTCCGCGCGGAGATGCTTAAAAACATCCCGCTCAACCGGTTCGGAACACCCGAGGAGGTTGCCAACGTGGTGCTGTTTCTGTGCTCCCCCCTGGCCTCCTACGTCACGGGACAAACCCTTGAAATCAACGGTGGCTGGCGCGGCTGACCCATGCGTGCGCCGGCCCAGCCCCTCACCGCGGACCGTGCGGTCGCCCTGATCCCGGACAACGCCACCGTCGCGGTGAGCGGCTTTGTGGGGGCCGGCCACCCGGAGCTTCTTACCGCCGCCTTGGAGGCGCACTTTCTTGCGACGGGCTCTCCGCGCGGCCTTACCCTCGTCTACTGCGCCGGCCAGGGTGACCGCGACCGGAGAGGCCTGAACCACTTCGCGCACCAAACCCTTTTGCGCAGGGTCATCGGCGGACACTGGAACCTCGCCCCCAAGCTGGGGGCCATGGCGTTGGCCAACGAAATCGAGGCCTACAACCTGCCTCAGGGCATCCTCTGCGTCCTGCTCCGCGAGATCGCAGCCGGACGCGCCGGCACCTTCACCAAGGTGGGCTTGAACACTTTTGTCGACCCGCTCCATACGGGCGGAAAACTCAACGCGCGCACCACTGAAGACCTGGTCGAACGCGTGCAACTCGACGGCGAGACCTGGCTTCGCTACCGGCCGTTCCCCGTTCACGTAGCGCTCCTGCGTGCGACGCGGGCGGACCGCCGCGGCAACCTCTCTGTCGAAGACGAGGGGCTCGTGGGCGAAATTCTGCCGATGGCGCAGGCGGCCAGAAACCACGGCGGCCTGGTGATCGCCCAGGTCGAAGAAATCGTCGACTGCATCGAGGACCCCAAGGCGGTGCGCGTGCCGGGCATCCTCGTGGACTGTCTGGTCGAAAGCCGCGGGGATCTTCACGACCAGACCTTCGCCGAGCCGTTCAACCCCGACTATGTGCGGTCCGGAGATCCGCCCGAGCCGGCACCCATGGGGTTCTGCCACCGGCGCCTCATCGCCCACCGCGCGCTCCGGGAGATCCGTCCGGGCGAGATCGTGAATCTGGGGATTGGTCTGCCGGAGGGGGTGGCGCCGCTGGCAGCCGAATACGGGCGACTGCGCGACTTCACCCTCACCGTGGAGAGCGGACCGGTGGGCGGACTGCCCGCGGGCGGACTCAGCTTCGGATGCAGCGCGCGGCCCGAGGCCATCATCGACCAGCCCGCTCAGTTTGATTTCTACGACGGAGGGGGACTGGACATCGCTATCCTTGGAGCCGTCGAGGTCGATGCCTGCGGAAGCGTGAATGTCGCAAGCATTGGAAACCGTTTCGCCGGAGTGGGGGGCTTTGTGAATATCGCTCAAAACGCCAGACGCGTCGTCTTCTGCCTCACCCTCACTGCCGGCGAAATCGCCGTTTCAGCCGAGGCCGGCCAGTTGCGGATTCTTTCGGAGGGACGCCATCCCAAGTTTGTGCCGGAGCTCCGACACGTATGCTTCCACGGTCCTTCCGCACTCCAGCGCGGACAGCAGGTCCTCTACATCACAGAACGCGCTGTTTTTGAGTTGGTTGCCGGTGGACTGAGCCTGGTCGAAATCGCCCCGGGAATCGACCTCGAAAGGAACGTGCTCGCCAGAATGGGTTTCCGTCCCGCCGTCTCACCCTCGCTCCGCCCCCTGGTTCTGGGCGACTCCCTTGCGCATCCGCCGCCCCGCCCCGCCGTCGCCGCTGCCCTTCACCCGCCGTTCCGCGCCGTCACCTGAGCCCTTGGCACCCTTCAAGCGAGCCTTTCCCGCCGGCCTCTTCTGAACATTACCACCCTCTCTCCGCCATGGATACCGTACACATCGTTGCAGCAAAGCGTTCCCCAATAGGCAGATTTGGTGGCGGCCTCAAGGAGGTTTCCGCGGCCGAACTCGCCACGCAGGTTGCGGCGGCCGTGCTCCCCGGCGCGGCACGCGCACTGGTTGGAGAGGTTATTTTGGGGCAGGTGATTCAAGCAGGTTCGGGAATGAACGTGGCGCGGCAGGTGGCGCTGCGTCTGGGCCTTCCGCACTCGGTGCCCGCCTACACGGTCAACATGGCCTGTGGCTCCTCGCTGAAGGCGGTCGCCCTCGGCGCCGCCTCGTTGCGGCATCGCGACTCTTCCGTTGTGCTGGCGGGCGGAGTGGAAAACATGAGCGCGGCACCCCATCTCCTGCCGCACCTGCGTTGGGGCCTCAAACTTGGCGACGCCGCGGCTCTCGACTCCATCCAAACCGATGGGCTGACCGATCCGTTCCTCAAAATCGGCATGGGCGAAACCGCCGAGCGCATCGTCGATCTCATGAGGATCTCGCGGGTTGACCAGGACGCCTTCGCGGCCGAAAGTCAGGCACGCGTTGCGCTTCACGGGGGGGCGTTTGCGCGGGAGATCGTTGCGGTCGAGAACCGCCGGGGCCGGCTTGAAAAGGACGAGCATCCCCGGCCGGATTCCACTCCGGAGGCGCTCGCAAAACTCGCACCCGTGTTTCGTCCGGAGGGAACCGTCACGGCTGGAAACGCCTCGGGCCTCAACGATGGCGCGGCAATGCTTCTGCTCGCCCGAGGAGACGCGCTTGAACCGCTGGGGCTCGAGAGCCGCGCCAGGGTGGCGGGCTGGTGTGCCACCGGTTGCGACCCGGCGACCATGGGCCTCGGCCCGGTGGGCGCAATTCGCGGCCTGCTCGAAAAAACCGGCTGGTCGCAGTCCTCTGTGGATGCCTTTGAAATCAACGAGGCCTTCGCCGCGCAGACCCTCGGCTGCATCCGCCAACTCGGGTTGCCCGGCGACAGGGTGAACATCCGCGGCGGGGCGATCGCCCTCGGACATCCCATCGGGGCAAGCGGTGCACGGGTGCTGGTCACCTTGTTGCACGTGCTGGAGGACGCAGGTCTGCGCAGGGGGGTAGCCAGTCTCTGCATCGGGGGCGGCATGGGAATCGCCGTGGCGGTTGAGCGCTGAGCCCACCCCTTTGGTTTCCGCGCTTTTTCGCGACCACCCGACCTGGCCTTCCGGAATGCTGCTCCTGCTTTTCCTCACCGCCGTCGCCGCGGGTTTCGTAGATTCCATCGCGGGCGGCGGTGGTCTTCTCACGGTGCCTGCACTTTTGTTTGCAGGCCTTCCGCCCCAGATGGCGCTCGGGACCAACAAGCTTCAAAGTGCGTGCGGCACTGCAGTGGCCGTATTTCGCTACGCCGGTTCGGGTCTGGTGCATTGGCGGGACGTACGGATCGCCATGCCCGCCTCGTTTCTCAGTGCAATCGGGGGGGCGCTCCTGGTCGGAAACCTGCCCGACACGCTGCTGCGCAAATGTGTCCCGGCACTGCTTATTTTTGTGGCACTCTACATGGTTTTAGGACGCGAACCGGCGCGTTCATCTGCGAGCAGCGGCGGTGAGGCGGGTGGAACGCCGGCGGGTCAGGCGGCCTTTGGTGTTTCGGCCGGAGTGGCGCTTGGATTCTATGACGGCTTTTTCGGTCCGGGTGTCGGCGCCTTTTGGACAGTGGCCTGTATGGCGCTTCTCGGGCTGGGCACGCTGTCAGCGACCGCCTACACAAAGGCGGCGAACCTTGCGAGCAACCTCGGCGCCCTCCTTGTGTTTGTCGCGGCTGGAAAGGTGGACTGGCTTTGCGCCGGAGTGATGCTCTGCGGTCAGTTGATCGGCGCCCGGGTTGGTTCGGGTGTGGTTCTGCGCGGGGGCGCCCGGGTGATCCGACCGTTGCTCGTGGTCGTTGCGATCGGATTGGCCGTACGGCTGCTTGTCTGAACCGGAGGGCGTGCGGCCTCAGCGCTCCAAAATCATCCGGCGTTGGGCGGTGTCCAATGGCGTCCATTCGCCGGCGGCGAGGGGTTCCAGCCGGAAAGCCCCGATCGCCACCCGCATCAGGCGCAGGGTGGGGTGGCCAACGGCTGCCGTCATCCTGCGGACTTGGTGGTACTTCCCCTCCACCAATTCGAGCGAAATCCAACAATCCTCAACTGTTTTGCGGAAACGCACCGGCGGGTCCCGTGGAGGCACCTCCGGTTGCGGCGCGAGCAGAACGGCTTTGCAGGGAAGGGTCCGGCGGGTGCCCAACAACACGCCCGATTCCAGTGTTGCGAGAGCCGCCGGGGAGGGGATGCGTTCCACCTGCGCCCAATAGGTGCGGGTGTGGCCGCGGCTCGGGTGGAGCAGCCGCGCGTTGAGGGCCGCTTCGTCGCTGAGCAGGAGCAGTCCCTCGCTGTCAGCGTCCAGCCGGCCAATCGGATACAGCCGCGACGGAAAGCCGAACGCAGCCAGCGTGCGCCACCGGGATCCCGTTTCGGGGGTGAACTGGGAGAGAAAGCCGTAGGGTTTGTGAAAGGCGACGAGCAAAGCGGGGGCCACCAAAACCAATACGCCCTCGGGTGGCCATTCAAAATCTTGCCGACCCAAAAAAACGGCCGGCACCCCACTCGGAGTGCCGGCCGCAAATCTGACGCCGGGTGCGCGGCAGCGCCGCGAACCGGAAGCCTAGTACCGGTAATGTTCCGGCTTGAAGGGACCCTCGGCGGAAACACCCAGATACTCGCTCTGAGCCGGAGTCAGCTTGGTCAGCTTGACGCCGATCTTTTCAAGGTGCAGACGGGCGACTTCCTCGTCCAGACGCTTGGGCAGCACGTACACGGCGGGCTTGTAGAGGTCGCGGTTCTTCCACAGGTCCAGCTGCGCGAGCACCTGGTTGGAGAAGCTGGCCGACATCACGAAGCTCGGATGGCCTGTTGCGCACCCAAGGTTCACCAGCCGGCCCTCGGCCAGCAGGAAAATCTCACGGCCGTCGGCGAACCGGTACTTGTCCACCTGCGGCTTGATGTTGAGCCGCTGCACCCCCGGGGCTTGGTTGAGCCGGTCTACCTGAATCTCATTGTCGAAGTGGCCGATGTTCGCGATCACCGCCTGGTCCTTCATCGCCTGCATGTGTTCGAGCGTGATCACGTCCACGTTGCCCGTGGTGGTGATGTAGATGTCGCCGCGCCCGAGGGTGTCCTCGATCGTGGTGACCTCGTACCCTTCCATCGCCGCCTGCAACGCGTTGATCGGATCGACTTCGGTGACAATCACGCGCGCGCCCTGACCGCGCAGCGACTGTGCGGATCCCTTGCCCACGTCGCCGTAACCGCACACCACGGCCACCTTGCCGGAGATCATCACGTCGATGGCGCGGTTCAAGCCGTCCACCAGCGAGTGGCGGCAGCCGTACAGGTTGTCGAACTTCGACTTGGTCACCGAATCGTTCACGTTGAAGGAGGGCACCAGCAGCTTGCCCTGCTCCTGCAACTTGTACAAACGGTGGACGCCCGTCGTCGTCTCCTCCGACACGCCGCGCCAGCTCTTCACCACGTCATGCCACTGGAGCGGGTTTTCACGGTGCATTTCCTTGAGCAGGTTCTTGATCACCTGCTCCTCGGTGCTGTGGCTGGCCGTGTTGACCCAGTCGGAGCCCTCTTCCAATTCGTAGCCTTTGTGGATGAGCAACGTGACGTCGCCGCCGTCGTCCACCACCATCTCGGGTCCCTTGCCTTCGGGGAAGCACACCGCCTGACGCGTGCACCACCAGTATTCCTCGAGCGTCTCACCCTTCCACGCAAACACCGGGATTCCAGCGGCGGCAATCGCGGCGGCCGCGTGATCCTGTGTGGAGAAGATGTTGCAGCTTGCCCAGCGGACGTTGGCCCCCAGATCCACCAGCGTCTCGATGAGCACTGCGGTCTGGATGGTCATGTGCAGCGATCCGGTGATCCGCACGCCGGCAAGCGGCCTCTCGGGGGCGTACTTTTCGCGGATGGCCATCAGGCCGGGCATTTCCTTTTCCGCAATGGAGATTTCCTTGCGGCCCCACTCGGCAAGCGAGAGGTCGCGGACCTTGAAATCGGACGTGGTTTCAGTCTGTGTCAGCATGGGTTTGTTTGGTTTGGAGTGAGGATGGACTGGTCGTGTCGGAGAAAAGGAAAGGACGGGGCGTTTGGAGCGCTTCGCACGGTTTGACGCACGCAGCCCCTAGACGGCCGCCCGCAGGGCGTCCACCTTGTCGGTGCGCTCCCAGGTGATGTCGGGGTCGCTCTTGCCGAAATGCCCGTAATTGGTGGTCTTAGAATAGATCGGACGCAGCAGGTTCAACTGCCGGACGATTTGCGCAGGCTTGAAGGAGAAGACCCGGGACACGGCGTCCTCGATCTTGACCTCGTCCACGTGGCTGGTGCCAAACGTGTTGACGTGGATGCTCACCGGGTCGGGATATCCGATCGCGTAGGCGAACTGCACCTCGCAGCGGTCCGCGAGGCCCGCCGCAACGACGTTTTTGGCCACGTACCGCCCCATGTAGGCGGCCGAGCGGTCCACCTTCGAGGGGTCCTTTCCGGAGAACGCGCCCCCGCCGTGGCGTCCCATCCCGCCGTAGGTATCCACAATGATCTTGCGCCCGGTCAGCCCCGTGTCGCCCTGCGGTCCGCCGACCACGAAACGTCCTGTGGGGTTGATCAAAAACTGCGTGTCCGACGTGATCAGTTCCGCCGGCAGTTCCTTGCGGATCACCTCCTCAATGAGGAACGAACGGATCGTCTCGTGCGAGACCGACTCCGCATGTTGAGTGGAAATCACCACGTTGGAAATGCCCACCACCTTGTGGCCTTCGTATACAACCGAGACCTGCGACTTGGCGTCTGGCCGGAGCCAGCCGACCGCGCCGCTTTTACGGATCGCCGTGAGCGCGCTTCCAAGCCGGTGCGCAAACATCACGGGCGCTGGCATCAATTCGGGTGTTTCGTTACAGGCGAAGCCGAACATCAAGCCCTGGTCGCCCGCACCCTGTTCGGCGCTCTCCTTGCCCTCGGCAGCCACGGCGTCCACGCCTTGGGCGATGTCGGGCGACTGGGCCGTGATGATGTTCATCACAAAAATCTTGTCTGCATGAAACACGTCGTCGTCGTGCACGTAGCCGATCCCGCGGACGCTTTCCCGGACCAACTCGGTGTAGTCCAGCTTGGCGGCTGTGGTGATCTCGCCCCCTACCACGACCACGTTGCTCTTGGCGTAGGTCTCGCAGGCTACGCGGCTGGTCGGGTCCTGCGCGAGGCAGGCGTCGAGGATGGCGTCGGAAATGGTGTCGCAAACTTTGTCGGGATGGCCTTCCCCGACGGATTCAGAGGCGAAAATATAACGGCGAGACATGGTTCAGTGTGGAACGGAGGGTTGAAGGAAACTGTGTGTGCGGGAGAATGCGTGGAAGCCGTGGTGGATGCAAGTCAACATATTGACGCATCATGATCCGCAGATGTATCACTCTCTCCCATGCCGTCAATCCTCAAAGCGCTCCGGCTTCTCGCCGACGACACCCGCCTGCGGCTTCTGCTCCTGCTCCGGCAAGAGGAACTCTCCGTCGCCGAACTGTGCGAGATCCTTGGCATGGGGCAGTCGCGCATCTCCTCACACCTAGCTCAACTGCGTACCGCCCAGCTTGTTGTGGACAGAAGATCCGGCAAGAACATCTACTACGCCTTTCCTCCCGTGGGCGTCGCCCCTGAGGTGCACGCGATCCTTGATGCCGCCGCCTCGGAGATTCCCGAGGCGCGTGGCGACCAGCGCGGCCTGGTGGTCGCGCGGGCAAAGCGTGCAGACCTCAGCAGGGAGTACTTTAACAAAATGGCCGGCAGGTTCGGGCGCACCTATTGTCCCGGCCGGACGTGGCAGGGAGTCGCCCGGATGCTTTTCGCGCTGGTGCCGCCGCTGGTCATCGTGGATCTCGGGGCCGGGGAGGGCCACCTTTCGCAACTGCTCGCGAAGCGGGCGCGCAGCGTGATCGCGGTGGACAGTTCCGAGAAGATGGTCGAGTACGGAACCCAACTGGCTCGTGAAAACGGAATTACCAACATGGAGTACCGGCTGGGGAACATGGAGGATCCACCGGTCAAGGCCGCCAGCGTGGATCTGGTGCTCCTCTCCCAGGCCCTCCACCACGCGACCAACCCGGTGCGAGTCCTGCAGGCCGCCCACCGCATGCTCCGCCCCGGCGGACGGGTGGCGGTGCTCGATCTTCTCGCACACCAGTGCGAACAGGCCCGTGAATTGTACGCGGACGTCTGGCTCGGCTTTACGGAGGCCGAGATGACCGGCCTTCTGGAAGACGCCGCCTTTACGGCCGTCTCGGCCGAGGTGGTGTCCAAGGACGAACAAAACCCGGTGTTCCAAACGCTGCTCGCCTTCGGCATGAAGACCGATAAGTCCCACGAAGACAAGGGATTATCCAACCACAAAGAACGCAGGCTTTGAGCGTGTGCCGGCCCTGCCTGGAATCCGTGCCCCTGGTCAACTTTGAGAAAAAGTCCCCTTTGGAAACGGACTCGGGGATTTTCATGAGGTTGCGCAGCCGGGTGGGCATGACCGGAGGGCTGCTGAAACTGGAGGCGGATTGTGGGGACGTCAGAACATAACGGGAATCCGCGAATGGTCTGGGGCGTGTCCGTGATTTAAGAAGACCCTGATATTCCACTCAACAAAACCAGCGCATCGTTCTCGATCGCATGGTGCTTTACTGATTCCCCCGACTTCTTGGATGTTGATTTTGCACAGACCACGCGCGAGTAAACCGTGAGTCTGTACCGTTTTCACCGGACCCGCCCGGATCCGCCTGCGGTGCTGCGGGCGTAGCTGCTCTCGGCTTTCCCGGCGCGGTGCGCAAGCCGCCGGAGCCGCTTGGGAGCGCTTGGGAGGGACAGACGCTCTCCCGCCGCTCTGCTTGCCTTGCTGTTCATGCTCTGAGAACGCGGAATCACGCCTCACGGAACCCCGAGGCAGCAACGGCCGGCATTCGTTTGCCGCGTGCGAAAGCTTCTGTTCGCCGTTGGAAAACTCTTTTCGATGAAATCCTCTCCGCTCGGGTTCTGTCCGCCAGCACACCGCCTGTCGGAATTCTTGTTCCGAGCCAGCCTCGTGACTCTGATGTCTGCCGGCGAGAATCTACGCGTCTCCGTGGCCTGTTCCTGCTCGTCCGCCTGTGAGGATCGAGACCGCCCGGGTTCGCCGCGCAGGCGACGGCACCGGGGAGTGCCGGAACCGGCAAAACACAAAGGCCGGGTGGAACATGCTTCCACCCGCCTTTATTGCCGGTTCCCGTCCTCCGACACTCGGGGCCGGCCGCTATTTCTTCCGCACGGAATGGGGCTGTTCGCAGGTCATTCTGCCCCCGCAGTGGGAACATGCATGTTTGAGTTCCCCCGTTTTCATCCAATGGAGCACAGCCGACTCGCAGTCCGGACAGACCATCTTCTTCTCCCGCGTATAGCGCACCAGCTTCCCCACCGGTTCACTTCGCACCACCCAAGTCGTCTTGCACCGGTCACACATCACCGCGTGATCGCTTGCACCACTCGATTCCGCGTGTGGCTCATGCACACTTACACAACCGGTTGCCGCAAACGTTAACCCAATGCACACAGCCAAAAAAGCCGACCGTCCTCGTTTTGTATTCATGATGAAGTCCTCCTCTCTAATGCCTCCGGATTTCAATCCTTGTCCGGGGGTAACTTTTTTCCTTTTTTCACCTCGCGCCGTTCACGCCCGGCAACACGTTTCGTGCCGGCGAGCCTCTGCTGACCGTGTAAAAAATGGTCTGTGCCCGATTGACGCCTCTTCCGACCTGATATCCGAATCTCCGGGGTCGGTTTTCACGACCAGCCTCCTGGCGACAGGTCTCTGAGGAGAAAAAATTTTCCGCAAAGAAGAGACCCCGTCTCGGCGGCGGCACGCCCGCTCAGGCGCGTCGTTTTCAAGTCCAACCGGAGCAAATCCTTTGCGCCCTGCTTTCCCCAGCCCACACAGCCTTTCCAGACCCGTGAATTGACCCTCCATCCCCGCCACATCCCGGGTGAAAGCCTCTGTAACGTTCGCGCAGCCGACCGCGTTTTTTCCCGCCGGTGTCAGCGGTTGGTTAAAATGTACCACCTCCGGTCGAATTAACCGCAGGCGTCCGGTCAAATGCATCTACCGCTGACCAAACCCGACCGGCAGATTTGCCGGCATGCAGCATGCCATCCCCACCCGGCGCCACCGCAGCGCCTTTAAAGTCAGCCAACGGTTGGCCCACTTTCGTCAAAGCGGTTTGTCCCAAGCCTGGTTTGCTCTTAACGCATTTTTGGTTCTTCGCTGTTTTCGATGGGTGCACAGACACGTCTTGTGATTGCGAGGTGAAGGGCGGCCCGATTCAAAACTGCCCGGAATGACCGGCACTGGGAGAGCGCTACGCTGAAAGCGAGCTAAGACTCTGAGCTGGGAATATCTGGGAGCGCAGGAGTGCCGCCAGTCCGCGCTCAAGCGTGCGGGGTGTCTGCGGCACGCTCCACCGCTCTTGATGAAGAAACCCGAAAGTGGGGGCATCCTGCCTGCCTCGCGCGCCCAAGCAGACAAGATGCCTGCTCCACTCTCCGAACACTTTAAAACCCAACCTCCCCTTTCTCCGAACCAAGCCACCCGAACATTTCAAGAGGTGGGATCGGATCTCTCAGGAGGCGACCTGAAGCATTGAGCGGGATGGTCCCAGAGGTGGGGAAGGAACCGGATCACCCGGTCAAAAGGTCAGACGCAGGGTATCCCGGGGAGGGTGTACCTGGCCGGACGCATACTTTTCTGGCGGCGCCATTGCGTCGCTGGGTCGGGGTTTGCTGCGCCTCAACTTCCCGAGGGTTTGAGTCTCCGGAGAACCCGGTGGAGGTTTTCGAGGATCGCTGCCTTGGTTTCAGCGG
>JBILKV010000399.1:0-7037 GCA_044376515.1 Chthoniobacteraceae bacterium | reverse complement strand
TGCCTTAAATTCCGCACTGTGGATTCGTCTTTTGTTTTTCATGTCTCTGTTTGGGGTTTCCCGCCCAGAGCATACTCCTTTTCCTTACGATCCCACTGGCTCCGTTTGCCCGCGCCACCTCTTAGCAGGCTGTGATCGTTGAAACCCAACGGCGCTTAACCGGCAAGGAAGACATTAGGAATCACCCAGCCCCCCCGAAAACCATTCACCCGAAACAAAAGCAGTAATCGGTCACTAAAACCCACAAACCCTAGCGGAAATTTCCAGCTCAAGCTTGACCAACCTCATAGCAAGAATTCGCTTTTCGCTCCGCTTCCGCAGTGCGTGCGCGCGCAGCATCTCGCTGGGCGCGCTAAATTCACAACCGAGTCCCCGCGACGGAACATAGTGGAGGTTTGGAGGCAACGCCTCCAAGAGGGGATAGGAGCGCGGAGCCCCGGAGAGCTTGATTTGTCGTGGATCAACGGAGTTTGAGGCTGGCGTTACCGCTAAAGTAGTGGCCAAATAGGGGTATGACATCAAATGTCCAATGCCTGCCTAACTTTGCCGAGGCGGCAACTGCTCCGTCCGGTTCGCTCACTGCCCCCATTTCTTCCGGCCCAGCAGTCCCGCCTAGGCCTCCCAAGGGAACGCGCTGGGGCGGGCGGGCAAAGGGCACGCCGAACAAAGTGAACCAGTCGATCAGGGAAGCGATCCAGATGGCGTTTGAGCAGGCGGGGGGCGTGGAGTACCTGGTGCGGTTGGCCCAGGAGGATCCGAAGACGTTCGTGCCGCTGCTCATCAAAACGATGCCGCCGGAACCGAGGGTGCCTCAGGAGGGCGGCCTGAACATCCACATTGACCTGACGTGAGGGGGGGCGTCTGGCAGGCCCCTGCCTTCAGGAATGACGCGCCCGACCTTTAGGCCTCTATTCTTGTGAAGTTTCTGAAGGTTTGGTACACTATCCCCAATGATTGCCATCTCAGACATCAAGCAAATGAGTGTGAGTGAGCGGCTGCAAACCATTGAAATCCTTTGGGATTCATTGCGCTCGGATGACTCTGTTGATTCTTGTGCGTGGCATGGCGATGTTCTTCGTGCAAGAAGGGCCAAGGTTGAGGCTGGTGACGGTGTCTTTTTAAGTATGTCCGAGCTCCGAACCCGGCTTCAGCAGTCGGCTTCATGAAGCCCGTTTTCGTCCTATCGGATGCAGCGGAGGACCTAGAGCTTGGAAAAGCCTTCTATGAGTCTCAGGAAATCGGGATCGGGGACTACTTTGTAGACTCGCTCCTTTCGGATATTGAAAGCCTACGGTTGTTTCATGGCATTCACAAAATGGACTTCGGATTTTACAGGATGCTGTCCAATCGGTTCCCTTTCGGAATTTATTACGATTTAACTGAAGCAGCAGTAGTGGTGTATGCGGTATTGGATCTGCGCAAGGATCCGTTCTGGATTCGTGCTGAACTCCTGACCCGCTAACCTCCGAGGATACACGGCTTCGGAAACCGTCGAGTCAGAGATACCTCTGTCGCGAGTGCCAGGGTAATACGGGCCCTCTGTTCCATGTTGTGCAGGCATGGCGGGGGCGCGCTCGGAACCTGGTCCTTATGAAGGCCGCTGTGCAGCCGCTTCAGAGAGACATGTAGCCTGCCTTTTGGGACGCAATTGGACACGCAGAACGGAGGAGGATTTCGGTGGATCTATTCACACTTTTATTCACACCTGGAGAGTAATTGCGAACATTAACCCATGTAATTGAGGCACTTAAAGGTTTAAATGCTCCCGCAGAGAGCTTTGAGAGTTGCTCTATCAACAAAGCATTCTCCCAAAGCTACTTGCAATAACTGGTACCGGTGGTGGGACTCGAACCTACATTCGAGTCGCACCTCTTTGCGCACCTGTATATCTCTGTAAATGAGACATCAAGGAACACCGTTGACAGGGGTGGCTGTTGAAGCTTTTGTTGAAGCTCTGGCAAGCATCCTCAAGAAGCCAGGTTCCCGTTCCCCGTTCTGGTTCGCCGCCTTCCGGGGCGCCGATGACAAGCGCAAACAAAAGAGCACCGGCACCACCGACCGCAGACTCGCCCTCCAGATGGCCGTCGAATGGGAAAAGACCGCCCTCACCGCCAAGCGCGGCGCGATGACCGAAGCGCAAATCCGTAAGGTCATGGGCGAACTCCTCGAACAAGCCACCGGCGAACCCCTCCACTTCGCAAGCGTCCGCGACTTCTTCGAGCACTGGATCCGCATCAAGGAAGGCGCCAAGTCGGAGAAGACCGCCCTCAAATACAAGCAGGTGCGCGACAGCTTCCTCGCCTTTCTCGGCCGCAAGGCCGGCATGGCACTTGGCACCATCGGTCCCGCCGATGTCGAGCGCTGGAGGGAAGGCCTCCACCAACAGGGACGCTCCGCATCCACCGTCAACGGCCTCATCAAAGTCCTCTCTGCTGCCTTCGAGCGCGCCCGTCGCGAAGGCTACATCCCCGCCAATCCCTGCATCGGCGTGGAATCCCTCCGGGACGCCCAAAAGGGCGAACGCGACGTCTTCACCCTCGAACAGGTCCGCTCACTCGTACGCGCCGCACAAGGCACGGACTGGGCCGGTGCCGTCCTCCTGGCCGTCCTCACCGGACTGCGGCTCAAAGACATCGCCAACCTCGAATGGAACGCCATCGACCTCGACTCAGGATTCCTGCGGGTCAAGACGGCCAAGACAGGCAAGGGCGTCGCAGTTCCCATCCACCCCGAGTTGAGACTCTGGCTGGAGTCCGTCCCCCGCGGAATCGGAAAGGCGCCGGTCTTTGCCTCCCTCACCGGCATGTACACCGGTGGAAAAAGCGGCCTCTCCGGACAGTTTAAGCGCCTGATGGAAAAGGCAGGCATCCGGGGAGAGATCCTTCGCCGCGGACAAAGCGCAGGCCGTAGCGCAGGGCGCACCACCACAACCCTCTCCTTCCATTCCCTGCGGCACACCTTCGTCTCCGCTCTTGCCAACGCAGGCGTCCCCGAGGAGCTGCGGCAGGAACTCGCCGGACATTCCTCCCGCGAAGCCCACAAGACCTACACCCACCATGAGGCCGACAGGCTCAAAGCGGCCGTCGCTTCCATCGGCCGGATTTTGTGAGGCCGCAGGGCTCTCAAAACGGTCGGCTTTGATTTCTTCAGCGCAAAATGTACGAATTTTACGAATTTTACGAATCTTACGCCCCTCATGCCCCCCGGGCGCAGGGGAGCGCATCCCTCAGTCAAGTGCCCAGCTTTATCCCTGCTGGGCTCGCCCAGACCCCCCGCATTGCTCCAGCCTTGTCCCCTGTTGTTTCGTAAGGTCGAGGACGGACACGTCCCAGGGGAAAGCTGATGCGATTAGGGGTAGTATGGCTTACAAAAAACACGCCTCCGTCAAAGAAGTCGCAAACCTCCCCGCATCGGCCACCCTTGTTGAGAAAGTCGAGCTGAGCCTGTGTGGCCGGAAGTTCACCCAATCTCATTTTGAATGGAACCCAGCAGACGCATATTTGACCGGGATTTGGAAATCCCGGGATTCAAAAAGCCTAACTTGGCTGGCCTCGTTGGCGGAGGAACACAGACAGCGCCAGTCCCAGTTACCACAGGGCTACCGGAACTGGGTTGAAAACGACTACCTCCCGTTGCCGTCCTCCGACTCAAGAGAATGGATGCCCCACGTGCTCACCGCAGACCAAGAAGCCATTCTGGATGAAATTTATCCGACTGCTCCGCGGGCGTATACCATTGATCCCGAATGTGCGGAGGAACTTAAACGGGCGATACTTCGAGAATTTCTACGCTCGCTTGCAAGCGTCCTGCTGGAGAACTGCATCACCGGAAAGCATCCGGAACTCGCCGCGGGGCTGCTCTTTTCGCGTGAACCAATCCCCGTGCGGGAGACTTCCATTCCCTGGCTCGAAAGGTGCATGTATGGCGAAGTTTATCCCGAAGTTTGCAGGGGCGATCTTGCCAGAAAGTCCCGGCTGAGCTTTTTGATCGAAGCTTTCGAACTCATGACGACCCCGAGTTTGATCGCTCAAAACAAGCTGAGAAGGCGCATTTTCCTACTCCTAGGCACAACCCCTAACATGCAACGGATGAGAGAACTAGAGATTGCCAGAGGCGTGCCTTACCAGACCCTTTAAGGCGGCTACGCGGGCTCCTGCTTAACGCGTAAGGGAAAGCCCGAGGAAGCTCCCTTTCGCGTGATTCGCACTCTTGCCGCACCATCGGGGGCGTCATGAGTCATTCCGATTCAACCCGATACGGGGCTTCCTCCGCCGAAGCCGGTCACCAGCAACTCCACATCAACACCCCCGCCTCGGCCTATTCCGGGTCCGAGTACGCGGGCCACGCCGAGATCCGCAGGATCTTCGGAATCAGCCGGGCGCACCTCTACAGGCTCGCCGCAGACGGACTGGTCCGTAGCGCCTGCATCAAGAAGCAGCACGCCATGCGGGGGCGCAGGCTCTGGCACATCCCCAGCATCCGCGCGCTCCTGGAGAGCAACATCCAAAGGTCGGGCATCTAAACGCGTCATTCAGCCCCGGGAGGGCATCGGCACATTCCAGCCGTCTGGAACGCCGAGCCTCCACCCCGCTCCCGGGCTGACGGTCCATGAGAAGACGTTTAAGATCATGAACGACATTCTGGAACTCAAGTGTATCCGTCCGCCGAGCCCCATCTACCCAGACCCTTTGAGGTGTGTAGTTTTTGGGAATGCAAATTCCCGCTCGCCGTCCCCGGCGCTCTGCCCGGCAAATTCAAGAACTCCTCGCTGCTTTTCGTTCCAGTGGCCTTTCCCAAGCGGCATTCTCCCGGCAACACGGCATCGCCCAGAGTCTGCTTTCACTCCACCTCAAAAAGGCTCGGCTCCAAAGCTCCCATCCCCGCCAGAATCCCTCGCGCTTTTTGGAGCTTGAGCTCTCTGCGCCAAGCTCGGATCCGGCCGCATACCGAATCACATTTCCCAGCGGACTCGTGCTCGACATCCCGCGGCATTTTCAACCGCCTGAACTTTCTTCCCTGCTTCGTGTGGTTGCAGCCCAAGACATTCAACCACCTCCGCTGTCGGCATGATTGCTGCGACTCCGGCCACCCGGGTGTTTCTGTTTGAAGGTGCTGTGGACATGCGCAAGGGCTTCGAGGGGCTGAGCGCTCTGGCGCGCGACAAACTCGGTGAAGATCCCACCTCGGGACACCTTTTTGTCTTCTCCAACGCCGCACGCAACCGGCTCAAAATCCTCTTCTGGGATGGCAGCGGTCTTTGGGTCTGCGGCAAGCGACTGGAGCGCGGCCGTTTTTGTTGGCCCTCGAGCGAGGACGCACGCAGCCCAGGCGGGAAGTTGCGCATCTCTGCCGGCGAGCTTTCCATGCTGCTCGACGGGTTGGATTTCGGGCGCGCTCAAAAACGCCGCTGGTGGCGCAAGAGCGTTGGGTGAGCGCACAAAAGTGGGCTCGGTTTTTTGACCCGCCTCAACTTCGGTGCGATCTTTCCCCGTGAACCACCCCCTCTTGAACAAAATTCCCGATCCCCTTCGGAGTGAAGTTCAGCGCGTCTTTGAGGAAAGGGAGCATACCTTTGAACTGCTCCGGGGGGAACTCACCCGGGAAATCCTCCGCTTGAGGGAACTGGTACGCCTCTACCAGATCGAGAAGTTCGGAAGCGCTTCCGAAAAGCTCACCGCCTCGCAACTGGCGCTGCTCAACCTCGAACCCAGCGTGAGCGAGGAGGAGGTGCAGGCCGAAGCCCGTCTCCCCGAGACGGAGAAGACGGTCAAGGGCGCCCCAGAGCTTGAAAATCTGGAAAAGGAAACCCGCAAGGCCCATTCGCGGCGCAAACCCAGAGCAAGGAAGCCCTCCGTCCGCCAGAAGTTCCCCGCGCACCTGCCCCGCCGCGAGCGCAAGGTTGAAGCCGCCCCGGAAGCCTGCCATTGCGGAATCTGCGGCGGGCAGACGCGCGTCATCGGCTACGAAGAAAGCGAGCGACTCAGCCGCGAGCCGGTGCGTTATTTTGTGGAAGTGACCAAACGGGAAAAAAGGGCCTGCCCCCATTGTCCCCAGGCGGGCGTGAGCACCGCGCCCATGCCCCCGCAGATCGTCGAAAAGGGCGTCCTCTCCAACGCGCTGGTGGTCGAGGTGATTGAAAAGAAGTACGCAATGCACCTGCCGTTGTACCGGCAGGCCCAGCAGATTGAACGCGACAGCGGTTACGCGCCCAGTCGTTCGATGCTGAGTGATTGCGTGCTCGAAGCAGGTGCTTCGCTGCGGTTGGTAAAGGAGGCCATGAAGGCAGAGTTGTGCGCTGGCGGTTACATCCAGGCGGATGAAACCCGGGTACCGGTGCAGGTGCGCACCAAGGAAGGAGTCAACCACACCGGCTACTTCTGGCAGTACAGCCGGCCGGGTGGCCCCGTGGTGTACGACTTCCAAATGGACCGTGGCCGTGCCGGACCCCGGGCGTTTTTGGAGCATTACGAGGGAATCCTGCAAACCGACGGGTACACGGCCTACGACAAAATTGGGGGTGCTGGGATCCGGCGCGCGTGTTGTCTGGCGCATGTGCGGCGGAAGTTTTACGAGACGCTGCAGGTGGATCCCGGGAACGTGGAGGCGGGGTTCGTCCTGCTGAAGATCGGGGAAATTTACGCGGTGGAAGAGGAGGCGCGGGAAAGTGGCTTGGATGCGGCGGGCCGGGGAAAGCTGCGCGCAGAGCGGAGCGTGGAGCTTTTTGGGCAGTTGCGCGCCTTGGTGGAGGAGGCGTCGGGTAAGGCGCTGCCCAAGAGCCTGCTGGGGAGGGCGTGTCAGTATGCACTCAACCTGTGGCCGAGACTGGAAGTGATTTTGAGCGACGGGCGGATCGAGGTGGACAACAACTGGGTGGAAAACGGAATGCGCCCGATTGCCCTTGGGCGGAAGAACTGGCTGCACATCGGCAGCGAGGCGGCGGGCCACCACGTGGCGGCGGTGGCGTCTGTGGTGGAAAGCTGCAAGCGCGGAGGGATATGCGTGAGGGAGTATCTGGAGTCGGTGTTGCCGGGGCTCAA
>JBILKV010000225.1:0-7066 GCA_044376515.1 Chthoniobacteraceae bacterium | reverse complement strand
GCAATCCCATGACCAGGGCGGACAGGGAAACCAGCAGGATGAAAGGGAACATGATCTGGGTGAGGAGCACCGTCAGTGCGGCCTTTTCCGGGGCAAACCCTCCGGCGAGCTGGCCGACCAGCAGCGGCGCCAGCCCCATTCCAGCCAGCACCACGGCGCTCAACACCACGGTTGCGAGAGTGGCCACCTTGTTGGCCAGCGCCCACGCGGAGGCGTCCTCCCCGGTGGCGATCTTTTTGGAAAACACGGTCACAAACGCCGTCGAAAGCGCCCCCTCGGCGAACAAATCCCGCAGCAGATTCGGGATGCGGAAGGCGACTTTGAAGGCGTCCATCGCCATTCCGGCCCCAAAAAGGCGCGCCAGCAAAAGCTCCCGCGCGAGCCCGAGCAACCGGCTGCACAGCACGGCCAGCCCCACGATTCCCGCCGCCCGGGTGTTGAGCGCCGAGGCGGCCTTTCCGGGAGGAGTCGCGCCGGCGTCGGTGGCGGTGGAGGGGAGTTTGCTCACCAGTTTAGGGTGGACCAGATCGGGGCGTTTGGCGAAAAAGTTTCGCGCCGAAAACCGACACCGCGCCGCGAAAATTGCCTCCGGGTGGGCACAAAAAAGAGGGCGCGCCTCTTGCTTTGCCACCCGCGGCTCACCAGATTCCGAAGAGGCACCCAAAGGAAAAACCCAACCCATGGCAAAGACGCACCACCCTCGCGGCGGGCCCAACGCCGGCCCGCAGGACAAGGAAAGCCAGGCTGCGGAGGCACTTGCCGCCGGACAATTCCGCAAAGCGAGGGACCTTTACAAGGAACTTTGTAAAACCGACCGAACCCGTTTTCTCGGGGGGCTGGTCGAATCCAACCGCGGACTGGCGCTTCAGATGATCGAGAAGGGACAGTGCTCCGAAGCCGAGCAGGTGCGGACCTATCTCAACACAATCGCCTCCCCTGAAGTTCTCCACGAGCTGGATCTGGAGCTCGCCGTCAAGGGCCGGAACTGGTCCGAGGCGCTTCGCAGCGGGGTCGCCCTGTGGAAGTCGTCCGCCGCCTCCCTCCGTGCCGAGCGAAAGGCGCTCCTCGCCGACGCGATTGTACTGGCGGCCCCGGCCGCAGAGCAGGTGGCGGCCTTTCCCGAACCTCTCGCACAGGAGGCCGGAGCGATCCTCGGGGCGTTTGAAGATCTGAGCGCCAGTCGGTTTGACGCGCTGGCGGCAAAACTCAGACCTCTGGGTGCGGGTTCCATGTTCGCCCCGTGGAAAACCTTCCTCAAAGGACTGGCCGCCTTTCACACAGGGATGCGGGACAAAGCGCGAACGCTTTTCGCCATGCTGCCGGAATACGGTGCGCCTACGCGGGCTGCCCGCGGGTACGCCTTCTTTTTGTCGGGCGAAAAAGCGCTGCAAGAGGCGTCCCCACCGGTCCGGTCGCAAATGCTTCACGGCGGCCTCCGCCTCCTCGGACAGGCCTCCTGCGTAGCTGCGTTAGAGCGCGCGGAGGCGCTATGGAAGGCCGGCAAATACAAGGACTCGTACCGTGAAATGCGCGCCTTGCCGATGTTCCCAACACTCGAGGACGGGATGGGCCGCGCCCTCTCGGACTTCTACTTCAAGGGCAGCACCATGGGGATTTCAGCGCGCGACTCCTTTCTGGTGCAACTCGATGACCTGCTCTTACATGGCCCCCTGAAAAGCGACATGGAGGGCTGCTGCATCGCTATTTCGTTGTTTCGCGCGGCGGTCAATGGACGCAGGAGGGTGGCTCCCCAGTTGTATCTGGAAAGACTCAAGGAGCTTCACAAAGCACCCTTCCCAGCGCTCCCAGAGGTGCTGTCTTTCGGTTACCAAAAACTTACCGAGGTCGTGCTTTTCGACCTCGAAGAAGCTGAAAAGGAGGGTGAAGGGGAGGACCTCCTGAAACACCTCGCCGATTGCGCCCTCAGCTTTCTCGACCACAGCATCAGCTACACGCCCGACGACTGGGATACCAATTTCGCCCGCGTTTCACTCCTCGGGAAGCGTTTCGAAAAAAGCCTTGCCGCTCAAGCAGCGGAGGAGCTGTGCAAGCGTTTTAAACACGAGAAGAAGGCGTTTCTTCTGGCCGGCGAAATCCACTCGGAATCCCAACCCCCGGATCATCACCTCGCCTCCTCATACCTCGGGCTCGCCCGCTCGCTCGACCCCCACGATCCCGAGGTGACCGAAAATTTCGCTCATTCCCTCGTCTTTTCAGCCGCCGCCTACTACGCCAGCGGCAGCCCAGTCGACGGGCGCTTGGAATTCCAGCGACTCAAATTGGAGGTGCTCGACCGCTCCCACAATCCACACAGGTCCCTCGAGTACGCACGGGTCCGACAAGGAGTGCTCGAAAACCTTTATGGAGATCCAAAGACGGGCGAGGCCATGCTCACCGAGGTCCTCGCCGCCTCCGACTTCAAGCCGGCGCTCTGGCTGATGCAACAGGCCTGCCTGCGGATCTGGTCAAAGAAATCCAGCCGCAGAAGCAACTTGCTGCAAAAAATTTCAGAACACCCGCTGCGCTCCACCTCGGACCGATCGAGGCTGCTGGGCCTGTTGCTTCACATCCGAAACTGGAGGCTGAAGTTTGCGCTCGAAACCTGGATAGATGAGGAAATCGCGGTGGCTCTTGCCCTGCGCCCGCTGTCGGCCGAGGACTTCTCGGAAAGCGAGGCGGCTTCCGTTCTCTCCGTGGCTCTTGCAAACTCCATGATGACCCAGCTTGCGAAGGACCTCTCGAAAACAGGCGTCAAGAAAGTGCCGGGAAGAATTTTATTCAAGGCCGCCAAATACTCGCTCTCCTCGAACGACAACCCGCGACTCCAGATGGGAAAAATGAAAAAATTCATGGAGAACGCCACGGAGACCGGGGACAAGGAGGCGCTCAAATTCATTGCGGCCGAGCTGAGACGGATATCCCAGCTTTTGGTTTACGATGTTGCTTGGGAAAAGCAGACACCGGCCCCGCGAAAGCCAAAGCCACGTAAAAAGCCCGCACCGACCGCAGCCCCGGAAAGTGGCCCAAAGGGCGCTCCGAAACGAAAGGGGCGTAAAATTGAAGCGCAGCAACCCGCTCCGGAACCCTTGCACCCGCCAGTGCAACTCGATCTGCTTTAACCTCAACCCCACTCCCGTTCGAACCGAGCTTATGAGCCCCTACACTGTCCTTGGAGTTGCCCAAACGGCTACCGATGCCGAAATCCGGGAGGCTTACCTTAAGGGCGTCCGCAGGCACACCCCGGAGCGGGAACCGGACCGTTTTCAGGCGCTCACGAATGCCTATCAACAGGTGGCGACCCATAGGGATCGCTTGCAACACTTTCTGCTCGACGCATCCTCCCAGGGAAACACCCCGGTCGGAGCCGTAGCCGCCCACTGCAACGAACTGCCGACCCCGGAACCGCTCAAACCCGAGGCGATGCTTCACTATTTACGCGAATGCTTGAAGACCTAGACCCCGACCACGATCCCAACAGCCCTTCCGCAGAGCTTTCAGAGCGCACGGAGCCCACCGATCCTCCAGACAGCGAGACCGCCCTTGAGGAATGGAAACAGCAGGCCCGCGCCCAATTTGAGGAATGGCTCCGCGAAATCGAAGAAATCCCGGAACCGGAGGCTTTTGAAAGCCCCGAAGCCGATGACTTTTCCGTCTTTGCCGAGCTCAGCGCGCTGCGCGCGGAAAACCGCAAAGGAAACCGGAAGGCGGCCGAGGTCTTCTCGCAGTTTGGAGAAACGCTCGCCCGGTTTCACTCGGAGTTCGGCCGCCTCAAGGAGCAACTGGCGCCGCTGAAGGAAGCCGGCCTGCCCCGCTCCCACTGCCTGCAGTTGGCAGAACTCCTCGACCGCGTGCGGCGCCTCGCCTCCGCCATGGGCAAGCCCCCGGGGCCCACCTTTGGCGGATTCGACAAACTGTTCATCAAGCCCTGGACCTCGGCTTGGGACGGAAACCGGCAGGCGGTGGACATCCTGCTGGGGCACCTGGAGCGCTTGCTCGTGTCCGCCGGCCTTGAAAAGATTTCGACTGCCGGCAAAACCTTCGACCCAAACACCATGGTCGCGGTCAGTTCCGAGTCCTCCGAGCTTCCTGCCTACACCGTTTTGGAAGAAATCCAACCGGGATACCTCTGGCAGAACAACGTGCTGCGCCCTGCGGAAGTCAAAATCAGCAAAGCCTCTCTATGAAAGAAATCATCATCGGCATCGATCTGGGCACCACCAACTCCGCGGTTGCCTACGTCAAGGACGGCGTTCCCCAGATCATTCCCATCGACGGCCAGTCCACCATGCCCTCGTGTGTTGCGCTGGATCCCGCCGGCAAGCTCATCGTCGGCGCCGCTGCGCGCAACATGCTGGTCGCTGCGCCGGAATCCACGGTCCTCTCGGTCAAGCGTTTGATGGGGCAGAAGACGCAGGTGCGCCTGGGTGACGCCGCCTACAGTCCGGAAGAGATTTCCAGTTTCATCCTCCGCCGGTTGAAGGAGGAGGCCGAAGCCCATCTGGGGACGCCAATCCGCAAGGCAGTCATCACGGTGCCGGCGTTCTTTGACGAAAGCCAGAGAAAGGCCACCAAGGATGCGGGAAGCCTGGCGGGATTGGAAGTGGTCCGGATCATCAACGAACCCACGGCGGCCGCTCTGGCCTACAGCGCGGGCAGGAATGAGACCGAGAAGGTACTGGTCTACGACCTGGGAGGAGGCACCTTCGACGTCTCGGTGGTCCAGATCGAAAGTGGCGTGGTCGAGGTCAAGGCCAGCCGGGGCGACACGCACCTTGGCGGAGACGACTTCGACCTTTTGCTCGTCGACCACGTCAAGTCGCTGTTTCTCAAGAAGGAACGGGAATCGCTCGGCGGGGAGCTCAGGACCGACCGCCGCTTGAAAGTTTCGCTGGAACGGGCGAAATGCCAGCTTTCGGATGCCCCCTATACCAAGGTGGAGGAAGAGTTCATCCACGGAGACCGCCACCTGCAGGAGGAGTTGGAGCGAGAGACCTTCAACCGGTTGGTTGAACCCCTCCTGCACAAAACGCTCGATTGCGTCCAAAAAAGCCTCAAGGACGCTGGCGTTTCCACCGGCGAGCTCTCCAAGGTGCTGCTGGTAGGGGGTGCCACCCGTTCACCAACCGTCCACAGGCTGCTCGAAGATTTCCTCGGACACGAACCGCGTTCCGAAGTGAACCCCGACCTGATTGTGGCGCTCGGGGCCGGCATTTGCGCGGCATCGATTGCCGGCGAGCAAACCCACCCTGTTCTGGTCGACATCGCTGCCCACACTCTGAGTTTGAGCGTGCTGGAGCGCTACGAACTGGAGCCGGTGCTGCGCTGCTCGCCGATTATCCGCCGCAACACCCCCCTGCCCGCCACCAAATCCGAGTTGTTCCGAACCGTTTTCGACAATCAGGAAACCGTCGAAATGGTCGTGTACGAGGGCGAGTCCATTGATCCTGAGGAAAACACCCTTGTAGGCAGCTTCAAAGTCCACGGCCTGGCGCAGGTCCCTGAGGGAAACCCGTTGCTCGCGACCTTCAGCCTTGATCTGAGCGGCCTCTTGAAAGTCACGGCTCTGGAGAAGATTACCGGCCTGAGCAAGACAGTGACCATGGACATCAACGAAAAGGGGGTCGCCTTTGACATCGAGTCGGCACGCGCAAACATCCAGGGGCTCCTCGAACACAATGCCACCGCTGCCGGGGAAGGTACTCCTTCAAGTGACCGCGCCGCCGCGGGCCGAGACGAAGCCGCCACCGGGCCGGCCGACAAGCAACTCCTCGCAGAGGCCAAGGAACTGCGCCAGCGGGCCGAGGCGCTGTTGGCAAACGCCCTCAATGAAGAGGACGCCGCCGATGTCCGCGAACACCTGCAACAGAGCACCGACGCAATCAAATCGGGTGACTGGCAAAAGCTCAGGGAACACAACGACGCACTGAGCGACCTTGTCTTTTACCTGGAGGACTAACCCGTGGAACTCAAGTGCCCCAGCTGCGCCAAACTCACCACCGAACCGGAGTGCCCCCGCTGCGGTTCGGATCTGTCCCTGCTCCTCACGATCCGGGACACCGCCGCAGACGACCTCACCCGGGCAGCCATGCTGCTCCGTCAGGGGCACTCCGCCTCTGCCCTTACTTTCGCCTGCCAATCTTGGGAAAAGATCCACTCCCGCGACGCAGCCAAACTGGCATTTATCGCCGCCCTCGGCACGGGCGACTTCGCCTCTGCCAGTTACTGGCACGCACAGGCGCAAGGTCCGCAATAAACGGGGCCGGTGCCCTGCGGCTTTGAGCCGAACCCTTCCACCTTTTCCCGGTCACCATCGAAAATCCGCTTTCAACCCGCAGCCTGCGGCGTTGTGCTCTGATGGAAACCTCCGCCATGTCCGGCGGATACCCCCAAAACCCGAACCCCTCCACTTCTCCCACCGGTATGTTCCTTCCCCGCATTCTCGCTCCCTCACTGATCCTGGCCGCCATCACGCTGGGGAATGTGTCCCCGCTTCGCGGACAAACCGCCCAGCCGGACCGCTGGACGCTGCCCTCCACTGCGGAAGAGACATCCCTCCCCGGTGAGGGCGCGCTGCGCCGGTACGACGGCTACGTGAAACGCTGGCACGACGCCCGAAAGGAATGGTCGCAGCGCATCCAGCAGGATCAGGGCGCCATCGTGTTTCTCGGAGACTCCATCACCCAAGGCTGGGGGGCGGACTTCAAAGGGCTCTTCCCGGGCATGAAGCTCGCCAACCGCGGAATCGGCGGGGACACCACGCGTGGCATGCTCATCCGGTTGCAGGAGGACGTACTTTCGCTCAATCCGAAAGGCATCGTCCTGCTGTTGGGCACCAACGATATTGAGGTTGGCGTCCCGGCCGACGCGATCGGCCGCAACTTCGAAAAAATCTTTTCCGCAATCAAGGCGCACAACCCGAAGGTTCCCGTGGTCCTGTGCCGCGTCTTCCCAAGCAGCCCCGAAAAAAAGCGCCCCAGCGAGGCGATCAAGGCGGTCAACGCGCTCTATGAAAACACCGTCCGCGGCGATTCGCAGGTCACCGTCGTGGACACCTGGACCCTGTTCG
>JBILKV010000377.1:0-7076 GCA_044376515.1 Chthoniobacteraceae bacterium | reverse complement strand
TGGGTGTCACGGCGGCAGGGATGCTGAGTGCGGCGCCCGGGCTTCAGGTTGGGACGACGCCGCTCGAGGTGTACGTGCAGGTGACCGATCCGGCGCAGGTGAAATACTTTGGAAAGGTGACGGTTGCACCGGTGTTTTTCGGCATCTCCGTGTTCGCGGACCGCTCGGAGGCACAGGGACCTACGTCTTCGGTCGAACCGTTGACATTGGCTTCACTGGACCTGAATCCGCTGGTGAGCGGAACCGCCTTCGCCAACGTGTCTGCGCGGAGATGGACGCTGGTGGAGGGGCAACCCTGGATGACCACCAGCGGAATGAGCCTCAGCACGGGTGGAACCTTTCAGGTGTCGAGCAACGCAAACTACTCAGACGTACCCTTGCCGGTGCTGGTGGAGGTGAGCAACGAGGCCGGTTTCAAGCAGCGCGGTGTGGTAAACGTGAGGGTGGGATACCCGATGCTTGCAAGTTATAGTGGCGTTGTGGCGACCACTCCCGCGCGGACCGTGAGCCTCAACAGCAGGCTTTATATTCCAACTGGGTCGACGGTTAGTTGGTCGCTGACGACCGGGGCGCCGCCGCCCACCGGAGGGCTGAGCATTGATGCGAGCGGCACCCTCAGCATCCCTGCGCCGACGGCGGAGTTATCGGGCAGGCATGTGCTTTACGCGGACGCGAAGGTGAGCGATCCCAACAGCGGAATCTCCCAGCCGATCCAGACGGTGAAGGTGTCGTGGACGGTTGTGAATTTCTCGGCGCTGCTGAATGCCGAGGCGACGCAACCGGGTGGAGTGTGGCTGGATCTGAACGGTTTGCTGCCCGCGGGCGGCGGATTCGTTGCGCCGTTGAGCTGGGCGTTGCTCCCGAGCCAGTCAATCCAAGGCACGCAGCGATGGACGGTGACGAGCGGGGGCAGCCTGTTGCTCGGGGCGGGCTCGGCAGCCATGACTTCGGGACAGGTCCTGGTGCAGGCCAGGGACGCACGGAACGCGGCACTGACAGGGTTGGTGAATACGTTCGTGGTCAACCCAGTGTTCACCGGAACTCTGTCGGTTTCCGTCGGCCAGAAGGAGCCAAGTCTTCTGGATTTGAACCCGTTGGCGGGTGAGGTGCCGACCGGAGCTTTCGTAAACTGGAACGCCATCGGAACAGGGCTGGGGTCGCAGTTGAGCGGCGTCTCGCTGCTGAGTAACCAGGGGATGACCACCGGCACTTTAGCGGCCCTGCCGAGCGCGATGACGGCGTCCGGCACTTACAACTATTACGTGCGGCGCTACGTATCTGGAGGATCCAGCGGTTTCTGGTCCGAGAGTGTCGGCCGTATCCAGTTGGTTGTGAGTGGGTCGGGATCCAAGTTGCTCAACGGGGTGACTTTGCTGGCGGGCAGCAGTGCGGTCAGTGCTTCGAGCACAGCCGGAATCAGCGCCGGTGACGGGGTCTCCGGGTTGGGCGTGGAAATCGGGACGACGGTGCTGCGCGTGGATTCCGCGACGCAGTTGACCTTAAGCAGGCCCGCAACTGGATCCTTCTTCGGAATCGGCCTTTCTGTGGGAGGAACAGCCTCGCCGACGATCGCGGGAAACCAGACGGCTGTCGCTGAGGTTGGCAAGCCCTTCTCCTACAAAATCATCGCTGGCCAGTTTCCCAACGCTTACACCGCGAGCCCTTTGCCCGGCGGCCTCGCCCTCGATTCCGCCCAAGGCATCCTCAGCGGGACGCCCACGACGTCCGGGAGCTACCGGATCGCCCTGAGCGCCTCCAACGCGTCGGGGACTGGCACCGGAGTGCTGGATCTCTTGGTGCAGGGAGCGACGCCCGTCACGGTTCCTGTCATCGGGGGCACGTTGAAGGTTCTGGGCCAGGTCGGTGCGCCGTTTGAGTACCGGATCACGGCCACCTACGCGCCCACCGGTTACAGCGCAACCGGGCTTGCGCCCGGATTGACCCTCAATGCGTCGACCGGCTGGATCAGCGGGGTCCCGACGACTGCCGGAACCTACAACGCCAGTTTAACCGCCTCCAACGCGTCAGGTACCGGGAGCGCCGCCCTTGAGGTCAACGTGCGGCCCGCGGCGCCCGTCCTCACCGTGACGCCCAAGGCAAGCGGCTTCGTCGGTCAGAGCTTTCAGTACCAGATTCAGGCGACAGGAGGCGGGTTGACCTATAGCGCCTTGGGTCTCCCCCGTGGATTGAATCTCGACGCGCAAACCGGCGTGATCTCCGGCGTGCCCTCGACCGAAGGGACCTTCGAGGTCACCGTCGGGGCGGGCAACGCAGGGGGTAGTGTGACGGCCTCTCTCTCGCTCTCGATTGGCTACGCCATTCCCACGTTCCGTTCTGAAATGGTGGTGAACCTGACCATTGGTCAGACATTTAGTTATCAGTTGCTTGCGGAAGGGTTTCCAACGAAGTACTCGCAGTCGGGTCTTCCGGCGGGCTTGTCGCTCGATGAAAAAACGGGGCTCATTTCCTCGGGCACGCAGATCATGAAGATCCAGAGCAGGGCGTACCCTGTAATCATCGGTGCGACCAATGCTGCGGGAACGGTTTCTGGGACACTCACAATCATCGCGGGCCGCGCCGTGCCGGTCATCTCGAGTGAGCTGGCGGCAAAGGCGACTCCCAATAACCCGTTTGCCTACCAGATTAAGGCGACCAACGATCCCGTCTCCTTTACAGCGGAAGGACTGCCCGCCGGGCTCTCTTTGGATCCGAATTCGGGCTTCATCTCCGGAGTGCCGAGCGCCGAGCAGAAACCCGGCGTCCTTTCGGTCGGGATCGGCGCTTCCAACGACGGGGGGTTGGGCCGTGCGGTGCTTGCTCTGGAGTTGCTCGCGCCGCCTCCCTCCATCACCAGCTCCTTGAATGAATCCGCTCCGGCGGACAAACTCTACAGCTACGCTCTCGTGGCCACGGGCAGCCCGACCAGCTTCGAGGCGTCCGGGCTGGAGGCACTGCCCGGATTGTCCTTCGATTCACAGACCGGCAGGATTTCGGGGGTGCCCGCGAGGAGCCAGTCCAGAGCGGAGCCCTACCGCATTGTGCTGAAAGCGGTCAATCCAAGTGGCAGTGCCCAGGCGACGTTGTTCCTGAAAGTGGACCCTGCGGTTGTGACATTGCCGGAGTTCACTGCGACCGTCAGGGCCACCGCCGGCGAGTCGGTGAGTTCGATCAATCTGAACAATTTTCAGGGAGACGCTCCGGCAGGCGGGACGGCCTTTGCGTGGAGTTTTGCCTCGGGACAGACGGTTCCGAGTTGGATCCAACTCGGGGAATCCGGACAGGTCAGCGTCCTCGCGCCGCTGAATGAAACGGGGGGGACTCTCCTGCGGAGGGTCACCGGGACGGCGACCAGTGCGTCCGCCGTGACGACGCGCTCGGGCTCACTCAGCATCGTCATTACCGCGGCCGCCCCGCCCGAGAGCGGTCTGGAGGTGTTCAGGTCTGGAGATGCAGTTGTAGGCGGGACGGTGACGCTGGAACTCCCCGGCGCGCCTGCCGGAGTGTCCTTCCAATGGCGCAAGGACGGCGTGCGGATTCCGGGTGCAACCGCTTCCTCGCTGAAGGTCAACATTGCGGGGCCCGATCAGTTGGGAGAGTACGACGTGGCGCTGACCAACCGGATCGGCACCTCCTTCTCCAAGGCGGTCACGGTCGAGGCGTCCGGAACGCCGATTAAAAAGATCTCGGACCTGCAGCCTTTGACGTTGGTGAGGGGTCAGTCTGGCTTCGTCTGGTCAGACTTCAGTGTGGCAAGTGCAAAAGCATCCACCGCAGTCAGTGCGCTTAACTATGTATGGAAGCGCGACGGCAGTGTCATTGCGCAGGCAACCAGCGGCAGTTTTGAATTCCCGGGCACGCCCGTTGGCGGCCTTTATGAAGTCACGGCCGACTCTGGATTCAACGCGGTGAGCAGCACCGCCCGGGTGCGGGTGTTTGACCCGGTCATCCTGTTCCGGGGGTTGCCCCAAACCTTGACGGTGAATCCCGGCGAACCTTTTGAACTCTCCGTTGGCGCGAGAGGGGGCGATCCCAGCGTGTCGGGAGGATCCATCCGCTTCCAATGGTCGCGCAACGGTGTGCCGATTCCGGGGGAAACCAGGGCGACGCTGGCGGTGTCGGGGTTGCCGTCCAGAAGCGAACAGAGAGACTTTTCAGTCCGCGCCTTCGTGCGTGATGAGGGCGGTCGGGAGGTGAGTTCAGCCTCCAGCGCGATCCGGGGCATTCAGGTGCGCCAACCCCTCACGGAAGTTGCGATCACCAGCGGTGGCGCCAAAGTCAGTTCGGTGAGTTTCAGGCAGGGCGAGGCGATCAATCTGGCCACCTCCCTGAGCGGGAATGGCGGGTCCTCGGCCGGGGTCTCTTACGAATGGCGCAGAAACGGCGTGGCCATTCCCGGTGAAACCAATCCGACCTTCAGCCGCGCCGCCGCAACGGAGGGGGAAATCGGCTCCTACGAAGTGGTGGCCACCAGTCAGGCGAATTCGGTGACCAGTGCTGGGATTGCTTTGGCGGTGAGTTTGCCCGCGGGGATTGTCACCCAACCGGAGTCCAAGACGGCCAGCCGGTTAAGCAGCGTGAAGTTTTCGGTCGAGGCCAAGGGCGCCTCGCCTCTCGCCTATGTCTGGAGCAAGGACGGTGTCCCGCTGGGCGACGGTCCGCGGGTGTCCGGCGCGACCACGCCGGTGCTGACTCTCTCCTCGGTCGACCTTGAGGATGCGGGTGAGTACACGGTGCGCGTTTCCAACAGCATTGGGGCGCCGGTCACCAGCAGCGGTGCGGCGCTTGAGGTGAGCAATGCCGTCAATTTCATCCGGCATCCGGCGAGCCTCAGCAGCATTTTGGGGCAGGGGGCGTCGTTCTCCGTCGAGGCCAAGGGCAACGGCTTGCGCTACCAGTGGCGGCGGGGAGGCAGGAACATCGTGGGCGCCACAGGGCCGGCCTTGACGCTCTCGAGCGTCACCGAGGCGGACGCGGGCGACTACGACGTGTCCGTGTTCAGCGGTTCGGTGGTGGTGGTGAGTCAGGTTGCCCGGCTTGAGGTGCTGATGCCCGCGCGGGTTACAGGTGAACCCGTTGGCAACACCGAGTTGGTGCCCAAGCCGGTTGAAGGCGGTGCTGATGCGGCATCCCACACTCTGGTTGTTGCAGCGACCGGGAGTGGGGACTTTGTGTACCAGTGGTTCCGCAACGGGGCTGCCGTGCAGGGGGGAACACAGGCGTCCTACCGTGTCGTGCTGCGTGCCGACGAGCCCAACAACGCTCTTGCGGAGTACCATGCCGAGGTGACCAACTCGTTCCAGAGCGGGACCGGCCGCGTCCTTCTGGGAACGGCCGTCAGCCGGAAGGTTGCCGTGGCGCTGCTCGTGCCGGTGCGCATCACGGCCCAGCCCCGCTCGGAGTCCACCGATGCGGGAGGTTCGGTCACGCTCTCGGTCACGGCTTCCGGCGGCGGCGCAATCTCCTACAAATGGGAGCGGCTTCTGGCGGGGCGCTGGGGGGAGATTTTTGGCGCGACGAGCCCGACCCTCACCTTGTCGGACCTGGTGCCGAGCGACTCTGCGGGCTATCGGGTCACGGCCTCGAATGCGCGGGGCGAAGAGCAGTCCGCGAGAGTGCAGGTGACTGTGCGCGAGGCAAATGTGATCACGCTGGAGCCTGTTGACGCCGAGGTCAACCCGAACGACACCGCGGAGTTCAGAGTAGAAGCCGCCAAGGGCAGGAATCCCACCTTCCAGTGGTACAAGGACAACGTGCCGCTTGCGGGTGCCGAGGGGGCGACCCTGCGCGTGGCCTCGGTGGATGCGACCAAGGCGGGCATGTATCAGGCGGTGGTGACGCATGCCTACGGCAAGTCGGTCAGCAAATCGGCACGGTTGACGGTGCGCGAGCCGGCCAGAATCACCGTTCAACCCGTGGCGCCCCCGCTGCCGGAGGGAGGCAGGGCGACTCTGGTCGTCAAGGCTGCCGGGACGCCCGCCCTCACCTACCAGTGGCGCAAGGACGGGAGTTTGATTGCGGGAGCCAACGCTGAGAGCTACACCATCGCGGGCGGGGAACCCGACGGTGCAACCTCCGTACACTCGGGCATCTACGACGTGATTGTGGGTAACCAGGTGGGCAGTGTGGCCAGTACGCCGGTGAGCGTTAACGTGCTCAACAAGGTGGTGATCCTCACCGACCTTTCCGCCCAGAGCCAGAGTGTAGATCCGGGAACCGGCCTGCGGCTCAGTGTTGTGGCCACAGGCTCGCCCCTTCTGGGCACCAACGGTCTGGCCTACCAGTGGCGCAAGTACAACGCGGCGGGCTTACCCGTGCCCGTTCAGAATGTGCCGGGCCTCATCTCCGGGGCGACCACGGACGTGCTTCTGATCGCCGCGGCGGACCCGGGTTCGGCCACCAGCGATGGCTCCGGTGGAAGGTATGATGTGGTAGTATCCAATGAGGTGAATTCCGCGACGAGCCTGCCCGCGCGGATCACGGTCAATTCGCCTCCCGTCCTCCTCACCCAGCCCATCACCCAAACGGTGAACCAGAACGACACGGTTCTTTTCTCGGTGGAGACCATCGGAACGCCTCCGCTGGCTTATCAGTGGAGCAAGAACGGGGTCGCGCTCACCGATGGATCCCTGGTTTCAGGTGCGACCACCCCGATGCTGACACTTCGCCTGGCAACCGCCGCGGATGAGGGGGCCTACCGGGTGGAAGTCACCAATTCGGTGCTCATTAACGGGGCGTCCCGTCCCGCTCGCAGCTCGGAGGCGCAGCTCTCCCTCATCCGTGAACTGGTCATCCCGGATGAAGACGCTGAGGGCGCTGCCAGCGCCGCAGCCTCACCCACGGTGGGCGTCAATACGATCGCGGCCAAGCTTGGCAGCACCGTCGAAATCCCGTTCCGGATCAAGATCCCGAGCCAGACCGGGGTGACGGTTGTCTACCAGTGGCGCAAGGACGGCGTTCCCCTGTCGGATGTCACCGGCGTCCGCTCCGGAGTGAACACCACCACGCTCGTCCTCAATGCGGTCTCCGCCCAGGACGCGGGCTCCTATGACCTGCTTATCAGCAGGGTGTCCGGTGGC
>JBILKV010000224.1:0-7083 GCA_044376515.1 Chthoniobacteraceae bacterium | reverse complement strand
GGGTCCGGCAGGGGACGCCTCAATCCGGCACGCGGGCGGGTGGCTTTGCCCTGGTGGTGTGAAAGCCTTTTTTTGGGCTTTTCTTCCGAATGGAAAGAAAGCAGAACCTTTCTTAGGCAGAAAATTGATGCCCACCCAAAAATTTTGCCGGACACCCCCCAGACCGGATGGCGCGCATACTAATCATTGATGACGACCCTGCCATGGTGCAGGTCGTCTCGGGTCTTTGCAAAGAGGACGGGCACACCCCCATCCCCTACGCCTCGGGCCAGAAAGCGCTGGATTTCATGCTGGGGCATTCGCCGCAGTTGATCCTGACAGATTTGCGGATGAACGGTGTCAACGGGATGGATATCCTGCGGGCCGCGCGTCTCACCCTGCCCGGGGTTCCAGTGATCCTGCTGACGGCCAACCGGCAGTTGGAAGTGGCCTTGGAGGCGATGCGTTCCGGGGCCTTCGACTATGTGCTGAAACCCTTCAATGTGGTTGACTTGCGTTCGGCGGTCCAGAAGGCGCTCACAGCCAGCGTGGAGTCCCATGGCGGGCAAATTTCTCCCGATTCGGATCTGCCGCCGGACGCGGGGAGATTTGATCAGATCGTCGGAAAAGCGTCCCGGATGCTGGAGCTCTTCAGGGTGATCGACAAGGTGGCGAGCACCGACTCGACGATCCTCATTGCCGGAGAAAGCGGCACGGGCAAGGAGCTGGTGGCGAGGGCGCTGCATTTCAACTCGGCGCGCCAGAGCAAACCCTTCGTCGCGGTGAACTGTTCGGCCCTACCCGAGAACCTGCTGGAGAGCGAACTCTTCGGCCACAAAAAGGGCGCATTTACCGGGGCAGTGCAGGACAAAATAGGGCTGTTTGAGGAGGCGGAGGGAGGCACCATTTTCCTCGATGAAATCAACTCGATGGCGCCCCTGCTCCAGACCAAACTGCTGCGCGTGCTTCAGGAGCGGATTCTTCGGAGGGTGGGGGACAACCGCAGCATCCCCATCCACGTGCGCGTGCTGGCTGCCACCAACGAGCCGCTCTTTGAAAAGACCATGACCGGGGATTTTCGAGAGGATCTCTACTACCGGCTCGCCGTGATTCCTTTGGAGGTGCCGCCCCTGCGAGAGCGGGTGGAGGACATCCCGCTTTTGGTGGAGCATTTTCTGCAGAAACATTCGCGGCCCTCGGCTAGCGGGCCCTTTCATGTCGAGCCCGCCGCCGCCGCCGTTCTCAACCGGTACCCGTGGCCGGGAAATGTTCGGGAGCTGGAGAACGCGGTCGAACGGGCCTGTGCGTTGTGCGAGGAGGGAGTAATTCGGGTGAGCGACTTTCCGCCGCACGTGGTGAATTGCAAGCCACTTGGCGGGCGCCCCAATTCCCAAACGATCCATTCAAAGGGGGCTTTTTCAAAGCAGAGGGGCGCCGGCGCCTTCCACCTGCAGGGGACGGCCGAGCTCCCTGTCCGGCTGGGGATGAGCCTGTCGGATTTCATCGCCGAGCAGGAACGCCGCTACATCGAGGAGATCATCCGACTCAACCACGGTGCCCGCGATAGGGCGGCCCACATGCTGGGCATCTCCACGGCCACGCTTTACCGAAAAATGGACGCCGCCGGGAAACGCGCCAAGCAGCCCAGGGTTTAGCTCGACCGGTTGCGCCCGCACACGCAACTGCACACGCAACTGGAATGACCGCGCCTGAGAATGGCTGTTTCGGCTTCCAAGAAACCGAGGGGGCGAAGATAGTCCGTTTTGGTTTTCCTCAACAATGCGCTCCTTATCCCCCCTGTTTGGATTGGCCCTCGTTTGTGGCCTGCATGTCTTCCTCCCGACGGCCGGCGCGGCCGACTGGCCCCAGTGGCGCGGTCCTGATCTCTCGGGATCCTCGCCGGACAAGGGCTTCGCGAAAACCTGGAGCGCCACCGAGGGCGTCCGATGGAAAACACCCCTCCCGGGTTTCAGCGGTGCGACCCCTGTGGTTGCCGGAGACCGGATTTTTGTTTCCTCTCCGAACGCCGACAAGGACTTGTTGCTGCTCTGCATCAACCGTAGGGACGGCAAAGTACTCTGGCAAAAGGTGCTCTCCACGGGCGACACCACCAAGGGCAAGACCTCCCCGAACATGGCCTCTCCGTCCCCTGTGACGGACGGGAAGCACGTTTACATCCTTTACGGCACGGGGGATTTTGTGGCGCTTGACTTCGATGGCAACATCCTCTGGCAGCGTAATTTGAGTGCTGAGTTTGGTCGGTTTTCGCTCATGTGGCTTTATGGATCCAGCCCGCTGCTCTTTGAGGGACGCCTCTATCTGCAGGTCCTCCAGCGCGATCCGGTGCCGCAGGACTACACCCATGCGCTCGACGGCAAGGCGGAACGGGAGTCCTTTCTCCTGTCCATCGACGCCCTCACCGGAAAAACCGTCTGGCGTGTGATCCGGCCCACGGATGCCGGAAAGGAATCTCAGGAAAGTTATGCAACCCCGATGCCGCTGGTCTTCAACGGACGCAGGGAACTCGTGATCATCGGAGGCGATTTCCTCACCGGGCATGCCCTAGAGACGGGAGCGGAACTGTGGCGCGCCGGCGGCTTCAACCCGAAAAAGGGCGAGTGGATGCGGATCGTTCCTTCTCCAGTCGTTTACAAGGACGTGGCCATCGCCTCGGGTCCCAAACGGGTGCCGGTCATCGGGGTGCGGAGTGGCGGGAACGGCGACGTCACCGAATCCCGCACCCTTTGGAAGTTTGACGAGTTTCCGCCGGACGTCTGCACCCCAGTGCTTTACGGCAACGTGTTGCACGTGCTCGACGGCGACAAACAAATGCTCACCGCTTTGGAGCCCGAGACCGGGGCGAAACAATGGCAGGTGTCGCTGGGCGTGCGCGAAAATTTCAAGGCCTCCCCCACGGCAGCCGACGGCCGGGTTTACTGCATCAGCGAACGGGGCACGGTGGTTGTGGTGAACGCCGCTACCGGCGAGTTGGTCCACACGGCGGAGATGGGCGGTGGTTCACCCACGCGCTCCTCCGTGGTCCTTTCGGCCGGGGACATTTTTTTGCGCACCGCTGAAGAGCTTATTTGCATTGGAAAATGAAACGATTCGTCCTGACCTCCACACTCCTAGCCTCGATGCTTTGCGGCCTGCATGCGGCCGACACCGTCCTTTTCGAACAAAATTTTGAGGCGCTGCCAGCGGGCCCCATGCCCAAAGAATTTTTGGCGCTGGCAGGAGAATTTGCCGTCGCCGTGGACGGAGGCGCCCACTTTCTGGAACTGCCCGGTTCGCCGCTGGATACCTTCGGTGCGCTGTTTGGGCCGGCCAGCGCGGAGCCCTGCAGTTTGGAGGGCCGCTTCCATGGAACCAAAACGGGAAGGAAGTTTCCAACTTTCGGCCTCAGCCTCCGCGGAGCGGGCGGGTACCGGCTCCAAGTCAGTCCCGGCAAGGGGTTGCTCGAAATCTACAAGGGCGATGAACCGCTCGCCGGCGTGGCGTTTGCATGGCAGTCCGGGAGTTGGACCACGCTCAAACTGAGCCTCCGCAAGGATGGTGCCGGATGGGTGATCGAAGGGCGCGCCTGGTCGGAGGGGAGCGCTCCAACTGCGCCGCAGGTCCGTTGGGAGGTGCAGGGCGATTTGGCCGCCGGCCGCGCCGCGATCTGGGGAAGTCCGTACTCGGGAACTCCCATCCGGTTTGATGACCTCAAATGGAGCGTGCAGTAGCGCAGACCTCCGTTCTTAGTTTTCGTTCTTTGGACACTGAAACACAATTAACACCCCGACCGATGAAAAAGAGCCTCCTCACCCTTGTTCTCGCAAGCCCGCTTGCCCTCCACGCCGTTGACTGGCCGCAGTACCGCGGTGCCGCCGGAGACGGTGTTTCCGGGGAAATCCTGAAATGGAAGCAGGCCGGGCTGAAGCCGGTTTGGAAGACTCCGAGCGGCGGCGGATTCAGTTCCTACACGGTGGCGGCGGGCAGGGTGTTCACCCTGGCGCTCCGGGAAAAGGACGGCGCTCCGCAGGAATTCCTCACGGTGCAGGACGCAGTCAGCGGGAAGGAGCTTTGGGCGGCGGCATTGAGCGTGGTGAAGTTTGACGGCGGCGGGGATGACGGAACCCCCGACAACAAGGGCGGGGACGGACCCCGTTCCACTCCGGTTGTTTTGGGAAGCCGGGTCTACGTGCTCTCGTCCAACCTCGCGCTCCGGGCATTCGATGTCGCCAGCGGAAACCCCGTCTGGACGGTGGACATCAAGGCCGAGCACGAAGGGCAGAACATCCGCTGGCAGAACGCGGCGTCGCCGCTCATCGAAGGCGGTTTGATTTACGTTGGCGGGGGCGGGCCCGGGAAGTCCTTGATGGCGGTGGATCCCGCCACCGGCAAGATCGTGTGGAATGCCTTTGATGAGAAGATCACGCACGCGACCCCCGTGGCTGCGACCATTCAGGGACAGCGGCAGGTGATTTTCTTCCTCCAGTCGGGGCTGCTTTCCGTTGAGCCGAAGTCGGGCAAAGAGCTCTGGCGTTACAGCTTCCCCTTCAAGGTCTCAACGGCTGCTTCGCCGGTGGTGAGTGGTGACATTGTCTACTGCTCGGCTGGATACGGGGTGGGCGCCGGGGCGGTCCGCATCGCCAAGACGGGTGCGGGTTTCACTGCGACCGAAATCTATCGCATGCCCGGCAACCAACCCCTTGCCAATCATTGGAGCACGCCGGTGGTCAAGGACGGCTACCTCTACGGGATGTTCCAGTTCAAGGAGTATGGGAAGGGACCGGTTAAGTGCGTGGACATCGCCACGGGTGATGTGAAATGGACCAAGGAAGGATTCGGCCCCGGCCACGTCGTACTGATGGGCAACGAAGTGGTGGCCCTTTCGGATGCCGGTGAGATCGTGCGGTTTGCCGCGGAACCGGCCGCCTACAAGGAACTGAGCCGGCAGAAGGTGTTGGACGGGAAGTGCTGGACGACACCCACCATTTCGGGCGGACGCCTTTTTGTGCGCAGCACCAAGGAGGCGGCCTGTCTCGAGTAGCGGTTCGGTAGCGGTTCGCCGGCGTTGTTCCGGTTCCGATCGTTCACAAAACTTGTCAGAGCGGCGGGGGGTGTTTTCGGGCACGCTCGGTCACTGAACGGTTGTTCCCGAGCCTACCCTCCTGTTTATGTCAAAAAAGAAAGTCAACGTGGCAATCATCGGCCTCGGTTTTGGAGCGGAATTCATTCCGATCTACCAACTCCATCCCAACGCCCACATGTACGCCATCTGCCAGCGCAATCCAGAGAAGCTGAACGCCGTGGGCGACGCCTTCGGGGTGAATGTGCGTTATACGGATTTCAACGACGTCCTCAAGGACCCGAACGTGGACGCCGTTCACATCAATTCACCCATTCCCGACCACGGTTGGATGAGCATCGCCGCGCTCAAGGCGGGCAAACACGTCAGCTGCACCGTGCCAATGGCCACGAGCATAGAGGAGTGCAAGCAGATCGTCGAACTGGTCCGCAAAACGGGGCTGAAGTACACGATGGCCGAGACGGTGGTTTACGCCCGCGAGTACCTCTTCATGAGGGAGCTTCTCGACAAGGGGCAGCTGGGCAGGTTGCAGTTTCTGCAGGCAAGCCATCAGCAGGACATGGACGGGTGGCCGAACTACTGGCCGGGGCTGCCCCCGATGTGGTACGCGACCCATTGTGTGGGACCGGTGAGCGGTCTGGCGGGCAAACCTGCCGAGTACGTCAGCTGTTTTGGCTCCGGGACCATCCGCAAGGAGTTGCAAAAGCACTACGGCTCGCCCTTTGCGGTGGAAACGGCGCACATCAAGTTTCACGACTCGGATGTCTCCGCGCGGATCATCCGGAGCCTTTTCGACACGGCGCGGCAGTACCGGGAGAGCATCGATGTGTATGGAGACAAGGCTTCGGTAGAGTGGCCTTTGATCGAGCACGAGCCGCTGGTCTTGCACCGGGCCAAGCATCCCGAACCGAAAATCCCCAAACTGGTCAAGGCGCCCGACTACGCCAAACGGCTTCCGCGGGCGATTCGCCCGTTCACCACGGGCGGGGTGTACGGCAAGGGGAAGAAAAAGCACCTCTCCTTCACTCAGGGCGCGGGCCACGGGGGATCCCATCCTCATCTGGTGCACGAGTTTGTGAGCGCGCTGGTTGAGGACCGCGATCCTTTTCCGAATGCAAGACAGTCGGCTAACTGGACGTGCGTGGGACTCTGCGCACATCAGTCGGCGCTCAAGGGGGGGGCAATCGTCAAGTTGCCGGCTTTCACCCTGTAGTCCCGCGAATTTTTCCCCCGCCAGTGTCTAATTCTAACGCTGGTGGGGGTGCCGCTCCGCTTGCAGGAGCGCAAAGTCGGGCTAAGGTAAGACGCAGGAACCACCCATGGAAGACGACGCACTTTCCACCTACAACCTTGCCACGCTGCCCTTTGAAATTTCCCGGGATCCCGTGCCGACGGATCCCTCCGCCAACCCTTTCCGCCTGGTGGTGGATCCGGTCATGCGGTTGCGCCTGCGCAAGGCGCTGATGGAGTTGATTGACAGCCACGATGCGGAGTTGGCGAAATTTGTGTCCGACGGCGCCCTCGCCCTCGACAGTTACAAGGAATACATTGAGCTCTTCGCCCGGAGCCTGCGGGAGACGATGCATTCCAAGGAAGGCGTGGCTTTCCTGCTCGAATCCTGCGGGTTCGACATCGATTCCGATGAGATCAACCTCTACCCCGAGACCCGTTGGCGGGTCACCCGTGATGAGGATTGAAGGCGGCGGGGGAGTGGTCTTTGCGGGGTGGTTAGGGGCTTTGGAGCTTGCTTGTCCGGCGCGTTCGCGTGTGCCCTGTTACTTCCCGCTTTCTGAGCGCTTCTCAGGACGGTAGCCTCCCCACTCTATGGACGATTTTATCCTGCTGCGTCGAAACGTGGAGGCCACCCAGATTCCGAGCGGCCAACTGGTTCATCTCCCGGAGGGCACGCCGGTGACAATCACCCAGTCTCTCGGCGGCACTTTCACGGTACACGCCTCTCCCGGTGGGCTCTACCGGATCGCAGCGGAAGACGCCGACGCCCTCGGCAGGGAACCCGTCGAAAAGGC
>JBILKV010000004.1:0-56639 GCA_044376515.1 Chthoniobacteraceae bacterium | reverse complement strand
GCCTTTCCCAAAACGCAGGTCTGCGGCATCACCCTTTCCCAAAAGGACGGAAAATGGGTCGCCGCCGTCAGCAACGGAAAGGTCACCGACGGCTCCGAACTCGAGAAACACGCCGTGACGGTCAAAAGCAACGCGCTGCCGTGGGTGCTCCCCGCCGACGCGGCTGAAGGCTACAGACTTGTCCACGCCGGCCACCGGATGAGCAACGAGAAGTTCACCGTCCGTAACCTGAGCCCCGGTTCCTACGAGGTGCGCATCGACGGCACGCCGATCGGCAAGTGGACGGAGGCCCAGCTTGGCTCCGGAGTCGAAATCGAGGAAAACGCTGCCACCCCGCAGTACCAACAGGCGCTGAAGGTTGCGGAGCTCAACCAGAAGCGTAACAGGGAGGTCTACGTGAAAATCCGGGGCGAATTCGCCGCCCTCAAGGGACAGCGCAACAAAATGAACAAGGCCGCCGGCACGCCGGACGAAGCCACTGCGAAGGCCGACTTTGAAAAGTACCACGCCGCGATGGCAGAGCGGGTCAAGCCGCTCCTGGAAAGTGCCCGCGCCCTCGAGGACGAGATCTACAAAACCAACCAACCGGTCCCGCACCGATACGAAGTGGTCGCGCTCAAGTAAGGCTGTCCGACGTGTTGCGGATTCCAAAAGCGCGCCCCCGTCCGATCGCGAACGGGGGTGCCGCGCTGAACCCTCCGGGGGGAACCGCACGACACCGTCCAGCGAAACATGGAGAACTCCGCCAACCGCAGGTTGCCCGGGAGCGCTCCCTTGGTGTAGCAGTCGCCGCTTGAAAGTTTTTCGTTCTCCCTCCGCTGCCCAGGAAGCGTGCGCCTGTGCGCCTCGACCGCTCGTGCTCGTCCCCACGATGGGGGCCCTACACGCCGGCCATGCTGCCCTGATCCGCAAGGCGCGCTCCCTCGCTGGCTCCAGCGGCACCGTCGCTGTTTCGATCTTCGTCAACCCCACCCAGTTCGGACCGCGGGAAGACCTTTCCCGCTATCCGCGTCCCTTCGCCAGAGACAAGGCACTCTGCCATGCTGAGGGAGCCGACCTCGTCTTTGCGCCCACTCCCAAGGCCATGTACCCGGCGGACTTTTCCACCTGGGTAGACGAATCCAGCGTAAGCGTGGGGCTGTGCGGCGGCACGCGCCCCGGACACTTTCGCGGCGTTTGCACGGTGGTGCTGAAACTGTTCCAAATCTGCCAACCGACGCACGCAGTCTTCGGCCGGAAAGATTTCCAACAGTGCGCGGTGGTGGCACGCATGGTCCGTGATCTCAACGTCCCAGTCCGCCTCGTTTTCGAGCCGACGGTGAGGGAGGCGGACGGGCTGGCACTTTCGTCCCGCAACGCCTACCTCTCCAGCGCCGAACGCGCCCAGGCGGTCGTGCTGCACCAAGCGCTGCAGGAAGCGCGCAACGCGGTGCGCAGCGGGGTGCGCTCCATTCCGGCGCTGCGGCGGCTTCTCGAAAAACGAATCGCCTCGGCCCCGCTTGCCCGCGTGGACTACATCGCCTTGGTTTGCAAAGAGTCGCTCCAACCGGTGCGTGTTCTTGCGACCGGTTGCGTTGCGGCCGTCGCTGTTTTTTTTGGGCGCACGCGGCTTATCGACAATCTTCCGATGGGCTGAGGCCGCGGCCGACTGCAGAAAACAGAGACAAAACGGGTTGACACAGTTGTGGCACTCGGGCACACACAGCGCTCATTCATTTATGTTCAGCCCCGCAGGTATCGCTTTTGTCCTCGTTTCCCTTCTGGGATCCGTCTGGTACGCCTCGAAGAAGGAGAATTTGGGAGCCGGCAAGTAAGGCTGCTCTCGGGTTGAACGGCAGACAAGCACAGGAAGACAGGCCCAGAGCTCCAGCCTCCCTGCGCATCTCCCACCTTGATACGGTCCGGGAGGCCGTGAACGACTCAAAGCGGAGTCATCCCGCCTTCCGGGGTCCGAGTTCCCGTCTCAGCCGCCCGCTGAGGGGCAAAACCAACAGCCAGGCGATGAGAACGTGCAACAACACGAGCGCGTCAAACGTGTACCCGTGCCCAACCCAGGGAAGAACGGTTCGGGCGCCCAGCGCGCCCTTCAGCCAGCCCGCAAAGACGGCTCCAGCCGCCCCACCCAGGCCGGCAATGCTCCAGTGCACGGCCATTGCAACGGTTCGCCCCTCCTCCCGTGTGCACATTTGAGTGAGCCGGAACTGGCACAAAAACGCCCCGGTCAAAAAAGCCCCCTGCGCGAGTGCTGCCACGGCCATCCAGACGACAGCCAACGGCCACACGTGCCCGGCAACCTCCCATTTCCCCGGCGCCGCCAGCCACCAGGCCATCATCGAAACGGGGGCCCAGATGAGGAGCCGCCGGAGGACGGCCGCCGCACCAGCCCGGTCCATCCACGGCCCCAGCACGCCGGTAAAGAGCCCCGCCCCGAGGGCAGCCGTGATGAAAATCAGCGAGGCCTGCGAATAGCTCGCTCCGAAACTTTCCCGCAAATGCACCATGCTGAAAAAACCCGGCATGGCCAGCGTGTAGCCTAGCAACGACTGCGCGCCCGTCCACAAAGCCATCAGCAAGGTAAGGGTCGAAAATCCGTTCACGCGGAAGGGCGCGACGAGACGTCCGAGGACATCGCCCCAAACCGGCGGCGTCTTCCGCGCAGGCTCATCCACGAGGCAGTGTACCAGAACGTCGGCGATCCCACACAGCGAGCAGGAGGCGAACACCCACTGGAATCCCTTGAGAGAGGTCTGCCACTCCGGCCTGTCGAGCACCCAGCCATAGAGGGCCGTCGCCACGATCAGGCCGGCCGAAAGCACGCGCTGGCGCACCGACCAGAACCTTCCTGCCGAATCCGCCGGAACCAGATCCGCCATCCAGCTTGTCCAGGAGGCCGTTCCCAAATTTGCCAGCAGGTTGCTGAGCCCGAGCGCCACGATCAGGTACCCGGCCATCTGCGTCTTTGCCTCGGGGAAAAGCCACGGCAACACCGCCGGTGCAGCCCACAGCATGCGGTGCGCAGTGGTCACCACCGCCCACATGACCTTGCGGCGTCCAAGCCCCTCAGCCAGGAACGCGGCCGGAATCTGCGCCAGCATCGCCACCTGCCAGGCTGCCGACAAAATCCCCAACTGCGTCGAGGTTGCCTCCACCGCCTGCATCAAGAGCGGCAACGGCGCACCCAGCGGTGCACAAATCCAGAACATGCCGAAAAAGCCGGCGGCGATGTTATAACGCAGGGAACGCTCCATTGGAAGCAGTCCAGCAAACGCTCAACCGCGATGGCGGAAAAGCCTATTCAGCCTCACACTCCGATCAAAAGCCTGCCAGCAGAGCCGCAGCCGCAAGGTTCGCGAGCCTTTGGGAAACGAACCCCGCTCCGCGCGGCACACATCCGGAACACCGTTTCAGCGCGGCCGTGGGGTCTGCTCCGAAAACCATTCGATCCATGCCGCTGCGCGCTCCCGTAGGGCGTGCGGAACCGACTGAAGCCGCGCATTGGGCTGGGCGGCTGCGCCGGCAGTCTCCACCTCACTGGCAGCACCCGCCACGCTGGCCGCGGCATTCGCCAAAAATTCCCGAGCCTCGATGGCCTCGCTGCTTCTGGCGAGAGCCTCGGGGAGACCCTTGAGCTGCTCGTCTAACAGCCACAGATACTCGTAGTCCTCGGCCCCTTTGCGCAGCATCTCCCAGCGCACCGAGGGGACAAGCCCGCTCCCAAGAGGCTCGGGATAAAACAACTGCCCCAGCCCCCAGGCCGTTCCTCCCTTGAACTGCGGATACACAAACACCGGTTCCGACCACGCCCTTCCCAGCCCCGCGAGCGTCTCAAACGTCAGCCACCCGCGTGCGCCGCTGCGCCAGCACAGCCAGCCCATCGTGCGCGCACTCACCATCGGGTAGTCTATGAAAGTGCGGTAGTTGTCGCACAGCATCAACGCACCCGCCGCAGCAGCAGCGCTCGAGCGGAGCGTCCCCGGATCGTCCAGATTCCGCGCACACCAAAGGTCCACGGCTCCTGCGAGCTCGGGCGCGGGGTTTGACGTGCAAAACGTGCGAAGCGCGGGCGCGTTTTCCCGGACCAACCGAGCGAAGGCGCGGATGATCGGATAGTTGTTGGCAGGGATGTCCCGGGCACGGTCTGCGCCCGCGACATGCGCCGTGTAGGGCTCGTCCATCGTGGCCACAAACACCCGTCCCGCCCAACCACGCCGCTCCACCACCGCGTTGGCCGAACGCAGATAGGCCCCAAACAAGACGCGGAAATCCTCGGACAACGAACCATCCTCGCCGCAGATGAAAGCTCCGGGCTCGCCCGGCAGCGGGAAGGCAGGCCAGCGCTGTCCGCAGATCGCAGGGTAATGCCACAGAAAATAAAGCCCTTGCATCACACCGTTTTTTCCGCCGGAAACGGGCAGAAACACGTGCCCGGCCTTCAGCCGCTCCAGCGCCGTTTCCGCTGAGGTTTCCCAAGCGCCGAGGTCCGCTTCCAGCGAGGGTCCCGGGAGCACGCGCAACCGGGGCGAGGGCAGCAACGGCTCGGGCGCATGCCGGTGGTCGACGAAATCGCGGCAGAGCCCGGCCAACCACTCCGGCGTCAGCCGTTCCCTCGGTAGCTCGCCCGTCGAAAAATACGCCGTGTTTCGCAGCGGCGACAGCTCGGGCAGCGCAAACTTGCGCACGGTCAGCTCCACTGGAAGCCGCAGCGGCAAAACGCTCTCCGGAGGCATCCACCCTTCCCTGCGCCAACCGACGACAACCTCCCCGTGGTAAACTCCCGGCACGGCGTCACGCGGCACGCTCACCGTCACCCAGAACTGGAGATTCCGCGCGGGACGCACCTCTGCAGGGCCGCCCAGCAGCGGATCGGGGAACAGGCCCGTGCCGGTGGGGAACGGCATTGTCCGGCCCATCCGGCTTCCGCTCGGCTCGTCAATGAAGACGTACCCGAGGTGCCGCGCAGGGTCCGGCGGGGCGGGGATCACGCAGCCCCCGCGGCCGGTCAGTTGGGAAAGCCGCGCCTCCACCGCGCGCAGGGGCACCTCCGACCGCAACAAAAGCAGGAACGGCTCCACCTCTCCCCGCGCCGCACTCAGACGCACCGCATCGGCTTTGCCCCCGGTCTGCGGAATCTCATCCGCCCTGAATTTTTCGGGCGGATAAGAAAGCCAGACACGGTGCTTCCATCCCTCGGCGACCAGAGCGACGGCCGGAGTCGGCTCTTGCGAAAACAACAAAGGGCCGCGAAAAAGCAACGCCGCCAGTGCAACAGGAAGGGGAATGAAACGCATGCTCCAGGGGTGACTGCGAGGCCTCTCCAGCCTCCACACCAATCTGGCGCGCGGCTCTCCCTGTACAAGCCGTCCTTTTTTCTAGCAGACTCCGCCTACCATTCATGGACCGAGAAACCCTCCGCAGTTTGATCCGCACCGTCCCCGACTGGCCCAAACCGGGAGTTTGCTTTTTCGACATCTGCTCGATTGTCGAGCACCCGGAGGCCTTTGCGTGGACAGTAAACGAGTTCAATGCAATGTGCGACCGGAACGCCACGCAGGCCATTGTTTCGCCCGATGCACGCGGTTTTCTTTGGAGTTCGCCGGTCGCTTTTTTGAGGGGTCTACCGCTGCATCTGGCACGCAAGCCCGGCAAGCTCCCGGGGGAGGTCGTCACCCGGGACTATGCGTACGAATACGCCACCGCCTCCATCAGCATGCAGGCGCACTGCGCATTGGCGGGACGCAACGTCCTGCTGCTTGACGACGTACTCGCCACTGGCGGGACGGCCCTGGCCGTGGTCGATCTGCTCACCGGCCACTTCGGGGTTTCCGCCTCGCAGATTGTTTTTGCTTCGGTCCTGAACCTGAAGTTTCTCCCCGGAGAAAACCGCCTTTTGGAGCGAGGGGTGCAGGTTCAAACACTGCTCGACTACCATGAATGACCTCATCCTGATCGCAATCCGCGAGGAAGCCCCGGCGTTGGCCGGCCTCGCCAACGTCTTTTTCACCGGGGTCGGCAAGGTCAACGCCGCGCTGACCGCCGCACGCCTCATCGAAAAACACCGTCCCCAGCGCATCTGGAACTTCGGGACCGCAGGCGGCATCACCGTCGACGGCGGACTTCACCGGTGCACGCGCTTTCTCCAGAGGGACATGCTCGTGACGGCGTTGGGCTTTTCGCCGGGCCAGACCCCTTACGAGGAAGCCCTTTCCATCGAGACAGGTACCGGCGGACTCACCTGCAGTTCTGGAGACAGCTTCGTCACAGACTCCGTCCTCCACCTGCCCTCGGACGTGGTGGACATGGAAGCCTACGCCTTGGCGAAAGCCTGCCACCACGCGGGGGTTCTCTTCCACTGCTACAAGTTCATCAGCGACAAGGCAGACGAGGCCTCCGGCAGCGACTGGACGGCCAACGTGCAAAAGGGCGAACCCGCCTACCTCGAGGTCCTCCGGGAACACGGCCTCGCGTAAAACGCCTTTCAGCGTCAGCAGGCACCCCCGCGAAGCCATCGAGCAGACGGGCACCCCACCAGTCAATCTCTGGAGCCCTGAGCAAACGTTTGGCGGCGTCCCAACTCCATGAGGGAATACCTCGGTCGCGCAACCTTCCTACCTCGCAAAGAGCATTCGTACGCCCACCGTAATCATAACCGAGGCAAACACGACCGTCAGCGTGCGGTTGCTCAGATGCCTCAGGGCGTCCGCGGCGAACCACGCCACGACCGCCCCTGCCAGCCCTGCCGCAGCGGCAACCTTCCAGTCCACAAACTGATTGGCCGAGTTTTTTAACGAAGCAAACAGGGCGGTTAAGACGATCGCGGCAAGGGAGGTCGCAACCGCCTGTTTTTGAGGCAGGCCCAGAAATGCGGTGAACAGGGGCACCATGACAATCCCGCCGCCAACACCGCACAGCGCGGCAACCGCCCCGCCCAGAGCCCCGATAAGCACAGCAATCCACATGGCTCAAAACCTAGGCCGGCCCGAGGCGGATGACCAGTTGCTGGAGCACCCCGTGGGGGTCCTCCCCCGAGACCAGGGCAATGTTGGCTTCAAGGACGCTTTTCTGGGCCGCACGCAACTCCTTGAGGGTGAACCGGTGGGCGTGCTGTGCCGCGATCCCGAGACTGTAGGCGTTGATGCCCCCGTCCTTTTTGCGGGGCAGATGTTCCGTGGCCTCCGGCGGCAGCTTCTCGAGGGTTTTACCGAAGAAAAAGGCCTCCCGAGGGGGCTGAAGCCGGTACTTCTGCATCAACTCCTTGACTGCAAGAAGGTTACGGAAGGTTGGAATGATCGCCACCAGCATACTCTTGATCGGCGAATCATCCTTCTGCCGCTTGAGCAACTCCAGCAGCGCCAGCGCCGCGCCCGTGTTTCTCGCCGCCAGCGCATTCCCCAGTTCGAACACCACCGCGGTGCCGCTCATCGGCACAAGCAGTTGGACATCAGCCTCCGTGACCAACCGCGCGGACTCCCCCTTGTAAAGAGAGATTTTCTCCAATTCGGAAAGAATCACCCGGCGCTCCCCTCCCGTACGCACCGCCAACAGTTCCAAAGCCGCGCCTTCCAAGCGGAGCCCGAACGATTCAGCCTGGTCCCGCACCAGCACCATCGCCTTTTCCTCCCAACCTGGCCTCGACGTGTCCATGTGGTCGAAGGTCTGGACCGTTGCGAGGCTCGCGAACGCCTTGTTGAAGCCGCGCCGCTTGTCGAACTCCGTGGCGCTCAGCAAAAAACGAATTCCCTCTGGCAACCCGTTCTCCAACAACCGCTGCAACCCCTCAAGCGCCTCGACCGTCTCCGCGGCCTTGCTCGTCACGCTGTCCCCGAGAAAGTTGGCGTTTTTGAGCCACACCAGCTTTTCCCCTCCAAAAAAGGGGAAGGTCTGGAGCGCCTCCACCGTCTGGTGCACCCGCTGGGCGGCCTCAGAAGCGCTGGAAACCTGCCCCTCGATGGTGTCGCAGCCGAAGTCCCCCCCGGAAGCAGGCATCATCCGGTCGGCCAGTGCACGGGCCACACGCTTGACCTCGGCGTCGTCTGATCCCAGGACAGCCTGAATCGAAGATGCGGCTTTGGTGGAGGCTTTTTTGACAGCCATGAGGCGGAAGTAGAGCGGAGAGTGAACGCTTGGGTGGCGGCGGACGGAAGGGGTTCTTCAGGTGGAATTGCCTCTAGGTCAGGGAGCCTGTGGCGGGGCGAGCAGGCTCTGGAGCGCCAGCGAATTTCCCTTGGCCAAGGTGAGCACGGGTTCCTCGCCGGGCTTCCACACCAGCTTGCATTCCTTCGCCGCCGGGCGGTCCGCCAGCAGGACCCGCTTGAGCAGCCATTCGCCGGAACTCAAAAACGTTGCCTCCTCCGCCATCAATCTGGGAACCGGGTCGCCGGGGGCGAAAAACGCCAGTCGCCTCATCTGAAGCCGCGCCGTTTTGGAGAGCGTCCGCAAGGTGGCGGGCATCTCCGCGAGAGCGTTGGTCTTGAGCAGCGCGAAGCGGACCGCGACACCGTCCGCGATCGAGACGGGCTTGCCCGTGGTTGGAAGCAGGGAACGTTTTCTGGGAGCGGGAACCACCTGCTGCACGGTGACATTCGCCGCCGGCACCTCCCCCGGAACCCCGCCGATCACGAACTCGAGTTTGCCCGTCGTCGCCGTTGCGGAGGCAGCTTTGCCGACCCGCGTCCAGCAGACTAGAAACGCAACGCCGAGTACAACAGTGGTGAAGCGTCTCATGGGGGGTGACTGTTCTATCGAGTGGAGCACAACCGCGCCGGTTAGGAAACCTTTGCCTTCAACTGGTCGCCCCATCCGAGCACACGGGCCTTGGCTCCAGCAGCCTCCGCTTCAGGAATCTGTCCGTTGCGGACGTAAAAAAGCGAGAGACTCGACCAAGCCAGTTGATCCTTTGGACGCAACTCCACCGCACGCAGTCCCGCCACGATGGCCTCGCCGAAGCGGCCCAGCTTCATGTGGACCATACCCAGCGCATGCCAGCCTTCGAAGAATTCCGGATTGGCTTCCGTGCAGAGGCAGTATTTGCGGGCCGCCGCCTCCAGATCGCCGAGGGCTAGATCGCCGTTGGCCTCGTCAAAAAGCGCTTCCACATCGACATTCATGGCGGGCATCCGGCGCGGGCTACTGCTGGATCTGGGCCATCTGCAAGCCAGCGGCGGCGCGCTTCCGGTCGACCCATTCCGAAAGCAGGCTGTCTGCGCGCATGCTCTGGAGCGAAGTGACGAACTCCTTCTTTTTCGACTCAAAATCCGCCTGATCAATCGGTTGGCGCGCAATTAAATGAACCAACAGCGAACCCGTCGGACCATCCAGGGGCTGCGAGGTCCCCCCCGGCTTCAAATCTGTCAGCGCGCCTTGGACCAGTCCGGAGTCGGACCCCTTGAGCGTGGAATCCGACCGGGAAAACGGTTCGGGCAGTTCCGCCTTGTATCCCGCGGCCTCCGCGGCCTGCACAAAGGGTTTGCCCGCCTTGATTCCCTCCTCGATCCTCTTGCGGGCGTCGGCGGCCTTCAGCGCGAGCAGTTCCCGCACCCTGTCCGTTTTAAGGCTTTCGGTCAGCTGCTCCGTAGCCTCGTCGAGGGTCAGCGGACGCTCTGCCTCAACCTTTTCCAAACGAAGCACGTAGTAACCCTTCTCCGTTGGAACCGGATCCGATACGGGCTTCTCCTCGCTCAACAGAAAGGCGGCCGCACTCACTCGGCCCTGGCCTCCAAAATCCGGAACCGGTTCGCCGCGCCCGAAAAGTGGGCTGCTCTTAAGCTCCTGCGAAAACTGCTTGGCCACCTCATCGAACTTCGCCCCCGCAGCCATGGCCGCCGCAGAAAAGTCAGCCGCCTTATCCGCCACCTTTTGCATTTCCTCTGCGGAAGGGGCGACCGCTGTCGGATCCTTCTCCGGCAGCGCGAAAAAGACGTGCTGTGCCTTGCGCTTTTCAGAGGCCTTGAGGTTGTCCTTGCGGGCGTCATAGGCCTTTTGGACTTCCTCGGCGGTGATGGTGACGCCCTTGACGATCTCCTCTTTCTGGATCCGCACCAGCCCGACCTCCACCTTTTGGTGCCTCTGGGAATAGGCCGTCTCGAGTTCGTCGGGGGTGGGCGGGGAGCAGGCCCCCAAGAGCTCGCGCAGGGTAAGGAGGCGGATCTGATCGCGCATCAACTCCTCTAAATTGAGCGATGTCATCCCTCTGGGGCTGAGCACCATCTGAACCATCTGAAGGTATCGCTCGTGGTCGTACTGGCCGCTTTTCTGGAGGGCCGGCAGCTTTTGGATCGCCTCGGCCACCTGATTGTCGGTGGGACGGATGCCCATCTCATCGGCCTCGTGCCTGAGCACCATCGTGTTCCATACGTAGTTGGAGGTCACCTCGCCCATGGTCCGCGCGTTCTGCGCCAGCGGGATGACGACGTCCAGCATCCCCAGAGTTCGGCAGACTTCAAACATCCGGCCGATCGCGTTGTACTCGGCCGGCTGGACGTTTCTGTCGTAAATTTTTGCGATGTGCTGGGAGCCCAGCCGGTCCAGTCGCGTCCCCGGCCCGCCATACAGAATGACAAACGCGATAATGACGAAAAACGTGAGGGTGATCAGCACGGGTTGCTGAAATCGGCGCAGGATATTAACCATGACAAAAATGGGGTGGAACGAGGCGGTGTAACTTAAAAGCCTCGCGGAAGGTGCCGCAACCTGTTTCTCCCCGCCCCCCCCACCCCGCGCGCGCCCCGACTCAAGTCGGTGGTGGTATTTTCGGAATACCGCCGCCATTTTTTCAACGTGAAACAAAGCCGCCCCCCTTCGGACTCTGCGCCCCCCGCCACCGAACCGGATGACACCCTGGCCGCCGGTTTTTTTGCGCACCTCGAGACGGAACGGAACGTCTCGCCGCGCACCCTCTCAAACTACCGGCACGCACTGCGCCGCTTCCGAGCCTTCCGTAAGGACCTGCCCCCTTGGGAACAGCTCACCGCCGACGATTTTCGCCGCTACCTGATGCGACTGGCGGCCGACGGCATCGCCAAGCCAACCGTGCGGCTGCATTTCGCCGCACTGCGCACCTTCTACCGGTTTCTCTCCGAACGCCATGGCCTGAGGGAGAATCCACTCAAACAGGTCCAGTTGCCCAAAACCTCGCGCAAACTGCCCGTTGTCCTCAGCCAAACCCAGGTGGACGAACTCCTCAGTGCACCGCTGCGCGCCCCGAAGGAGAAACAGGCGCCGGCGTGGGCGCCTCAGCGGGACGCCGCCATCCTCGAACTGTTCTACTCCAGCGGCCTGCGTTTGTCCGAACTGGCGGGCCTCGACTTGGCGCACGTGGATCCCTACACGGAGTCGGTCCGTGTGTTGGGGAAGGGCCGTAAAGAGCGGGTGGTCCCGGTGGGTGCCCCCGCCCTGCGGGCCATCCAGCATTACCAGCACGCCGCGGCCCTGAAGGAGGGGCCGCTTTTTCTCAACAAGGCACGCAAACGCATCGGCGTGAAAGCTATCTGGAGCATGCTCAAAAAATGCCTGCGCCACACAAGCATCCCCCTGCAGGTGAGCCCCCACAAACTGCGCCACTCTTTTGCGACACACCTGCTCGATGCAGGGGCCGACCTTCGCAGCGTCCAGTCCCTGCTCGGACACGAAAACCTCTCGACCACACAGATCTACACGCATGTCAGCGTAGAGCGCCTACGCACCGCCTATGCTCAGGCGCACCCCCGTGCCTGAGGGGGTCCGCACCCCAACCCGAGGGAAAACACCGCGGCGGTGCTCCCAAGGGCCGCCGGCCTGCAGCCGCAGGTTGCGTCGCTCCCTCCTTGCGTCGATCTATGCAACACCGCGCCGCGGTCCGCTACTACTGCTGCGCGCTTTTCTCAAGAGCCTGCTTTACCGACGCCTCCCACTTTGCCCAGTCGGTGCCGTGGTCGGCATCCAGTAAAAAGGCGAGAGTCGACTTGGCGATTTCAGCCATGGGGTGCTGCGGCGTGCGCGCCGCGGACAAAAGGACGGGCAACTTCACCGCGTCGGAACGGTTCAGGCTTTCGGCCACGATGACCTCCTGAAACCCAGGGTCCAGCCGCGTGTTCTGAACGTAGGGCAGCAACTTGAGGTAGTCCTCGTCGGGAATCAAATTGGCGATGTGGCGGGCGCTGGCGGCCTGTCCCTCCCCCGGCATCGTGGGGACCTGTTGCAGAAGCAGTTGGGCAATCGCGGGAGGCTCCGCATTGGAACGGAGCGCCTCGTCGATTTTACGCTCCCACAGGGGCAGGCCCTCGGGCACTGGCAGGGGGGCGGGTTTGCGCGCGGCTTCTGCTGTCGGAGCGGGTGCGGGCGCCGACGGAGGCAGCGTCCCTCCCCCGGTCGCGGTCTCCGCTGGTTTCTCAGCCGCCGTTTGCGCCGGGTGGTTGAGGTCCGGACGGCCGAGATACCAGCCAGCCAAGGCCAGAGCCAGCAATGCCGTGGCCAACACGAAGCGTTTTAAGGTGAAGGGCCTGCCCATGATCGTTTGGTGCTTCAACCGCGCGCCGCTGTTGCTGCCTAGACACCTGCCCGATTCAGAAGTTCCTCCAACACCTTGGTCGCCTCAAACACCTCCGCCGCAATTTCGTAGGCGGCCTTGCAATGGGCGGCATAGTCGCCGTTGATTGCCTCCACGGCGCCCGCGATGTCGTCGAGAGTCTCGAACGCGAGCAGCCCCTTACCCCCCCCATACAACTGGGTGAACTGCGTCTGCTGGGTGATGGCCGGCCTGCCGCACGCCAGGTAACAGGCGGTGCGATCACTGAACCATCCGGTGTGCAGCCTCACGTACTGGTCCTTGGCCACGGTGAACTCGCCCTTGGAGCCCTGCAGGTACTCCCGGTACTGGTGCCAGTGAATCGAAAGAGGGTTCGGATCGGTGAACTCCCAGCGGTTGGCCTCAAAACGCGAGAGCGCGTGCGCATCCGCGATCTCGGTGGCCAACTCAAAGGGCTCGCCCGCCCGCACCGGTGCCTCCACGAACTTGAGGAACTCCAGCGACTTGCTCCAGAGGTAGTTGCTGCCACGCCAGACCACGTCCTTGCGGCCGCTCGTGTTCCAATTGGCAACCGAGGTGAAGCGAGCCCCTTCCCGCGGCGCGGCGTCGGTCTTCCAAAAATCCGTCACCACCGGCTGCCGTGTCGGGATCCATTTGACCCCGTGGGTGGGCACCGCAAACTTCGCGGTGCCAACCAACTCGCCAAAGGTGAAGAGCGCGTGGTGCTGGCGCAGGTACTCGGGCACCTCGCCGTTGGCGTTGTCGATTTTCATCTGTTCAACACCCGGGTCACTTTCGACGTACAGCATCCGTTCGCTCTGGAGCAGGTCCTCGTTCATCTCCTGAGCCCCGCACACGTTGAGGATGGCATCCGCCTCGCGGTAAAGCTCACGCACCCGCTCAAGCGAGAGTCCGGCGCACTCCGGCGTCTTGAGGTAGCGGGCGCAGTAGGCCCAGCGCTCCTCAAAGCCAAACTCGCGGGCGAGCTTTTGGAGAATCTTGGCCGCGTAGCGGTAGCTTTCGTTCACCTCGTAGGCCACCGGATCGTAAGGAAGTCGCGCAGAATCCTCGATGTAGTAAACCTCATGCCCGAGGCGCTGAAGCCCAACAATGTAGTGGATGTGCTGCCAAACCACCCCGGCGATCGGACACCCGGCCATAAACCCCATCACGATGATCTTTTTCTTCTTCATAAAAGGGAGTGTGTGAAAGCCAAACCGCGGAACGGACCGTGGGCGTGAAACAGGTTTTGGGATCGGATCGTGATGGGATCGGTGGAGATGCCGTGCGACAGGAGCGAACCTTCCGACAGACAGACGCTTTGTCAAACCAGCGCTCGGCGCAAGGACGCTTCAGGGCAGTTCCTTCACCACGACCGCGGGGTTTCCCGCCACGATCGTGTTGGCCGGCACGGAGCGTGTCACCACCGCTCCCGCGGCAACCACAACGTTGTCACCGATGGTAACCCCTTTGAGGATCACCGCGTTCAGCCCGATCCAGACGTTGTCACCGATTTTCACGGGGGCCGTCTTGATTTTGGGACGTTCCGGGCGGTTGGGCAGGTAGGGCGAGAGGGCCATGGCATCCTGCCGGCGCTGGGCCGCGTCGATCGGGTGGTAGTCGCCGTCAGCAATCGCCACATTCCAGGAAATCAAACAGTAGGCCCCGATCTCGACGGCCTCGTCCGCCATGATCAGGGCGCCGTTGAGCAGGGAGTAGTCCCCTACACGCACCCGTCCGTGCTCGCCCACGGAAAAAGAGCACCCGCAATACACCGAGACGTAATCCCCCAGCACCACCGCCGGATTTTGCTTTCCCTTGAAGTTCTTGAAGACCTGCGCGGATTCCATGTAGCAGCCCACTCCAAACTCCACGTTTTCCGGGATCGGCTTGGGCCACCAATCATATTCCACGGTGCGGTCAGCCTGGATGTTGCTCATGGGGTGTTTCAGTTTGGTTGCAGCCTCCAATCTCAACGGGAAAACCCGCCCCGCGGAAAGCACGGAATCCCTGAGATTGTGAAGGAAACTCGCCGCCGGAACCCGTGCCCTCCGCCGCCCGAGCGAGTCCCAGTCAAACCCACCGGCGCGGCCAGAACCGGAGCCGTTCGGCTGCCGATCCCCTCTCAAAAGGCGGTTTTGAAGGCCTCCGGTGGCGGCACGCCCGTGTGCGTGCAGAGGCGAAAGACATCGCAATCCCCTCGGGAGCGTGCGACAAGCAACGATGCAATCATCTTCCTTTCGTGACCTCGGCCTCTCGCCGGATCTGTTGAAGGCCGTCGAACAAATGGGTTTCGAACAGGCTTCCCCCATCCAAGCGGCCACCATCCCCGCGCTACTTTCCGGCAAGGACGTCGCCGGCCTCTCCCGGACCGGTTCGGGTAAAACCGCCGCCTTTGCCATCCCCGCTGTCGAGTGCGTCGACATCCGGGTGCGCGCGCCGCAGGTCCTCATCCTGTGCCCGACCCGCGAACTGGCCATGCAGGTCGCCGGGGAGGTCTCCAAGCTGAGCGCGTTCAAGCCCGGGGTGAAGGAGCTGGCCGTCTATGGCGGGGCGTCCTACGGCACCCAATTCCGCGGCTTGGAGGACGGCGCCCAAATCATCGCCGGCACGCCCGGTCGCGTCATGGACCACCTCGAGCGCGGCTCCCTCCGGCTGGATTCGCTTAAAATGGTCGTCCTCGACGAGGCGGACCGCATGCTCGACATGGGCTTCCGCGACGACATTTCCACCATCCTGCAGCAGGCCCCGGCGAGGCGCCAGACCGCCTTCTTCTCGGCGACCATGCCGGTTGACGTGGAAAAACTCATCAAACGCTACACCAGCGAACCCACCTGGGTGCGGCTTGAGACCCGCGCGGAAGCGGCCCCCGACATCGACCAGACCTACTACGAAGTCGGCCACGGCTCCCGCGTCGGCGCGCTCTGCCGCGTGCTGGAGGCAACCCAGCTCCGCTTCGGGATCATCTTTTGCTCCACCAAAAACGCTGTCGACGGTGTGGCCGAACACCTTGCGGCCGAGGGCTATCAGGTCGACCGCCTCCACGGGGACATCTCGCAGGCACAGCGCGAACGCGTCATGCGCAGGTTCCGTGAACGGAAAATCGAATTCCTCATCGCAACCGACGTGGCGGCCCGCGGCATCGACGTGGAGGACGTCGAGGTCGTCCTCAACTACGACCTCCCGCGCGATCCGGAAGACTACGTCCACCGGATCGGGCGCACCGGACGCGCAGGCCGCAGCGGATTGGCCATCTCCTTCACCACCCCGCGGGAACTGTTCATGCTCGAACGGATCGCCCGACTCACCCGCATCCGGGTGCGGCGCGAGAAGTTGCCCACCGCAGCCGAGGCTGCCCGGAAAAAGACCGAAATTCTGGTCGACAAGGTCAAGCTGCTGATCGCCGAAGCCAGTTTCCCCGCAAACAAGGCCGCAACTCAGGCGCTCCTCGAAAACGGGGCCACTCCCGAGCAGGTCGTCGCCGCCCTGCTGCACCTGCTGGTCCCGCCGAAATCCCTCGGCGCGCCCGGCCACAGCGCCGCGGACGAAACCGACGAACGCCCCCGTTCGCGCCCATACGCGGGCTCCCAAAACGGGCGGGGACGGCATCCGGGCGCCCTCCCCCAAGCAGAGCGCAGGACCAAGCCCCATTCCCCCCAACCAGTCTCCCGCCAGATCCGCGACCCCGCCATCCCCGGAAACGAAACATCCCCTCCCCGGCACCGGAAGCCGAGCTTCAACAAGGCCCGCCCGTGGGGTGCGCGCGCCGCTTCCTCCGAAGGAGGCCCGAGTCGGCCTCCCCGCCGGAACAGCCGTAATTCCTGACCGTCCTTGACTTCAAAACATCCAACAAGTATCCGCTGAGCTTGAACTTATGGATCGCCGTTCCTTCCTGCTCCGAACCTCCGCGCTTCCCCTGCTCCTGCTGGCCGGCCCGTTGGTCGCCGCTCCCGAGTACGTCAACCTGCCCCTGCGCGACATCGAAGGCAAGATCGGCACGCTCGGGGCCTTCACGGGCAAGGTGATCCTGATTGTCAACGTTGCAAGCCAATGTGGTTATACACGGCAGTACGAGGGCCTGGAAAAACTCTATAGAGCTTACAAAAACCGGGGTTTTGTGGTCCTCGGCTTTCCCTGCAATGACTTTGGCTCCCAGGAACCAGAGAAGGAAAAGGACATCTTGAAGTTCTGCAAGAGCGAGTACGACGTCACCTTTCCCCTGTTCGGCAAGGTGGGAATCCGCTCCAAGACACACCCCCTGTTCGCCGCCCTGACCGATCCCGGCTCTCCTCTCCCGGGTCCCGTGCAGTGGAACTTCAACAAGTTCCTGCTGGGGAGGGACGGCGTCCTGAAGGCACGGTTTGACTCCACCGACGAGCCAGACGGCGAACTGCTCCGGTCCGCGATCGAACAAGCCCTCAGCGCACCCGCTCCGGGCTCCGCATCCCAAAAGTAGGGCCGCTGTTCTCTCCTTCCGGCGCTGCTCCCTATCCCGTTCGCCCGGAGCCCCTTGATCTTCTTCCGGCAGATTGAACCAGGGCCGTGCGCGCTGGATTTTCGTGCCCCGGCCCCTTCACGAGGGGACCACGTTGGCAGCGTCAGGCGCGTAGTGTGAGCGGTTTGTGCAAGCCCCCGGACTGCGCCTCGGCGCTGTGGAACGCAAACGGAGCCGCCCCGCCGAGGGACGGCCCCGTTCCCAAACCAAATTCCACCACTACAGCGAACCGAGGAACGCCAGGAGCGCACTCCTTTTGGCCGGAGTGAGCTTGGTGTAACGGTCCCGCGCGACAACGGCCTCCCCCTCGTGGGCGAGAATCGCCATGTCCAGCGTCGACGCCCGACCGTCATGGAGGTAACGGTCCCGCAGCCTCAGCCCCCAGAGGGGTGCGGTGCGCATTTCGCTCATCGCCGCCGGTGGTTGTGCGATGCCGTCCCCGAGCCTCCCCATGTCGTGCAGGAGCAGGTCCGAGTACAGCCAGACCGGTTTGTTTGCGAGCGCCGCAACCGGACTGGCCCCCGTCTTCATCGAAGGCACGTGACAGACCGCACAACCCACCCCGCGGAAAACCGCCGCCCCGGGCGAAGCCGGATCCGCACCCGGAAGCGGAGGCACCGGCGCCAGAAGCCTCATGAAGTCGGCTGCCAGATCCGAGTCGGATTTGAGCGCACCGGGCGCGAGCGCATCCTCCGGATCGAGCACCTTGTCCAGCCGCACCAGATGTTCCGTGTTGCCGTTGGGAGCATTCTCCACCGGAAAATAGCGCCCGGTCACCCCCATTTCATTCAGGTAGGCGTCCGCTGAGAAGGCCGCGAGCGTCGCCACCTGCGCTTTCCAACCGAAGCGGCCGACGCGCATCGTTCCGCTCACCACGTCCTTGACCAGGGCGACACGTCCCCTGACTCCGTCGGGTTTCGCACCGGCGGTTCCGGCGCTGATGGTGGCGTCGGGGATTGCCTCAATCAGGCCGGCTCCGAAGACCGGCGTGGTCATGCGCCGGGCCACCACATTTGCCGCTGCGGGGACCGTCTCCACCGAAGCCGGATCGATCGCCTTTTTCTGCAAAAGCGATCCTCCAAGTTCCGTGAGCGGATCAAAGACCCCGTTGATGACGCGCCCGAACCGCGTCACAGCGGTCCGGCTGCCCCCGCCCAAGCCCCCCTGAAAGTGGCAGGCCACACAGGAAACGTCATTGAAGATCGGGCCCAACCCTCCCTCGGGCGTTTCCACATTCACAAATTCATCCCGGCCGACTGCGAATTCCGCCTTTTCCTTTGCGGTCAAACCGGCGAGCGCCTTTCCATGAAGCCCAGCCTCGGCGACCGCGCGGCCGGGCGGGGGTGGCAACGGAGCGCCCACCACGGGTGCTCCCGAAGGCGAAGGGGGAAGCGGCCGGGCCGGCGGCGGGGGCGCCGCGGCCAGAACCACGGAAGGAAGAATCAACACTGCACTCAGACCTGCTTTTGTTGTTTTCATGGTGCTTTTCTGGGGTTTGTCGGCGACCGGAGTGGTCACTTGTCCGCAGGAAAGCGCAGGCGTGTTAAGGAAATGTTTCGAACCAAGCCCGAAATTGTAAGGGGTTTGTAATTGTTCGCCCGAAAGACACCGCCCAGGGCACGCATGTGCTTTCCGAGAATTCGACAGGCGCGGGCGGCACCATTCTCTCCGTTGTGTAAATTGCTTTCTTTAAAAAGTTTATAACATTCCAATTCCAGACATAAGATTTTCGCAGGAAATACTCGGCCCGTTGCGTGCCGGCAGAGGTCTCTGGAATTCCTCCCTGAATGGCTTCTCTTGAAGAGACGCGTGCAGGTAAAGCAAAGGCATTCAGCGGCACCGATCTCCGTCAAAGTAAGAGGATCGAAGTCTTCGGGAATAGCGCGCGCCTGGTGAACACAACGCACCACCCGAATGGTTCACCCCGCGCCCCTTGCCCAGGTGGATCCGATTGCTGCCGACCTCCCTTACGGATCTGCCTGCGGGGTGCTTTTTTGGGCTTGTCTCAGGCATAAAAAGCGGCGGCACTGGATCCCATTGCCGCACGAGGGCCTGCATCCCAAAGCTTCGCCGGCCACCGCCCCCCACCCCAAATGAAGATCCCATTCCACCTCTGCGCGCTCCTGCTCACAATGCCCCTCTCCTCTCCCGCGGCACAGCCGAATGCGCGGCCCAATTTTGTCTACATTCTAGCCGACGACCTCGGCTACGGGGACGTCCGCTGCCTCAATCCGGAGGGCAAGATAGCCACCCCGCACATGGACCGGCTCGCTGCGGAAGGAATGCGCTTCACCGACGCCCATTCCAGTAGCGCCGTCTGCACCCCAACTCGTTACGGGATCATGACCGGGCGTTACAACTGGCGCTCCCGCCTCAAGAGCGGGGTGCAGGGCGGCATGAGCCCCGACCTCATCGAGCCCGGCCGTCCCACCGTCGCCTCCTTCCTCAAAAACGAAGGTTACCACACCGCCTGCTTCGGCAAATGGCACCTCGGGTTTGACTGGCATCGTTTTCCAGACAAACCACCCTTCGGCGACAGGATAGAAAAGGGGCCGGACGGATGGAACGTGGACTTCACCAAACCCTTTGGCGGAGGACCGCTCCGCGTCGGATTCGAGCACTACTTCGGCATCGCCGCTTCGCTCGACATGGTGCCCTACACGTTCCTCGAGGACCAGCATGTCACCGAGATTCCCACCCTCGACAAGTCCTTCGAGATGACCGCGGGCGAGGACAAGAAGGGGCGTACCCGGACCGGCCCTGCGGCGGCGGGGTTTGAGGCGGTCAATGTCCTGCCTGAGATCACCCGCCGTGCCGTCCGCTACATCCGCGAGCACGCCGTCGAAGCCAAGGGAGGCAGGCCGTTCTTTGTGTACCTGCCTCTCAACGCCCCACACACGCCCATCGCCCCCTCTCCGGACTGGCAGGGAAAAAGCGGGATCAGCCCCTACGCAGATTTTGTCATGCAAACCGACGCGACACTCGGCGCCATTCTGGACGCCCTCGACGAAGGCGGACTCCGCGAAAACACGCTCGTGGTCATGACCAGTGACAACGGTTGTTCCAACCAAGCCAACCTTCCCCAACTCGCAACGTTTGGACACAACCCCAACCACGTGTTCCGCGGGCACAAGGCGGACATCTTTGACGGCGGACACCACATCCCGTTCATCGCACGCTGGCCCGGTGTCGTCCCGCCCAACTCCACCTACAAGGAACTCACCTGTCTCAATGACTGGTTCGCCACCGTCGCCGACATTGTTGGAAAACCCGTGCCAGAAAATGCGGCCGAAGACAGCCTCAGCCTGCTGCCAGCACTCAAGGGCGATTCAGCGCCCGTCCGCACCCGCCTGATCCACCACTCGGTGAACGGCTCCTTCGCCCTGCGGCAGGGCCATTGGAAGCTGATCCTCACGCAGGACTCCGGCGGTTGGTCCGCACCAAAGCCCGGCTCTCCGGAGACCAAGGGCCTTCCACCCGTGCAACTGTACGACCTCAGCCAGGACATCGGCGAAACCCGCAACCTTCAGGCGGAGAAACCGGAACTCGTGTCCCAACTCACGCGAGTGCTGCTCGGTGAAATTGCAAACGGCAGCACGCCCGCGACTCCCTGAGGGATGCACCCCTGCCCGCCGCCCCCCTCCCTTCCGCGTGCCTTCATGAAAACCAAAGCCCTCGCCCTGTGCGGATTCTTTTTTGCGCTGTCGCCGCTGCAAGCCGCGCAGACGCGGCCCAATATTCTCTGGCTCGTCGGAGAGGATGCCAGCGCCGACTGGTTCGGCTGCTACGGCAACAAACGCGCCACCACCCCCAACATCGACGCGCTTGCCAAACAGGGCTTCCGGTACACACACGCCTACGCCTGCACACCGGTTTGCGCCCCCTCAAGAAGCACTTGGATCACCGGCCGCTACGCCGTCTCCATGGGAACGCAGCCCATGCGCAGTCGCTTCTCTATTCCGCTCGGGTCAATCCCCTACTACCCGGACCAGTTGCGCAAGGCCGGCTACTTCGCAGCAAATTTCCGAAAAACCGACTACAACATCGGCGACCGCCCCGACTCCTCCCCCTGGAACGCCACCGCCGACAATGCGTGGACGCGCCGCGCCGAGGGACAGCCCTTTTTCCAGATTCTCAATTTTGAGGATTCCCACGAGAGCAAGGCCTTTGGCGACGTGGAATCCACCCGCCACTCACCCGACGGCGTCGTTCTTCACAAGTACCATCCAGAGGATCCGCTCCTGCGCAAAAACTACGCAAAGTACGAGGACGCGGTCGAAAATCTGGACACCAAGGTGGGGCAGGCTCTGGCCCGCTTGGAGGCCGCCGGACTCGCCGAGGACACGATCGTCATCTTCAACACTGATCACGGCGGGGTCATGCCGCGGAGCAAGCGCTGGCTCTACAACAGCGGCACGCACTGCCCGCTCATCATCCGCATTCCGGAAAAGTTCAAGCATCTCTGGCCCGCAACGTCCCCCGGTGCGACGGTGGACCGTCTGGTGAGCTTTGTGGATTTTCCCAAGACGTGGCTAGCGCTGGCGCAGGCAGAGATCCCCGGTTCCATGCAGGGGCGGGTCTTTCTGGGGGCCGGCGCCGAGCCCGAACCGGACTGCGTCTTCGGCTTTCGCGAACGCATGGACGAACGCTTCGACTCGCAGCGTTCCGTGCGGACCAAACAGTTCGTCTACATTCAAAACGAGATGCCCAACGTCCTTTGGGGGCAGAACCTCGAATACCTCTGGAAAATGACCGCGATGCAGGCCTGGGAAAAAGCCCATCTGGAAGGCCGCACGGATTCGGTCACCGGCCGTTTCTTCGGAACAAAGCCCGCCGAGGAGCTTTACGATACCCAGGCCGACCCCGACAATATCCACAACCTTGCCGGGGATCCCGCGCACCGGGCGACCCTGGATGCCATGCGCGCCCAACTCAGCGAGTGGCGCTCCGCGATCCGCGACACCGGGCTGCTTCCCGAGGGTGAACGCGCCCGCCGCGCCGCAGCGCATCGCCTGACCATCGCTGAAATGGCGGCAGATCCGGCGCTGTATCCTCTGGAAAAATACCTCGCCTCCGCCGGGCTTGCGCTGCGTGCTCCACACAATCCCGAAAACGAACAAGCGCTCATCACGCTCACCAAGGACCGGGACTCCGGCCAACGTTACTGGGGCGCCTACGGCCTGCTGCTGCGCAAGACGAAGGCTTCCCCAAATCCCGCCTCGAGCAGTGCGCTGGAATCGCTCCTCGCAGACGAGTGTCCCGAGGTGCGGTGCGTGGCCGCCTGGGCGCTCATTGAGCATCCGGCCACCCGCACTGGAGTTCAGACCGCGCTCCGCTCCTCGCTCAGGCAGGACCCTGCGGGCGCACTGTTCGCCCTGAACGTGATCGACTGGACAAGCCAAAAGACCGAACCCTACGCCGACCTCTTTGAACCGCTGCTCGCATCGAAGGACGCGATTTACGGAGGCTATCTCAAACGGATGGTCACCCACCTTGGCGAGGTGCGCTCCCAATAACCGCTGCTCGCCCCCGGCCACTAAACGCCCAATTTATGAACAACCGCCGAGCCTTTCTCCAAACCGCGGGATCCGCCCTCGCCGGAGTTGCCCTGCGCCCCGCGCTGCGCGCCGCCACAACTGCACCAACTGCGCCGCTGGACTTGAGCATCTTTACGAAACACTTCATCGGCCTACCCTTTGAACAAATCGCCGAGATCGTGGCGACTCTGGGTGCGAGCGGGATCGAGGCCCCGATTCGCCCGGGAGGCCACATCGAGCCCGCTAAGGTTGAAGACGAGCTCCCCAAGTTCGTCGAGGTGCTTAAAAAACACGGACTCCGCATCAACGTGCTCACTTCTGGGATCAACTCCGTCAGCGAGGCCACGCGCACCGAGAGCATCCTCCGCACGGCCAAGGCGCTCGGCATCCCGCGGTTCCGGATGAACTATTATTTGTACGACAACAAAAAGCCGATCTGGCCGCAGCTCGATGAGATCAAACCGCGTCTCAAGGAACTGGTTGCGCTCTGCAAGGAAATTGGAATCCAACCCTGCTACCAGAACCATTCCGGCGCAAAAATGGCTGGGGCAGCCATCTGGGACATGGCGCTTTTGATGCGCGACTACAAACCAGAGGAGCTCTCGTGGTGCTTCGATATCATGCACGCGACCATCGAGGGCGGCACTTCGTGGCCGACGGAGGTGCGCCTCGTGCGCGACCACATTGCCACCGCCTACTTCAAGAACTTCGTGTGGGAGGGAACCCGGCACAAAGCGGTCCCGCTCGGCGAGGGCGTGGTGGGCAAGCCATACATCGACCAGCTCAAGAGCCTCGATTACCGCGGCCCGGTTAGCGTCCACGTCGAATACCTCAAAGGTAGCGTGAAAGACCCCGACTACCTCGCCAGAGCGATCGAGGCCACCCGTACCGACATCGCCACCCTCCGCAACTGGTGGGAGTGAAACCGCCAACCGTCAAAGCGGCTGGCCAGAGTCCAAAAGACAGCGCCGCCCTGCGGTGCCTCTCCCGATTCCCCAAACAACCGCCCCCCGCTCTATGCGGGCCGCGCAGCGGGTAGTTCGCGAAAGATCTCCGGCAGGCGATAGCCAAAGCCGGGGCCGGTCACGCTGGAGCAATCCACGCGGCCCCCGGTACGTTTGTAGAGCCCCGGGTGCACCGACTCCTCAGCGAAGGAAGCCGCCGGATAAAACTGCATCGAGTTGGTTTCGACTCCCGCGAGCGTGGGCGCATGCGCCGCAAGCAGCACGTGCGTGACCTGCGCGAGCATCGGGTTGGTGAGGTCCTGCACCATCAACTGCATCCCGTGGGCGCGTGCCCAGCACAGGCTCAACAACGCGCCCGTCTGCGTCTTGCACGTCTTGAGCGCCACTCCCGTCCAGCCCAGTTCGCGGCCAAGACGCACCATGCGCCAATCGTGGGCGCTCTCATCCAGAAAGAGCGGAACCCTCTGCGCAACCGATTGCACTGGAATCGGATGTTCCTCCAACTCATAGGGAAATGGCTGCTCCACATAGCTGAGCCGCCCCCACAACTCCGGATGCTCCACGCGTACCCGGTCGAGAATTTCGTTCACGTAGGAGGGATCCGTCACGGTGCAATTGAAGTCCGCGGTGAACAGTTCCACGCCCAGCGAAAGCCCGATTTTGCCGACGCGCACCAACCGCTCGTAATCCCACGGCGCGTCATTGCCGCGCAGCTTCACCTTCAACGCCACCAACCCGTCGCGCCGGATCCAGTCGTCCAGAGTCACCGGATATCCATCGCCAAGCGGCGCGGAACCGGGATCACCAGCCTCCAGCGGATCCAGGCCTCCCACCAGATGCCAAGCCACCATTTGTTTGAGCGGTTCCGGTCGGAAAAAGTCCGCCGGATACAGCCCCTTGAAACTCACCTTCGGCGCGTCAGCCGCCGGGGTGAGGTATGCGGACAAATCAGCGCTCATCCACGGTTCCCGGTAGGTGGAATAGGTAGGCACGTCGTTGGCCACCCCGTAGGCGTCGTGGAGGGCGATGTCAAAGGCAGAGGCACAGACCAGGGCCGCGAGCCACGGAAGGGCAAGCGCGTCGGGAAGCCGCGCGTTCAACTCCCCGCGTAGCTCGGGGAGGGTTTCCTCAACAAAGTGGTGCCCGATCTCGAAAGCGTGCCCGGTGTGCTCACAGCGCGCGTACGCAACGCTCAACAGGTCGCACATCTGGCACATGACGTCCAACCGCTCCGCAAACGACAAACTCGAGGGCCACACCCATGTGACGCTCAACGGGGTCTCGCCCCAACCCTGCCCACGCGTGCCGTCCGCCCGTTCGACCTCGAGACAAACGCGGGCACACGCCGCGCTGGTCACCGTTTCGGTGCCGAATTTGAGCGGCATCCGTGTCTGGATCGGCAGGAGATACCAGCGGGCGGAAAGGATGCGAACGTCCGTTGATTTCATCAGGTTTTCGTACGTGGAAGATTCAAACCGGCAGCGGCTTGCCCTTGGTTTCGGGAGCCACAAAGCTCAGGGCGATCCCAACGATGTAAATCAAGGTGATCGCCGCGCCCATCTGGGCGTAGCCCCCAAGGTAATCCATCAAACTGCCGCTCAGGAGCGCGCCCACGGCAGCCACCAGACGCCCCGCGTTGTAGCAGACTCCCTGACCGGTGGCGCGCACCCGGGTTGGAAACAGCTCCGGAAAATAGAGCGGGAAAAAACCGTAAAACGAAGCCGTCGTGAACGCGGTCAAACCGACCTTCGCGAGAAAGAAATTGCCCCACACCGCCTCGCCACGAAACAACCAGGTGCAGGCGCCGAGCGAGCCGGCACAAAGCAGCCCGTACCCCACCCGTCGTGGCAGCCATCCGAGCATCACGGGACCCACCACCGCACCGATGGCGGCCGCAAAGGAGGAAACCATTTGGACGTCCGCTTTTGCACCCGGGTTGGTGCCCCCGGTGAGTTTATCCGCCCAAGCGGGAATCCACTGCACACTCCCCCAAGTGCCAATCAAGGCCACCGAGGAAAGCGCTATCCCCAGTAGGGTGACCTTCAAAAAATCGGGCCCCAGAATGGTGGCGATCTCGGAGGGCGCGCCTTTCCGATTCTTGGCGGTGGCCTTCCATTTTTCAGACTCTGGCACCCAGATCCGGATCACGAGGGTCAGCACGGCCGGCGAGGCGCCCAAGAGGAAAAGCCATCTCCAGGAATCCTGTGTGACGGGAAAACTTTTCGCCACCACCCCGACCAGCATCATCCCGAGGTTCGCTGCGGCTCCGATGGCCGCGGCGAGCCACGGCCGGTACTTGTCGGGCCAAGACTCCATCACCAGCGCCACTCCGAGGGCCCATTCGCCGCCCATTCCAAGCGAGGCGATGAAGCGGAACACGGCCAGATGCATCGGTTCGGTGGCGAAATAACCCGCCGCGCTAAAGAGCGAGTAGCACAGGATGCTCCAGGACATCGCCTTCACGCGCCCGATACAGTCCCCAAGCCACCCAAACGCGACCCCGCCCAACGCCGCCCCCACCAGAAAAGCCGCAGTGATCCGCCCAATCCAGATGCCGACCTCACCCTCCAACCCCTTGCCCAGCATGTCCTGCAACGCAGGCCGCGCCACCAAGGGGAAAAGTCCCAGTTCAAACCCGTCTAGCAGCCATCCCAGAAAGGCCGCCATCAGGGTGAGCCCGATTCCTTTTTGCGTTTCGGTGGCTGCCGGTGCCGCGGAGAGGTGGGGCGAGGAACTCATTGCTATTGGGGAAATCGGATGTTTACAAGGAGGCACGGGAGCCCCTCGCCCAGGGGAGGTCAAAGGCGGAGGGAAGTTTAAACAGGGTGGTCCGCGGGCGAACTAGCCCTGCTGCAGGTTGGCCGCCTCGAACTCCTTGCACCAACCCTTGATCTCGGTGTCGTTGAAGATCTTGCCGAGTACCCTGCGGAGCAGTCCTTTGAGGCTGGCGTTCTCCAGTTCGGCGAGCGAGCGGATCGCCTCCTCCTTGTAGCGCTCCAACAAATCCTGACACCGGTCCAGCGCCCCCGCCTCCGCGCAGGCCGCGCGCACGGCCGCCACGGCATGCGTGGACTCGCGCTTCCACCGGGATTCCAGCACCCGCTTGGACTCGCCCTGAGCGCGCTCCCAACCGGCGGAAAGGACCACCCCGGGCCGCATCGCTTCCAAGTCATCCGGCGCGCCCGCACCGCCCTGCGTGTAATCCTCCAAATCATCGCGGATCTGATAGGCGATCCCCAGCGCACGGCTGAACGCCTCAAGCACGGGTGCGACCTCCTCGTCCGCGTCCACTCCCGCCGCAAGGGCCCCGAGCCGCAACGCCACCGCAAAGGCGGGAGCCGTTTTGCCCTCAAAAATCCCGAGTACTTCCACGGAGGTCATCGGGCGCGGAGTGCGCGTCCAGCCGAGTTCGACCCCCTGCCCCTTGCACAAGGCGCTCTGCCCAAGCGCGGCGACGCGCATCATCCGGGCGCGCTGTTCGGCGCTGAAATCGCTTTCCGCAAGCAGGCGGTACCCCTCGCCGATGAGCAGGTCTCCGACATTGAGCGCCACCGGGACGCCATACTCGGAGTGGAGGGTCGCCTCGCCGTAACGCTCCGCGTCTCCGTCCTCGATGTCATCATGAATGAGGGAAGCCTTGTGGAAACACTCCACCGCAACCGCAACGCGCTTCAGGGATTCCGGCACCGCACCGCCCGGTTCCTCCTGAAGCGCCTGGTGCGTGGCCACCGTCAAAAAGGGACGCCACCGCTTGCCCGCACGCTGCAACCATTCCCGCGCGATCCGGTCGGTTTCCCCCGTCGCCGGGCCCATGATCGAATCAAGCGCCAACGGAGTGAACCAGAAGTCCACCTCCTCGCGCAGGGCACCCAAATCCATGCGGCGGGTCCTGTCTTCGCTGGTGAGGTGGATGTAATCCCACACCCAGTCCAGATCGACAGTCGTGTCGATGCAGTCGTCCTGGAGCAGAGGCACCGCCACGCCCGGAATCGCCGCAGCCTCCATGTATGGGAACGCCCGTTCGAGCACGCTCAGGCAACTCACCCCAACAATCGCCTCGATTTTGCCCGTCTGGATCAAGGACATCACGATCGCGGACCCTTCCGCCACGAGCACGGCGTAGCCAAGGCGTTCGGCCTCGTTTTGAAGATCCTGAATCGAACACAGCCCGCACTGTTTGCAGAGCAACCCGAACTCGTCGAAGGGCGCCGGACACTTGCTCTCCAGCCGCAAACACTTTGGAATGAGCAGGAGCCGCCTTTCAAACGGGACGGAGGCGAGCGATTCGCGCCAGAGTTCGTTGTTGATGAGCACCCCGGTGTAGTCACGGTAAAGGGGGTTGAGCCCGAGGTCGGCCACCAACCGGTCGGCGTGTTCGCGCAATTGGTCAGTCGGCAGAGGCGGGACGGGACGTTCGCGCTCCACATAGGCCCGCACCGCAAGCAGGAGGCTGTTGCGCTCCTCCGGGGTCTGCGGGATGTTTTTCTTGGGCTGCCGGAAACGCGGCGGCGGAACAGGCCGAGGCAGTGTCAACTGCACGGGCGGAACGGAAAGCGCAGGGGTAGAGAGAAGCGCGGGGGCGGACATAGAGATGAGGTTATGGGGAGGACACCGTGAAGTGAAGGCAAAGCCAACCTGAGGGAGCCGGAATTAAAAACCAACCCTCGGGAACTTGAAATGAAAAGCCACCAAGCAAGGGCGACTTAGACCCCGCGAAGGACGCCGCGGAACCCGCCCGGCCCGCCCCAACAAGCAGACGCGCGGCGGGCGCGGTGGCCTCAGGCGGCGGCGGTCTGCTTGGAGTTGGGCTTCGGCGGCCCCTTCAGTGAGGCGGCGGGGACTCCGCCGGATGCCTCGAGCCCTTTGTAGGCTCCGAAATCATTGAACCAAAAACGCTTTGCGATCCGGTACATCCAGTGCTTTTCGGGAATCTCCTCCCCGGGCAGCCACTGGCTGTAGCGCTGGGCCATCTCATCAAGTTCCGCCACCGCGGTCCCGCGCACCGTCGTGTCCTTCGCCCCGTGCCTGCGCACCAGGTCCCGCACGAGGTCCGGTCGCTCCAGTACGACGCAACCGCGGGTCGCCTCCGCGCTCAATTCGCGAAAATCCTTCAAGAACGCGGAGTCCCGTATCGCCGCCACGATCCCGCGTTCGTCGCGGATGTCCTCCTTCGCAAACTGGATGATCGGACACGGCTCGACGTCCCCGTAGGGACTGATGTGATGGGAGATACCCGTCGACATCGGGCAGAGTGCCTTGCCGTCGTGCCCGTAGTAGGCGTCCACAATCCCAATGGGCATCCGGTCACGCATCTCCACCACGAAGCGGCGCACCTGGACCAGTTGCTCGGGGGTGAGCCCAAGTTGCGGGTTCATCTTGGGCCCGACAGGCCGGTAGGTGTGGTACCACACGTAGTGCACGCCGCGGTCGATCAATTCCTGGAGCCAGTGTTCCGTGAGCAGGTCGGTGATGTTGGTCTGGCACACAGAGGTGGCCACCCCGGTGAGCAGTCCGGCATCGAGGCAGGCGTCAAGCCCGCGCAGTGTGCGCGCCAGAACATCCACGTTCCCGCGCCTCTGGTTGCTGACGATTTCGCGGCCCTCGACGGAAACCAGCGGCGTGGCGTTTCCAATCTCACTCAGGCGCGCCGCGATCTTGGGCGTGATGCACTGGCCGTTGGTGAAGATCTGAAAGTAACACTCCGGGTGCCGCTCCAAAATCTCCAGCAACCCCGGATGCAAAAACGGCTCCCCGCCCAGCAGACCGAAGAAGCGGTTTCCCTGGGTCTTGGCCTCGTCAATCATGCGACTGACCGCCTCCACATCCAGTTGGGAACGTTCCGCTTCAACGTCCACCCAGCAGCCCTGGCACCGCAGGTTGCAGGAGTTCAGAATGGAAATGTACAGGAACGCGGGGAAATATTCGCCGCGCCTGAGACGCGCCTTGAACCGCTCCATCCCCCAGAGCGTCTTGACGCCAAAATTCCACACGAACTTGCCAAGGCAGCGCGGGTGCGTGGTGGAAACAATACGGGCAACCAGTTCCGGGAGCATGTCCAAGATCCTTTCACACCGAGTCTGGAATGCCAACTCCCGCGGACAGCGACTCACGACTGGCGCCCCCCAAAATTCCCGAACCGTCCCCCGCACCCGGGGCCGGAGCCTCAGCGCAGCGCTCGGAGGACCAGTCGAATCGCCGTTCCTTTCGGAGGAAGGCGAGCAGTGTTCGCACCGAAGCCCGCCTCCGGACTGCGGTACGGGTTGCCAAAATCGCCTCCCAACTGAATGAGAAGACCGTCATGCGGGTAGAGGCCGATGAAGGCCTCCTCAGCGTCGGCAAGAAAAGTCTCCTCGGTTGCTCCCGGCAATTTCACAAAACGCGATCCGGTAAACACCCAGCGGAGCGAGGCGGGACTCTTCAGGGAGCGTCGTTCCAACAGCAACTCTTCGGCGGGCACCCGACGCTCTTGCCCGTCTGCATCCCATGCGATCTCCAAGGCGAGGCGCGTACCCGTCTTTCCATCCGGCTTGCACCCAAGCAGCAAAAGGGCCGCCTGCAAGGCGCTGGGTTTGCATTCCAAGGTCAGGAGGCTCTCGTAGGCCCGGCCCGAGGGTTCGACCGCAAGAAACTCCAACAACTCCCCCTCACACTCGGCTATTTTCCCGACCGCCTCCACCCGAGGTGTCTTACCGCCGTAAACCGAGACCGCTTGAAATACGGCTACGGGCGACTCCGGGCCAGAGCCCCGGCAAAACATGGCACTCCAAAGCCCCAGACAAACAGCGAAGGAGAAGCACCGGCTTCGCACAATATCCCGGGCATTCTTCGCTCACCGAATCCCGCTAGCTCTTCCAGTCCAGTGCGCCTTTCTTCACGGCGTACACGTAGCCCAGAGTCAGGATCGAAACAAAACTGAGCATCCCCCAGAAGATCGAGGCCCCGTTCTGGACAATGGCGTCCTTGTAGATGACCGCCCACGGGTACATGAAGACGATCTCCAGATCGAACAGGATGAAGAGCATCGCCACCAGATAGAACTTCACACTGAATCGCGGTTGGCCCTCGTCAGCGATCATCCCGCATTCGTAGGCGGTGTCCTTCACCTTGTTGCGCTTGGTCGCCTTGCCGAGAACCAAACTCACAATCAGCGAACTCGCAGCGAATCCGATCGCGATCAGGACCTGCAATAGGATGGGAAGATAATCGGTTTTCATCGGGGTGAGCTTTCTGTTTACCGCGGACTAGCCCGTCAATGGATCGACTGTGCCAGCCAGCCAAGAATCAGGAAAGCGGAAACACAGCGAAGGCGCCGCCCAACTTAAAGCCCGGCACTTCCAGCGCACTTCCAGGCCAGCTTCACTCCGCAGAGGCGTATGGTGGCACTTTCCCACCGCCCCCCCAAAAAACCAAGCCCCGCTCGGGTAGCGTCGCGGAGGACGGCACCCAGAGCGGGGCTTGAGGTCGGTCCGGGCCCTTTCTCAAGGAACCTCAGAGCGCTGGTTTTCCGGACTTCGGGGTTCGGGTTTTTCCTTGGGTGCTTCGCAGGGGTTAAACTTCCACCGGTTGCGGGGAAGGGAGCGGAGGCGGGGTGGTCTGGAGCGTCGCGAGTTGCTTCGGGATGCCCTTGTACTTCTTCACATCCTTTTTCACCATGCCCCGGGAGACAAGGTTTTGGAGCTTCTCATACGCTCTCAAGCGCAGCATTTCTTCGCCACCACTGGCGGCATTGCGTGCCTTCAGACGCTCATAGACCTTTTCAAAAAGATCTTTGAATTCAAAGCTGCTTCGGGATGAAAGTACCGCTGCCAGTTCCTCAGTTACCAAATCCGGCAAACGACGGGAAAACGCTGTCCTTTTCTGGATCGCCATAGGTTGAACACCTTAGCACAGACAAGGGATCTTCTCGAAGAAAATTCTCGTATCTTTCACCCGAACCACCCCGTTTTGGCGAAAATTTTGCCCCACAAATCCCCTAAGAAATCCGCCCCTCACCCCTCTCAAACCGCCACCAAACCCACCCCCCGGAGCGCAAGTGCAACAAGGCCGGAATCCTCCACCCCCGACTCGGCCAACTCCCCCACCCAGCGCCTCAGGGTCGCCTCCGCCGGCCCGGGAAACCGCTCCGCCACCATCCGGCAAATCTGTGTTGCATCCGGCACATTGAGCAGCAGCGCCAGAAAAAAACGGTGCTCTACCTCCGTCACCGAACCGCGCAACGCCACCAGCGCATCCCTCCTGAGGATCTCCTCGATGGTGGACAACGCCAACCCCGCCACCGCCCCGTGCCTGCCGGCAAACACCTCCCAAACCGAGTCCCACTGCCCGGCCTCCCGCAGCGCCAGCACACAGTTCTGGAGGACGAAGAAGCCACGTTCAAAATCCAATTCCCCAAGCATCTCCGCGACCATCCCAGCGTAGCCCGGGTCTCCGATCGCCTCGAGGACGTCCAACAACTGCTTGCGACGGTTGGTCAGGGCGTCCTGAAAGAACGGATCCACCGCGATGTGGGGCGGCAAATAGGTGAATTGCGGGCCTGTCCCGGGATCGGTCTGGGTGCGGACCACCACCGTGATCGAGGGGGTGTCCAAGTGGAAAAGCGCATGGATGAACCCGCGCCCCGATTCAATTTCCACGGTCCGCCCGGTCTCCAGCAGCTCGGTTTCAACCATCTTCAAGTTTCCGACCCGCAACCGGGCGGACACCGACCGCGCATCGTGGAACTCAAACCGCGAATGAATGCTGGAGCCCTCTAGCACATGAAAGGCCCCGGAAAACTCGTGCTGATGGATGTCGGTGGAACCGTCCATCCAAAACAAGAGCTGGATGTAAAAACGGGGATCCTCGAACACAACCAACTCCGGTTGCCCGAAACCGGACTGGCTCTGGGGGGGCTGCGCATCATCGAGTAGGAACTCCCGGATCAAATTGGAAACATCCACATGCTCGAACGGCGGCCGTTCCTCGAGGAGAGCCCGGGCAATCCCGGGAAACGCCGCCGGGTCAAAATTACGGTCCTTCCAGCGGCTCAATACGCCCTGTCCGAGTGTTACAAAGAACGGATCCATGGTTGACCTTCCGGTAAGCAACCCGCCGCGACAAGCCCCGAGCGGCCGGCAGTTCCGGCAGCCCCCAGCGCCCAGCCTCCCTCCTTCCTGAAGCCTCCGGGCGCGCGCCCCTTTGCCTCCGACGTTACTTGCGGCCGCGGACCAGTCCCGCCAGCCGGAAAAGCGGCTCGAACGCCTCTGGTTCGCTGGAAATATCCTTGGTTTCATCGGGATCCGCCTCCAGATCGAACAACTGGGTGACGTCCACTCTGGGATAATAGATCAGCTTGAACTTCTGGTCGCGAACCGCCAACTGAAACTCCTTGTAGGAGAACAGGAGCAAATCCCTACCGGCCTGCGTCGGGTCCTTGAGGACGCCCGACATGTCGAGCCCTTCGCTCGCAGGCGGTGCCGCCACCCCGCAGATCCCCCCCAGAGTGGGAAACACGTCATAAAGGTAACACATCGCGTCTGTCCGAGCGCCCCTGGGAATCCCCGGGCCGCTCACAATTAGAGGCACCCGCAGCGAGTGCTCGTAGAGGTTCTGCTTGCCAATCAAACCGTGCGAACCGCGTGCGACCCCAGAGTCTGCGGCAAAAACCACAATGGTGTTGTCTGCAAAGGGCGACGCGTCCAGCGCGTCGAGGATCCGCCCGACTTGGGAGTCCAGATGCGAAACATACCGGTAATAATCCGCGAGCATTTCGCGAACGGCGTCGGGTTGGCGCGGCGTGGGCAGCAGTTTTTCATCGCGGATCTGAAGCTCCCCGTTGTCGAAAGGATGGACCTCCGCGAAGTTCGGGGGCAGCGGAATGGACTGGGGGTTGTAGCGGACCGGAAAAGAATCCGGAACGATATGCGGGTCATGTGGGGCATCGAACGGGATGTAGCACAGGAAGGGCGCCCCCTTGTGTTTCGCAAGAAAATCGACCGCTTCATCCGCAAAAACCTCGCAGGCGTGTTTGTCAGGTGTGAAAGGCTTTCTAAGCACGCCGTCCTCGAGGTGGCGCAGCGGTGCGCGCATCGGGTTGGTCATTCCACCCGAGAAAATCGCGCGCGCCTGCTGGAAGCACTTGATCAGCGAGGGCCCACCGTTGTGCCACTTGCCGCTGACAAAGGTGGTGTAACCCGCGCTCTGGAATGCTTCGGGCCAGCTCGTGTCCCGCATCAGTGTTTCGTCCACGCGCTTGAGCGGTTGGCCGGAGAGCAGCATGGCCCGGGAGGGCACGCAAGTCGCCGGATTGTTGCTCCCGGCCATGTAAGCGCGGTTGAAAGACAAGCCTCTCCTCACCAAACGGTCGAGATTCGGCGTGGAAATCACCGGATTCCCGAGAGCGGCGATGGTGTCGGCCCGCTGGTCGTCCGCAAAAAGAAAAAGGATGTTCGGGGCCTGTCTCTCCGCTGCCCGCACGTTGACCAAGCCGGTCATCCACAAAAAAACGCAACCAGCCAATCCAAGCACGAAGGGGGGTGTCGCACGCATAGTTTTGAGGTTGAACCGACAACATCCCCGGCACAAGACACAACCGGCACGCCCAGCGTTTGAGCATGGTCCTCCCTGAGAAGGGCCGTTAGCTTTCCTTGATGCAAATTGAAAAGGAACTGCTCCGACTCATGGCCAAGCCCGGGTATCAACCGCTGGACAAGGTCGGCATTTCCCGACACTTCGACCTCCCTCCCTCACAGCGCCGTAAACTCCGCGACCTGCTGGATTCCCTGGAACAGGCGGGCACCATCGCCCGCATCCGCAAGAGCTTCTACGTCCTGCCCTCCACCGCCGACCTGGTCACCGGAACCGTCCTCGCCTTCCCCGGGGGCAATGCCAAGATCATCAACACCGAAGGCGGCGCAGGCGACCTGTTTGTGGCCGCCCCAAACCTTGGCACCGCCATGCACGGGGACCGCGTGGTGGCGCGCCTCATGCACGAGGGCCGCGAACAACCGCGCGGAGGAGCGGCGCGCGGTCGCGAGGGACGCGTCATCCGTATTCTGAGCGTCGCCAACCCCACGGTTGTGGGCACCGTTGCCGCCACAAAAGGCCTGCTCTACGTCATTCCGGATGATCCGCGCATCCCGCAGGATATCTCCCTGCGCAAAGGGGACATTGTGCTCCCAAGACCTGTGCAGGAGGGCGACAAGGTCGTCGTCCGCCTCGACCCCTGGGAGTCCCGCCATGTCAGTCCTGTGGGCGAGGCCGTCGAACTCCTCGGGCGCTCCCACGAACCCGGAGTCGACCTGCTTTCCATCGTGCGCAAATACAACCTGCCCGTGGAATTCCCCGAGGCAGTTCAGGCCGAGGCCGCCGCAATCCCGGAGGTGGTTCCCAAATCCGACTGGCGCGGACGCGAGGATTTGCGCCACCAACCCGCCATCACCATCGACCCCGACGACGCCAAGGATTTCGACGACGCCATTTACGTGGAGCGTCAGCGCAACGGATGGCACCTCAGCGTCCACATCGCCGACGTCTCCCACTACGTCAAACGCGGCACCGCCCTCGACAAGGAATCCCGCCACCGGGGCAACTCCACCTACCTCGCCGGAAGGGTGATCCCCATGCTGCCCGAACGCCTGTCCAACGGGGTTTGCTCGCTTAAGCCGGGAGTGGAACGCCTCGCCTTCTCGGCCTTCATCGACTTCACCGAGCAGGGCAAGGTCCGTGCAGTGCGCTTTGCGCGCACCGTCATCCGGAGCGTCGCGCGCCTCACCTACAAGCAGGCCTTCGCCATTCTGGAGGGGCGCGCCCAGAGCCGGAAAGACCTCCCGCAAGTACCTGAGCGCTCCCGGTGTTACACCGATCCGGCGGTGCAGGAGCGGGTGCGCAGCGCCTGGGAACTGGCGCGCCTGCTCCGCCAAAGGCGGTTCGAATCGGGCTCCCTTGACCTGGACTTTCCCGAGGTCAAGGTCTGGCTCGACACCGAGGGCAGGCCGCTGCGCCTCGAGAAAATCGAAAACGACCTCTCCCACCAACTCGTCGAGGAATGCATGCTCGCCGCCAACGAGGCCGTCGCCACCGCACTCAAACGAGGGAACAAACCGTGCGTCTATCGAATCCACGAGGCGCCGGACCCCGACCGCATCGGCGAGTTCCGCGAAAAGGTCTTGCAGTACGGTTACCGCACGGGCGACCTGACCAAGCGCCCTGAAGTCCAGAAACTCCTCTCCACCCTCAAAGGAAAACCGGACGAGGCCCACCTCAAGGTGGAGTTCCTCAAAAGCCTCAAACGGGCCACCTACGACATCAAACCGCTGGGCCACTACGGCCTCTCCAAGGTCAACTACACCCACTTCACCAGTCCCATCCGCCGCTACGCGGACCTGCTGGTGCACCGGGCTCTGGCCGGCGAATCCGCCGGGCCCGCGGGGGATTTGTCCGCCGCAGCAACCCACATTTCAGCGACCGAACGGGTTTCCGCAGATGCGGAGAAGGATTCGGTTCAGCGCAAAAAGTTGGAGTACTTCGAACGCCAACTTCGCGCGCGCCCCCCCGAAACCTTCACCGCAACCGTGATGGATGTCCGTAGCTACGGCCTCGTGGTGGAGTTGCCAGACGTCCTCTTCTCAGGGCTCATCCACGTCAGCCAACTCCCCGAGGACTTCTACGTCTTCGACTCCGCCAAGCTTGCGTTCCGCGGCAAAAGCACCCGGAAACGTTACGAAGTTGGAACCACCCTCCGCGTGCGCGTCTCCCGTGTGGACGTCCACAAACGCCAGGTCGATTTCGTGCCCGTGGCGGATGGACCAGAATCCAAACCCCTGCAGCCCCGGCGCAAAAAAACGCCGCCAAAAAGGGAACCACACAAGGGCAACCGCGGGCGGGCCCCTAAACGAAAACCCAGTCGCGGTTAAAACAGAACGGCTTGGGAATGCCTTCAAGGCCCCGTTCCAGAGCCGCACGACAAAGCCAGGGCCTTTGCGGAACTCACCCTTTCTGCACCGTCGGCACCGGAATCTCCGGCAATCCCGGGATCGCGACCACCGCGTTCGCCTCGTCGTAAAACGCCACCAAAGCCCAGAGCACGGCCCCACTCAGGAGCATCAGAAGAAAACCAACCCCTGGGCTTGCGTGCTGCAATCCGTCCTGCAAACGGCCGGAAACACGCCCGTGAAACATCGCCAATGGGGTGGGCGCGCGGTGCCTGAGCGCGTGCAGAAAGAGGCCCGCCAGGTGAACCACAATCAACCCGCTCGCGCCGTAAGCGAGCCTGCCGTGCCAGGTCTCCACGAGCTCCGCGACGAATCCGCTGTAAACCAGCGCCACCAGGCACCCGTAGATCCCCAGCGCAAACGCCGCCGACCCCGGATTGAGGCCCGGCAACGTCTCCCGCTCCCAACGCATCACCGATCCGAGATAGCGGAAAAGACCCGGCGGCCCGCAAAACAACGCGGACAAACGCAAGTAACGAGAACCGGCAAACCCCAAGACGACTCTCAGTCCCAAAAACCAAACCGCCAGATACGCAGCCAAAATGTGCCACCGAAACAGTGGCCCCTCCGGATCCGTCAAGAACCCAACCAGCAACGCTACAGTCAGCGAAACGGAAAACCCCCAGTGCACAACCCTCGCGGGCCAGTCCCAGATCAGCACGGGCCGCCCCGCCTGCGAATCGCTCATGCGAAGGACCGGGTGAGAGGGTTCGGCCTCAGCATTCCGCCGTTGCCAGCAATCCAAGAGCGCCAGGCCCCTGCATCAAAACCAAAATCCAACCCCGTCGCCGCCGCCAACTCAGCCCGCGCCGCACGCGCCAGACACACCCGCGCCTCCTCAAGAAACTCGCACAAACGAACGGCCCCCTCCGGATCGCCACAACGCAGCAACGCCCTCGAAAGAGCCATCTGCAGGTAGGCCATCCGTTCCGCCGGCACATCGCGGCAATCCCGCGGATCGCCGGACCGGCGCACCACATAGCCGCGGTCGAAAAAGGCCCCAAGCACCCGCCGCAGGGAATGGCGCCCCTCTTCGCACGCCAGACGCTCAAACCCACAGGCCAGACTGTAAAAATATCCCCAGGCGGAACGCAACTCGGTCGGCAGCTCCCCAGCATCCAGCGTGATCCTCTCGGCAAGCCTTGCCAACAGCGGTAACGCGCGCTTTTCGCCGGCGATGGCGAGGCTCCCAAGCATGAGGGCCGACACGGGCGCGTACCCCTGGTCGGGCATCAGATGTTTGGTTCCCTTCCCTCCGAAAAGTTCGGCGCTCAAAACCGACTTCTCCAGAGCTACCCCAACCTCCTCCAGATACCTTTGCCTTCCACGCAAGTGACCGAGGAAACACACAACCCGTTCGACGTTGGGGTGGGCTGCGGCAACGTGGGATTCAAGCGCGGCAAGCGCCCTCTCCCGCGGAATCAGACAGAGCATCGCAGAGGCTGGGAGTGCCTCGTCCGGATCAGCGGTTGAGACAACTTTTTTCGCCATCTCCTCAGGCGTCAGGTTAAACCCGAAATCATCCGCAGCCACGTCGGACGCCTTCAGCATTCCCTTGGCAATCAGCGTTTGCTGGAGTTCGACGACGGGAATTTCGCGCAAACCGCGGCCCGAGGTGTGCGCGAGTTGCACCGCGTGGGCGGCCACCATTCCCATCACGCACAAATCACGCTGCATCCGGGCCGCCGAAAGCGCGTCGTGTGTCGCGGAATAGGCCTTCCCGGCGACCAGCACGTTTTCGAGCGCCCCCGGCACCATCGCCGAGTACGGAACCGTCACCTGATAAAGCGCCTTCCAGTTGGTCGGAATGAACCCGGCCTTGGCAGCGTCACTGGTCGCCAAACCCTTGATGTCCGGATTGGATTCCACACGGAAAACGCCGTCCGCGAAGCGGCGCCCGGCCAGCAGGTCGAGAAACGTCACCGTCTTGCCCCCGCGAATGTGGCGCGATTCCCGCGGCGCCAGATAGAAGGGCGGCGGCACATGCCTCTGCTCAAGCGGCACCTTGCTGTTGCGCCGCATTGAAAGAATAAACCGCGTCGTATCGAACGCGCTGCGCTCGTCGCACGGCGACAGAAACGGCCGCAACGCCTCCGGCTTTCCGGGCTTGTAGCCGGCAAAGGACGCCCAAAGCGTCATTTCGTCGTGTTCTCCTCCAAAAGTGTAGGCACTCCCGCCCCAAGCCGCAACGGCACCGTCTCCCGTCGCGTCGATCACGTGCCGCGCCTCCACGCAAACCAAACCAAACGGCGTCAACACGTAAACGCCTCTGATTGAACCGCCGCTGCGGGCCACACCCGTGATCGGACAGCCAAAAAAAACCCGGGCACCCGCCTTCCGCACACCCCGGAAAAAACCCGGCGCGTTGAGGCCGTCGTTTTTCGCCTCCATCGCGGCGTAGTACTCGTCGAAAGCCTTTGTCCGCTTTCCGTACCAAAGGTTGGTGACACCACCGATGGTGTTTGTCCCCCCAAGCTCATATCCCCGCTCCAGGCAGACCGTTGCCACCCCAAGTGATGCCGCGGCGTAGGCCGCTGCATTGCCGCTTGTCCCGCCGCCGACAACAAGAAGTTCAGCGCTCAAAGCAGTTTGCGGAGGATGAAACAGGACCCGCCGCTCCAACGCACCGGGTTCGGCAAATCCATGGTCTACGAATTGGTGCCGGACCGCCGGATCCGCCTCGGAGCGCAGGGGAATTCCGCGGTTCCAGAGTTCAAACGGAAGATCATCCTTGGTCCCTGCCGGCGCGTTTTTGGAAAAACGCCCGACCGGATTCGGAAAAGCCTCGAACAAGCACCTCCAATTCCTCAGCGCGAGAGACCCTTCCCCGCCCCCGGAAACCGCCATCGGCCCGAAAACCAACAGATTGTCAAAGCCCTCGACCCGGCCGTCGACGCACTCGATCCGATCGGTTCCGCTGCTGAGGAATCCGTCCGCCCCGCGGAACCGTTTTTCAGCGCCCGCCCAGGACATTTCGAGCGCGGCGGCATAGACCCGCGCGAAATCGAGCGATGCTGCGAAGGGTCCTTCCGCGGGCGCGTCCAACTCGACGGAAAACTCCGCAAAATAGTGGTGAATATCGGCGGTCACACGCGCGCCGTTTGAAGCGGTGTAGGAAGCACTCCGCGCGGGCACCGGCGCGGCCAGGTCGGCGACGTAGCCGTAGCGGCGGGGCCCCGCCACCCTGCTGCACTTTGTTCCGCAGGCCCGGGCGAGGGTCGCCTCCGGAGTGGCGTCCACCACCCAGTCGCTTTCCACGGCGAACAATCCGGTTTTCCCGCCAAAAACCGCTCCGCACAGACGCCTGCCGGAACCCAGCGCGCCGGCAACCGTCGCGTTGTAGAGGAAACGCACCCCGGCTGACAGCAGTTGGTCCTCGATTTCGAGAGCCGCCTTGGATGCGTTAAAATAGAGACGTCCGTCCTTCGCCTCCGAGGTTGCCTCGGCAAGCACGCCCCTCACCACCGCGGGGAAGACTCCCGCATCGCCAACAGGTACCCACGAACGGAGACAGGTCACTCCCTCGTAGAACGGGTTGACCCGGTCCATCACAAGAAGCGTCCGCCTCCCGCTCAGCGCCAGGTCCATGGCGAGCTGGCAGGCAAACAACGTGCTGCCGCAAACAAGCACCTCGGTCGGCTCCAAAAACCGGAGGGCCGTCAATCCATCCCGGGGAGTCTCTGCCGGCAGACCGTCGGAAACCCCGTAACTGGGTCTCCCTAAAAACGCAGTCGCCGCAAAAGCCCCGCTGACCGATTGCAGAAAAGCCCGGCGATCCAAGGTGGGGTGAGTCACCCAAGAACAATCAAGGCCGCCTCAGCGCGAGTCAACGTTCCGCTTGTTTGCGGGCAACCACCCGGCTCCCGCGCATTTGTTTTGTTTAGCTGCAGCCCCCTGTTCAGCAATTAGATACTTTCCCCGCCGTCCACAAAACAGCCCCTCTGCCAACAAACGGAACCTTCTGTTTTTCCTTCGCCGGAGGACGGGATCTTAAGCAATCTCCCACCGTCTCACCGACGTCATAAATACCCCCTCTGCCAGCGCGTGTGCATCGTCTTGAAGCGCTCGATTGCGTCCGTTGAGAAGGCTGCACCACCCGCGCCCCTGCTTTTCGAAGCTGAAACCTGGTTTAAGGCCATGCGGGCATCCTTACCGGTTTGCCGTGGAAGTGGGCAGACAACGGTTGCGAGGTCCGGGTCTCCGACGCCCACTCCCCACCCAGCGCATTCCCGACCGACCGATTCGCGTGCGCAGACTTGGGAAGCAACCGGCCGCAAAAGCCGGTTCGGCACCGGTATGACGGCTTTCACGCCCCCTCCCAAGACCGGCGCCCCCCGGAGGAAAAGGTGATGCTCCGCCCCATCGCTGCCAGGCACTCGAAGGAATAAGTCCCCCAGAGGGAATCGAACGGCCCCTTGTGCACATAAAAGCCAAAATTGATAAACAGGTCCCCACCGTGATCAGCCGGAACAAAGGACTCGTCGCCGTCTGAGAACTCCTTCAGTCTACCGGCAGCATTCAATCTGATTTTTTTGAGGATCACGTCGGGCCTGAATTGGTTGCTGCGATAGCAAAGATTAGCGCACGCCGGAGGTGATCATTAGTGAAATGAGCCCGCCCGCACCCAATCGCATCGCCTCTCGCGCCAGGATCGGCCTCCATCAGGCGGCAACGCTCCATCAGGCGGCCCCGATTCATGCCGGGCCATCGGGCCCCCTCCCGTTTTGACGCCGACCCCTCCCCCCCCACTTTTCTCAAAGATGAAATTCGTCGCGGCAGCTCTGCGCCTTTTTCTGTCCCTCTCCGCCGCCGCCTGCCCTGCGCTTCCATCGCGCTCCCTTGCTGCCGCTGGCCAGCCAACCCCCGACTTCATCCACGACGTCGCTCCGATCCTGAGCCGGTTCGGCTGTAACGGTTCCGCGTGTCACGGAAAGGCCGAAGGCCAGAACGGCTTCAAGCTTTCCGTGTTTGGCAACGACCCGCACGCCGATTTTGAGGCGTTGGTCCTCCAGGACCGTGGCCGCCGCGTGATGCAGGCCGCGCCGGAAAACAGCCTCCTCCTCACCAAAAGCACCTCCCAAACTCCACATGCCGGTGGCCCTCGCTTGAGCGCCGACTCGAGGGAATACGAGATTCTCAGAAACTGGGTCGCCGAAGGCACCCTCTATGAGGACAAGAACAGACCGCAGTGGACGGATCTCCGCATTGCCCCCCCCGGCGCGCTTCTCGGGTTCGCCAAGCACCAACCCCTCCGGGTCTATGCCCGCTCCTCGGACGGCCGGGAGCAGGACGTCACCTGGTTGGCGATCTTCCATTCCAACAATGCCGCCCTCGCAGAGGTGGACGAGCACGGGACGGTCACCACCGGTTCCCTCGTCGGACAGGCGGCAGTCATGGCGCGCTTCGAGGGACGCATCGCCATCCACCAGGTGACCGTGCCTCAACCCGGTTCGAAAAACGACTTCGAAGACGCTCCGGGCTCCACGGAGATTGACCGGCTTGTTCACAAAAATCTGCGCCTCATGAACCTGCTCCCCTCCGGACGGGTGGACGACGCCGGATTTCTCAGACGCGTTTCGATTGATCTTCTAGGCCGCATTCCGACCGTCGGAGAGGCCCGCGAATTCCTTGCGGACGCCTCCCCCGACAAGCGGAGGAAAATCGTCGACAGGCTGCTGTCCCGTGCCGAGTACGCGGACCTCTGGGCCTTGAAATGGTCCGACGTGCTCCGCGTCGACCGACGCACTCTCGGCCATGCCAATGCCTTCGCCTACTTCCGGTGGATCCACAGGGCCATGGAGGCGAACACCCCGCTCGACGTCTTCGCTCGCGAACTGCTCGAGGCGGAAGGCCCCCTCGCTGAAAACTCTGCCGGCTTCTTTTTCAAGGTGACCAAAAAAAGCGGAGAAATGGCAGCCACCGCCTCCCAGGCGCTGCTGGGGATCCGCATCACCTGCGCGGAATGCCACCAGCACCCTTACGACCGCTGGACCCAGTCGGATTACCACGGAATGCGGGCCTACTTCGAGCAGGTCCGCTTCAAGAAGACGGGTGCCGAAGAGTCACTTATCATCGACGGCGCACCGAAGATCACCCATCCTCGTACCAAGGAAGTTCTTTACGCCCATCCTCTTGGAGCGCCGATGCCGGAAGCCGATCCCGCTGGAGACCGCCGTGCCGCCCTCTCCGAATGGCTCGCCTCCCCTGAGAATCCGTGGTTTGCGCGAAACATGGCCAACCGAATCTGGGCGCACTTTCTCGGACGCGGCCTCGTGGAACCGGTGGACGACGTGCGCGCCTCCAACCCGCCTTCCAATCCGGAACTGCTGACCCTGTTGGCAAAGATCCTCACAGACGCAAAATTCGACCAGAAAAGCCTCATCCGCGAGATTGTTGCGTCCGAGGCCTACCAGCGTTCCGCCACCCCAAACCACACCAACAGCGGAGACGAACTCAACTTCTCCCGCGCGCTCTTCCGCCGCCTGCCCGCTGAGGTTTTACTCGACGCCATTTGCGACGTCACCGGCGTGCCCGAAAAGTTCGGCGGCGTCGCGCTGGGCCAGAGGGCCATCCAACTCTGGGACAGTGAACAGCAGAGTTACTTCCTCAAACTCTTCGGACGCCCCACGCGCGCCACCGCTTGCGTGTGCGAGCGATCCGCCTCTTCGGGCATCTCCCAGTCCCTGCACTTCATGAACTCCAACACGTTGCAGGCCAAACTCTCCCACGCGGACGGCAACCTTCCCCGCTGGCTCACCACTTCCGGAGGCGCGCCCTCCTTTGTCGACTCCGCCTATCTGGCCTGCTTCTCGCGCCACCCGAACCCATCCGAACGGGCCGAAGCCCTCGCTTACCTCGGGGCCCGCCGCGGACGTGAGCGCGAAGCCGCCGAGGACCTCATCTGGTCCCTCCTCAACACCCTGGAATTCGTCTTCAACCACTGACACCCCGTCCCGCCATGCAAACCTCCCCCACCCCTTTCTGCGACGGAATCGTCCGCCGCGACTTTCTCCGGATCGGCACTGCCGGCCTCCTGGGGATGAACCTCTCCCTGGCGCAACTCCTTCGCCGGGAGGCTTCCGGGGCGGCAGCGGGCGCCGGCTCTGTCCCCGGCACCTCTTTCATCTACCTCTTTCTCCAAGGCGGCCTGAGCACGATCGATTCCTTCGATATGAAGCCGGATTCGCCGAGCACCATCCGCGGGCCCTTCAACCCCATCCGCTCCAAGGTACCGGGAATCCACGTGTGCGAACATCTCCCCGAGGTGGCTGCCATCACCGACAAGTTTTCGCTGATCCGCTCCTTCACTCACGGCGACGCCGGCCACGGTTCCGCAGACCACCACATGCTCACCGGTTACCGCCCCAACGCCGGCTTCAATTCGGGCCTCTCCCCCAACAACCAGCATCCGTGCCTCGGTTCGGTCATCGCCCGCCGCCTCGGCGCCAACGGCAATGTCCCCCCGTATGTCGCCCTGCCCGGGATGCACGCAAGCGGCAGCTCCGCCTACCTCGGACCGAGTGCGGTCCCCTTTGTCATCGAAACGGATCCCAACTCGCCGAACTTCGAAGTGCCCGACCTCCAGCCACCTCTCTCAATCGACGCCGACCGCATCGCCGACCGGCGCTCGCTCCTCGCCCGGGTGGACCGTTTTCAGCGCAGCGTTGAGCAGAGGTCCAACGCCAACGCCGCCGAGCTCAGCGTCTTCGCCGAAAGGGCCACCTCTCTGATGACTTCCCCCGAAGCGAAGAAGGCTTTCGACATCGGGCGGGAGACTCCCAAGCTCCGCGATGCGTACGGCCGCAACACTCTCGGCCAGAGCTGCCTGCTCGCTAGGCGTCTCGTCGAATCCGGCGTGCGCTGCGTCACCATCAACCACCAAAACTGGGACACTCACTCCAAGGGATTCATCACCCTCAAGGACGACCTGCTGCCGAAGCTCAACCTCGCCATGTCGGCCCTCTTCCGCGATCTGGACGATCGCGGCCTGCTGCAAAGCACGGTCGTGGTCATCACCGGCGAGTTCGGGCGCACCCCGGTCATCAACAAGGACGCGGGACGCGACCACTGGAGCCGCTGCTTCACGGTGGCGCTTGGCGGCGGCGGAATCCAGGGCGGCCGGGTGCTCGGCAAAAGCGACGCGCACGCGTCCGATCCGGCCGAGTCGCCCTACGGGCCGGAGGACCTTTGCGCCACGGTGTACCATCTGATGGGCATCCCGCCCCACGCGGAAATGCTCACCCCCGAAGGCCGCCCGGTCATGCTGACCAACTCGGGCAGAATCATCCGCGACCTCCTCTAATCCACAGCCCCACGGCATCATGGTCCGCCGCCTCCTCCCCTCCGCCGCCGCCCTGCTGGCCGCTGCCGCGTGCATCCAAATTCCGGGGCCCGCCCGGGCCGAGCCGCCGGGGGTCTCCTACATCTTCCCTGCCGGCGCACAGCGCGGCAGCTCCGTGGAGGCCCGCGTCGGCGGGTTTTATTTCCACGGAACCGCGGGGTTCCACTTCCTCCACGGACCGCTTTCGGCCCAACCGCGGCTGACCCAAATGGAGACCCTGTTCTTCAACGGCCCCCTCATCCTCAAACCCGCCTCCCAGAATCGCGAAGATTATCCGAAAGATCACGCGGCCCGAATCCAAGTGCCGGCGGACGCGCCGCTCGGCGCGCACCTCTGGCGCTGCAGCACTTCGCAGGGCGTCACATCAAGTTTGAAGTTTGTCGTGGGCGACCTGCCGGAGCTTCTCGAAAGCGAGATCGAAGGGCCGGAAAATCCGACCCGTGTCCAGCACCCTGTCACCATCAACGGACGCATCTTCCCCAGGGAGGACTCGGACCGATGGTCTTTCACCGTGCAGCAGGGCGCGACTGTCACCTGCAAACTTGCGGCCCGCTCGCTCGGTTCCCCCCTTCTCGGCATCCTTGAAGTGCTCTCCCCACGCGGGGAAAAGGCGCGCGATGTGCAGCACGCGATCTCGCCGGAGGGCGATCCGGTTGTCTGGTTCACCGCGGCCCAATCCGGAGTGCACACCGTCCAGATCCGGGACGCCGGCTTCGGCGGGGGACAACAATACGTGTACCGCCTTTCGATTTTCGAGGGCCGCCCGGTCGAAAGCGTTTTTCCCCTCGGCGGGCGGGCGAACGAGCCGACCGAGTTTTCCGTGCACCCGCGCGGTTCCGGCGCACCGGAACTGAGGCGGGTCCGCTTACCCGCAGCCCCGGGCATCCATGTGCTCCCCGCTCCCGCGGTCGAGAAAGGCGGCAAATCGGGCCGGTTGTCCGAGCCGCTCACCGTCCATGTTTCGGACCTTCCGGAGGTTGTACGTCCCTTCGGCGCGAAGCCCCAACCTGCTGCGGCGCAGGCACAACCACTTCCCTGCGTCTTTAACGGGTGCATCGCGACTCCGGGGGAATCCCATGACTGGAAGGTTGCCCTGGAAGCGGGCACCTGCCTGCAGTTGGAGGTGCTGGCAGCGGCGCTGGGCAGCCGGCTCGACTCCGTCGTGACCCTCCTCGGCCCCGACGGGCGCGAAGTGGCCAAAAACGACGACGCAGCGGAGGGGCAGCCCGACTCGGCTCTCTCCTTCGCCGTGGCAAAAGCGGGAGAGTATACCGTGCGGATCCAGGACCGGTTTACGCGCCGGTGCGGCCCGGCTTTCGGCTACAGACTCAAGGCCACAACCGCCGGCCCCACCGATTTTCAACTCCGACTTGCCGCGGACTTCTACAACGCCGTCCGCAGCGACGTGGCCCCCCCCGACGAAAACGCGTCCAAGCCAGGCCCGAAACCCCCGGGGCTGAAGCTCGAGCTGACCTCCAGCGTGGGCGCCACCGATCCGATCGCACTCGAAGTGGAAGGCCTTCCGGAGGGCGCAACTTTCGAACCGAAAACCATTCCTGCAAAGGCGAAGTCGGTGGAACTCCGTTTCACCATCCCACCAAAAACGCCGGTCTCCGTGCACCCGATCCGAATCAAGGGGACGATGGGCGAGGGCGCGGGGGCCGTGACACGGACCGCGACCGTCACCGAGGCGCGTCTGGCCATGCACGGGGTGACGGAACATCCCGTGCAGCTCGCGGTGGTTCCGAGGGTTCCCTTTCAGTTCTTTGGGGACTACCTCGTCAACAACGACCAACCCGCGGGCACCTTCCTCGCCCGCACCTACCGGCTCGAACGGGGCGGTTTCTCCGGCCCACTCACCGCCGCACTTTCCGACAAACAAATACGCTGCCTGCAGCGCGTACAGGGCAAGCCCTGTGTGATTCCGCCCGGCGCCTCTTCCTTTGATTTCACAATCCAATACCCCGTCGAGGTGCAACTCGGCTGGACCAGCCGGGCCCAAGTCATGGTGTACGGCAATTTCAAGGACTTCGACGGCAGCGAGCACATCCTGACCTACACCTCCTCCGCTCCCGACGAGCAGATTATCTCGGTCGTCACGAGCACTCTTTTGAGTCTCTCAACGCCCCAAGGCTCGGTTCTCGCGAGCGGCAATGTCCTCTCCATTCCGGTGACAGTTCACAGGCACGACTCGCTCGGGGCCACTCCCGTCCGGGTCGAACTTCGAACGCCCGCCCATGTCCGCGGAATCCACGCGGACCCCGTCCTCGTTCCCTCTCACCAACGGGAGGCGGTGCTCTCGATCCGGCTCTCGCCCGATGCGGGCCCCTTCAACGCGCCGCTGGAAATATTTGCGCAAACCGACACCTCCGCCGGCGCCACGTTTCACTCGGGCGCAACGCGACTGGAGCTCGTCAGGCCCTCCGCGGAAACCAAGTCCGCGGCAAACCGCTGACCGGATTGCGGAACGCCGGGCGAGCGACCACCCTCCCTTCATGGATGTCCATCTTTGCCAGCTTGATTCCGTCTGGGAGAACCGCGCTGCCTCGCACGAGCGCGCAAGCGCCCTGCTGAAGGTCGCAAATCCGGCCGCGGGCTCCCTCATCGTCCTGCCCGAAATGTTTGCCACCGGGTTCAGCACAAACCTCTCAGTGACCTGCCAGACCAGCGCACGTGAAGATGAAACCTTCCTGCGGGATCTGGCGGTCAACCACCGGAGCACCGTGATCGGAGGCGTGGTGTCCCCCGCCCCCGGGGGCAAGGGCTTCAACCAGAGCGTCGCCTTTGATGCGGAAGGGAGGGAGATGGCCCGGTACACCAAAATCCAGCCCTTCATGCTCGGATCCGAGGGGGAGTGCCACGCTGCGGGTGACGAGGTGCTCACCTTTCCTCTGGGGCCGTTTACGGTCGCGCCCTTTGTCTGCTACGACCTGCGCTTCCCCGAACACTTCCGCTCCGCGGTGAAAAAAGGCGCCGACCTGATGGTGGTCATCGCGAGCTGGCCGGTCAAACGTTACCACCATTGGCTCACCTTGTTACAGGCCAGGGCCATCGAAAACCTCGCCTTCGTCATCGGGGTCAACCGCACGGGCAATGACCCGAACTTCATCCACAACGGACGCAGCGTGGTTGTCAGTCCCCACGGCCACATCATCGCCGACGCGGGAGAGTCGGAGCAGGTGGTCACCGCCCGCATCGACGCCGAAATCGTGCGGCAATGGCGCCGCGATTTCCCAGCCCTGCGGGACATGCGCTGAGCCGTCAAGCGGCCGAATCGGCGGCAGCGGAGAGCGCCTCCCCGGAGTGTCCGCCTTGCTTGTCCACAGACAAAACGCGCCGCTCTGAATCGGCTCCAGAAACCGGGGCGGCCCCGGGCTGCAGCTTCCCCTCGGGGGGCGGAGGAGGAGGCGGAGAGTAGTAGGGCCGCAGCAACCCTGTCGCGGCACCCGGGTCCGCGGCACCCGGGCCGGGCCAGTTGCTCCCGTGCTTCTCAAAGTGCTCACGAAAGGTCACCCAGTTGAGGTTCGCGATGAACTCAGAGTGCTCCACCAGCACGTCATAGGGGCCCGCTCGCGAGAGCAACTTCACCACGATCGGGATCAGGTCCAACAAGAAGAGCGTCCCAAATACCACCAGAAACTGGAACAACCCGGCCGCCCAGCGGTACTGGAGCTTCGCGTCTTCCGACAGATCGGGCGGCGGCAGGAAGATCACCTTGTACAGGCCGATGGTCTCCTCCATCGGATCGAAGATCCCGTTGATCTTCTGCTCGAGACGCGCAATGGGGGGTAGGAAGGTGTCGTCGTGCCGCTGCCGGGTCCTGGTGTGCTCCTCCTCGAGCGCCTGGGTGTGCACTTCCAGCTTCTGCATCTTCTGGGCTTGTTCGGCCTCGGCGCTGGCGATCTGGGCGTTCAACTGGGTCAGCCGGTCCCTCCGGATTTTGTCGCGTTCCCGCGCCTCCTCAACGAAGGCCTCGCGCTTGGCGTTGAGGCTGTCGAGGTAGGCGTTCCGATCCACCAGGCGCGCCTTTGCAACCGCCTCCTCGCCGGCAGCGAGGTCCGCCGCGCTGGTGGTGAGCGCCCGCTCAAGGCGCTGGATGTCCGAGGCGACCTTGACGTCTCGAATCCGCATGTCTTTCAAACGGGGGCCCTCGCCCGCCTTCTTGGGTTCGGGGTAAAATTCATTCGGAAGACCAAGTTCCTCCCTTGCAATGGCCTCCACGAGCCGCCGGTGCATGGCCTGCTGCTCCTCGAGTTGCTTGGAAACCCGTTCCACTGCTTCCTTGAGGGCGTCATTACGCGAGATGATGTTGAGCGTGGCGCCGGACGCAGGGGCGACAAAATCCGCGGCGGTCACCCTCCTGCGTTCACCCTCCATCTTTTCATCCGCGTAGAGTTCGGGGTTGAGCTGCGCCTTCTCCAGCGGCTCCAACTGGGCCACCAGCCCCTCCTTTTGTTTCGCGTAGTCGGCCTCCAGCTTCCGGCGCTCCGCCTCGGATGTGTCACGAATGGCGGCCAACCGCTCGCGCAGCACCTTGGCACCGGCCGCCTCAGCCTGGCGCAGTTGGTTGAGCGGTTCCTGAAGCTCGGTCTGGAAACGGTGCCGGATTGCCGGCCTGTACTGGTCCAGACAAAAGGGAAACGAGATCACCAGGCTCACCACCCCCGCAAGCCCCAGCCGGAACACGACCTGCACCGCCCGCCTCCAAAACGGCTGGAAAGGCCTGTAAAGGGCGATGAGCGTCCGGTCCGTGTTCATGATCACAAACGCCCAGAGCACCGACACAGCGAGCACCGCAAAAAAGGAAGGATCCGCCGAGCGGCTTTTGGCGAAGAAAAACATTCCCAGAAACGCCATGACCGTGGGCACCAGAATCGTTGAACCCAACACCGCCACCCGCTCCCGTTCTCCGGCGGGACACAACCGCAAGGTGGCCCAGTCGGCACCCGCCAACCAGTAAAGAAATCGTTGCAAATGGTTGGGCCGGTCCGTTTTGGATGGATCCGGATGGTAGGGTTCGCGGGCGGGTGGTTCCTGAGCCATTCTCCTTGGAGGGTCCCAGAGGAAACGGGCCAATCCAAGACGGCTTTCGAAGTTTTTTGCTGCCACCCCGCACTCGCCGGGCGGCCTACGCTCGGGACTAAGTCACCGGCCCCGGATTGAAGAGCGCGAGCGCATTTCCCAACCCCCAGTGCTCCGCCCAGGTCCGGCGGCCCCCCGCCACCGAAAGCAGCAGCTCGAACAATTCCATGCCCACCGTCTCGATGGTCGCCTTACCCGTCGCAATGCGGCCGGCGTCAAGGTCCATCAGGTCGTGCCAACGCGCCGCCAGTTCCGTGCGCGTCGCCACCTTCACCACGGGCACCGACGCCAGACCGTACGGCGTTCCGCGCCCGGTGGTGAACACGTGCAGGTTCATTCCAGCCGCAACCTGCAGCGTGCCACAGATGAAGTCGCTCGCGGGCGAGGACGCGAACAAAAGGCCCTTCTGGCGCGCGCGCTCGCCGGGCGCCAGCACCCCGTGGATCGGACCGTTGCCGGATTTCACAATCGAACCCATGGCCTTCTCCACGATGTTTGCCAGGCCCCCCTTTTTGTTTCCGGGCGTGGTGTTTGCACTGCGATCAGCTCCGCCACGCTCGAGATAACGGTCGTACCAGGACAGTTCGCGGACCAACTGCTCGGCAACCTCGGAAGTGGCTGCACGCGCGGTCAACTGCGCCACGCCGTCGCGCACCTCGGTGTTCTCCGAAAACAGAACGGTTGCGCCCGCGCGCACGAGTAAATCCACTGCGTAACCCACTGCCGGATTGGCAGTCACCCCCGAGAACGCGTCGCTTCCTCCGCACTGGACACCCACCACCAGATCTCCCGCCGTGCAAGTCTCCCGCCTTCTCGCGTTAAGCGTCTCCAAACGGGGGACCGCCATTTCAACAATCGACCGCACCATCGATTCAAAGCCGACATGCCCCTCGCTCTGGAGCAGCACGGTGCCCGGCGCACCGGCGCATCCGGGCAGACTCCCCGGCGGAAACAGCCGTCCCGGAGGTAGTTTCTCGCAACCCAGGCCGACCACCATTACCTGCCCGCCGAAGTTCGGGTTGAGGCTGATGTTGCGCAGGGTCCTGATCGGAATCACCGCGTCAGGCGCCTCGATGGCAACGCCGCAGCCGTAGTGGTGCTCCAGTCCAATCACCCCGTCCACATTGGGATAGAGCGGCAGCAACTCGCGCCGGATCCGCTCGACGGCGTACTCCACCACGCCGGAGACGCACTGCACGGTGGTGGTGATGGCGAGCAGGTTGCGCGTGCCAACCGATCCATCCGCGTTGCGGTATCCTTCAAACGTGTGGCCCTCCAACGGAACTTCCACCTGCCGCACCCGGGTGGAAACAGGCAGACCCTCAAGGCTGCACGCATCGGGCATCCTCACCATGTCCTCCCCAACCCACACTCCATGCGGGATGTCGCGCTCCGCGAAGCCTATGGTGACCCCGTAACGGACAATCGGCGCGGCCCTCGGAATCGGAGCCAGCGCCACCTTGTGGCCCTGCGGCACGTAGGTCCGCAAAGCAAACTCGCCTGGAAACTCGGCACCCGCCGGAAGCCCTCCGTCGTTGACCACGATGGCCACATTGTCGCTACGGTGCACCCGGATGTAGCGCGGCGGAATCGGAATAACGGAAGGAGACTCGTCGGTTTGCATAGACTTGTGGACCGCCGTGGCAGGATGGAAAACCGCACGTGAGCTAAGCGCGGCCCTTTCCCGTTCACACGGACGGCTCGAGTTTGAACCTGCGGATTTCGCCCACCACAAAAAGGTAGCAGATGATGGTCATCAGGGCGTTGGCTCCGATGAAGATGAGGGCGTTGGCAAAGGAACCGGTAGACTGGATGATGTAGCCGATCACAATTGGAGTGGTGATTCCCGCGGTGTTGCCGAAGGTGTTGAAGAGAGCGCCGCTCAGGCCGCCCGCCTCGGGCGGTGAAGTGTCCGCAACCACGGCCCACCCGAGCGCCCCCACGCCCTTTCCGAAAAACGCGAGCGACATCACCGCCACGACCACCCAGTCGGTCGAGACGTAGTTGCAGATCACCATCGACATGGCCGCCAGCATTCCCGCAACGATTGGTGTCTTGCGCGCCACCGACTGAGACCAACCGGCTTTGATCATCCGGTCGGAGATCATCCCCCCGAGCACGCCTCCCACAAACCCCGCCACCGCCGGCAGCACCGCCACAAAACCGGCGTTGAGGATGCTCATGTGCCGCTCCTTGACAAGGTACACCGGAAACCAGGTGAGGAAAAAGTAGGTGAGCGCCGTGATCCCGTACTGCGCGATATAAATACCTAGCAGCATGCGACTTCCAAGCAGCTGCCGGATCGTGCGCCAGGTCCGGTCCGGCCCTTCCTTCCGGGGGCCGCCCCCCTCGATGTGCACCAATGCGCCCCCCGCCTCGATGTACGCCAGTTCCGCCGTATTCACGCCGGGGTGATTCAACGGTCCATGAATCCAACGCAGCCAAAGCCAGGACATGCACACCCCCAGCCCGCCCATGGCGTAAAACACGCTTTGCCAGCCAAACCGGTGGACCAGCCACGCCATGAACGGCCCGAAGAGCACCGTCGCGAAGTACTGCGCCGAATTGAATATGGCGGCAGCCGTCCCCCGCTCTGCGGTTGGAAACCACGAGGAGGTGATCCGGCTGTTGGCGGGGAAAGCGGGGGCCTCGGCCGCACCCACCAGCAACCGCAGGCCGAAGAGCGTCCCGAGGGCGAGCGCGCCCGATAAAAAGCCGGCGACTCCGCAAAGCAGCGTGAAAACCGACCAGAACAGGATGCTATAAAAATACACTTTCCTCGATCCGAACCGATCCAGCAACCAACCGCAGGGCAACTGGGCCACGACGTAGGACCACGCAAAGGCTGAGAAAACGAAACCCATCTGCACCGGGGACAGCGCGAGTGCCTTTGAGATTTCCGGGCCGGCGATGGAGATGGTGGCACGGTCGGCGTAGTTGAGCGTGGTGGCGGCAAACAGCATGCCGAGAATCCCCCACCGCACCCGGGTCGGAACGCCAGACTGTGCAGGGGCTTTTGCTATGGGTTTGTCCATGGGGCGGCTGGGGAATGCGGGAAAAATTTCACGGTACGGGCCGCATCTCAGGACTGCGCCCCCCGCGGCGAGCCTGACTGTGCTATCAGATTGAAGGAAAGAACCCAGAAAAACGGAAGTCGGCTCAGAGCGTGCCCAGACTTTACCCCTCCGCGGTTGACGGTCCTCCCAGCGCGAGCGTCTCCAATTTTCGTTTCTTTTTTATTGCAGTTCCAGCCGTCCGCACTAACTTTTCCGTCCCAGTCACGACCCTATCGTCCAGTGGCCTAGGACACTCCCCTTTCACGGGAGTAACACGGGTTCGAATCCCGTTAGGGTCGCCATTCTGAAAGGCAGCGTCCTACAGAGTGGGTCGTTCAGTTGCAAGGCCGGTCGATCAGTGGGGTCTACGCTAGAAGTGGGGTCTACGCTAGAGTTTGTGCTGGGTTTTTTATAAGTCCCCCGAATGGCTGGAGGGACATGCCGCCAGATTTTTCACCGCCGGCTTCGCCCTACACCGACTCATAGGGAACCGCCGCATACCTCGGCGTATCCAAAGCGACGTGTTTCAGGCTGCAAAGCAAGGGGCATTTCAACCCATCCCCAATCACTGGGCGTTTTCACACGGATTTGAACGCAGTGCAAACGCGAGCACGCCACACGTAAAGTCCCGTGCTCACAACCCTATAGAGTTGTCCCCACTAATTTCGCCTTTCTGCCACTGCGCCGCTGCTATAAAGTCTTAACCATGTCACTCGCAGAGCTCAAAGAGGCCCTGTCCGGACCGTGCCGCCGTCATCCGGTGCGGAGCCTGCGGGTCTTTGGGTCCGTAGCGCGGGGAGAAGCATCTCAAGGAAGCGACTTGGATTTGCTGGTTCAATTCGAGGACATGCCGCCTGCCGAGTATGCCACTCACTATTTCGGCCTACTTCATGAACTGCAGGATGCCGTGGGAACCAAGGTGGATCTTCTGACGCCCGGCGGTGTGACTCGCCCTTCCCTCAAACGTAACATCCACGAGGACAGCGTTCTCGTTTATGAAGCCTGAGCTCCTCGAGAATCTTGAGGAGGCGGTGAGCCGCGGGTATGAGGTCCAAAAGTTTGTCGCCGGACTGACTCTTGAACAATATTCAGCAGACGATAAGACCCGTCTGGCCGTGGAGCGGTCCTTTGAAATCATCGGGGAAGCGCTGAACCGCTGCTTCAAGATTGCTACGGAACAGATCGATTCCATCCGGAATTATCGGCGGATCATTTCGTTCCGCAATATCCTCGCCCATTGCTACGACACGGTGGAGGACAGGATTGTGTGGGGGATTATCGAAGGATCCCTACCCGAACTGCTTGAGGATCTGGAAGGGCTACTTTGCCGCTGATCGCTTCGCAACTGCGCAAAGAAAGCCTGCGACCATAGGCTCTGTGAGGCTCAGGATTGGGCTGCACACTTTGAATTTTGGGCAGTAAATGGGCAGCAGGATGCCCAGCGACTGCCCGCAGGGAGTTTTTGTGAAATCTGAACATCCACTCTAACAGAGATTTAGAAGTGGAGCCGGCAGTCGGGCTCGAACCGACGACCTGCTGATTACAAATCAGGCAGTCACCCTTCAGGGGAGGGGCTCTACAGAGTAAATTGAGACCTGCTGAGACCCAAAAATACCGTCTGAGACTGCCTTTTTACTCTGGTTAACTATACCTTAACTATACCACAATCCGAGCCGAGTCCACGAATTACGTTTTATGGCCCGAAACGTCTCCCACAAACCCACCAAATTCACCAAGGACGGAAGGTCAAAATGGCGGGTTTACTTTGCCGCCGGTGAGATTGCGGGATCGGCCAAGTTGAAGGAGTTCAAAACTCAGGCTGAGGCCTTGGAGTTCGTTCATGTATTCGAAACACGGCACGCACAGCTGGGAGCTCTGGCGAGCCAGACCACCACCCCCGAACTCATCGAGGCCAAGCAGGCCTCCTCGGTTCTGTCAGGGAGCGGGCTCTCCGTCGTGGAGGCTGCCCGTATGGTGGCCGCAAAGCTGGAGTCTGAACGCCGGTCGGAGACTTTCGGCCTCGGGTTTGAGCGTTACATGGCCGACTGCGAGCGCAGGCTGAAGAGCTTCAAACACCTAAGGGACCTCAACCAGACCCGGAACCTCTTCTCCCCCCTTCTCGGCGAATTGCTGGTCAACCTGACTGCAGAAATGATCGACGAAACCCTGGCGAGTCTCCCTCCCGCCTCCAGAAACCTCAAAATCCGCCATCTCAAGGCGGTCCTCAACTACTGCATCAAGCAGGAATGGCTCTCGACCACCCCATTGAAACGTGTGGAACTGGCGCCCATCAGGCCCAAGGAGATCGAAACCTACACCGCCGAGCAGGTGCGTACGATCATGGACACCGTGGCGGCAAACCACCTCGAAGCGGTCCCCTTCTTTGCCATCAGCTTTTTTGCAGGGACCCGTCCAGAAGAGATCATGAAGCTGGAATGGTCGGCCTTTACAGATGACGGCCAACTCTGCATCACCGCTGCCGTCAACAAGACCCGCACGAAACGCTTCACCACGGTTACGCCAACCCTTCAGGCATGGCTGGACTGGTACGAGGCTCAAGGAGGCCTGACGCAGGGACGTATTTTCCCAAGGTCGCAGATGACCCTGATCCGCATACGCCGGAGAGTGGCCGAGATGGCCGGAGTACAATGGATCCAGGATGGGGCCAGAAAGACATTCGCCTCCGCTCACTACAAGATCCACCAGGACGCGCTGAAGACTGCCTACGAGCTCGGGCACCGGGGGACAAAAATGCTGCACACGCACTACAACCAGAACATGCGCAAGGAAGAGGCGGTTCGGTTCTGGGAGATCCTGCCGCCTACCGCTGGACATTGACTTGGTTCACCCCGGCCATAGGCCAAAGTGGGACCAGTTTTATGTCATAGCGTGACACCGGCTTGAGTCCGGCGTCGGTGCTCATGGCACAGGGGGCCGTCGGAGGAGATTACTCGGCTTTGGATAGCGCTAGCTGGCGCCTAAGCGTCTCCAACTCACGTTTGAGAGGGGCCCAATACTCCCGATCCCTGCGGCGCTCCTCGATTTCTTCCAAAAACAAAGCCTCCTCCACCGCATCAACCCTTCCATCCAGAGCCATCCCAAGGAGGGGCCGTTGTCCTTGTTCCCCAGTCGCAAGTTCTCGGAAATCGTTGCAAAGAGAAACCAACAGCTCAGGCGTACGAAGTTCCCTCAGCCAAAACAGCACTCTTGCAGAATCTGGCAGCTGGTCCCGGTTGTTAAAGAAATCGGCTTCCAAAAGACGGCGGATCATTGGCCAATCCTTGTCCCGCTGCGTCTTTTTCGCCCTCACAAGATCCGGAATCGAAAGCAGGTCACAGACTGTTCCATCCGGCAGCTCGATTGTCGCACGCCTCTGCCAGATCAACTCGAACGGATCGACGCCCCTCATCACAGACATCACATCCACACGCAACCCATCACACTCTGGGTGTCGGCATCTGAAATGCACTGCGTGCCCCTTCTCAAGGTACGCCACATCGAAAGGCGGCACCGCAATGACTCCTGCCCGGAGCTCCGTGAGCGCTCCTCGTAACCTATCCAAGTTTTCAGCCTCCGCCAGAATGGCGAAATCAGAGTCCCTACTGAATTCTGCCGCTCCGTAGAACACGCAAGCCTGACCGCCCATCAGCAGGCAACGGACGTTGTGCGCTGCCATCGAAGAAAGGACTTTGA
>JBILKV010000223.1:0-7103 GCA_044376515.1 Chthoniobacteraceae bacterium | reverse complement strand
TGGGTTGGCATGTCTTCTCCTTTCTTTTCTCACTCCGGGCTCATTGACGACGAGAACCTTGCGTATCTCTTGTAAAATAATACGTTCCCCCCCAATGGGGCTCCCCTGCACTCGCTCCGGTGTGGGAGTCGCTAAAGGCGGTCGGTTTTGTCGATCTGAAGGTCATCGGAAACAACACCAAATGTTTCAGACGGCCCGAGGCTCGGATTCCGAAGGCGCCCCTCCGTTCGTTCCCTTCCCCCCCAATCCAGTGAAAATCTCAGCCACCCTCCTCCTTCTTTTCCTTGGTCTCGTTGGTTTTTCAGCCGCCTCCGGAGCCCCCTCGGGCCCCTTGCAGGTGACCTCGAAAAACACGGTGATTCTCGACGGAAGTGACTTCGCGGGCAAACTGCTCCAGCACCACCTCATCCGCGGTTGCGTCGGGACGGATGCTGCGCTTCCCTACGCGCCGGACGCCAAGGTAAACCGAGCGGATTCCGAACATTTCCCGCTGCTTGCGGACAAGCCGGGGGTGGAAGTTCCCGCGGACAAAATTGTTTTTGCAGTGGGGGCGACCCGGTTTCTTTCGGAAGAGGACAAGGCTCGGATCAGGGCCAATCCCGGATGTATCCTGCTTCAGCGCAGGGGCAACGTGGTGCTTATCAGCGGCAATCCCTTCACCGGTCTGAGTGGAACGTCCACCGCGGTCGCGGAGTTTCTCAATGTTGCGGCGGGGATTCGGTTCTACGCTCCTGGCGAACTCTGGCACCACCGGCCCGAGGGGGGCACCTTCCAGATCGGCGCACTCGATTTGTTCCGCGAGCAGGTGTTTCGCACGAGCTTTCTGGCGCCGTACTGGAAGGATCATGCGGAGTGGTTGGGCATGAACCAGAACGGCACGCGGATGACCCTCCAGTGCTTTCATAACCTCGCCAGCATCTATCCGCCCGACAAATACGGGACTGCTCATCCGGAGATTTACGAGATGCGCGGCGGCGAGCGCCGGATCCCCTTGAGCATTGGCACCCGGATTTGGAACCCATGCCTGTCTGCGAAGGCGCTTCCGGAGATTGCCATGGACCACATCCGTGAAAGGAAGAAGGCCCAGCCCGCGCTCGGCTACATCAGCCTTGGGATGATGGACATCCCCTTCGAATGCGAGTGTCCGGACTGTCAGAAGTCCGTGAAAGAGACCGGTTCTTACAGCCAGCTCTACTTCACCTTTGTCAACGAGGTGGCCAAACGCAGCCGCAAGGAATTTCCAGAACTGACCATCACCTGTTTCTCCTATGTCAACGCCAAGCAGCCGCCCAAGGGAATCGCCTTTGAGCCGAACGTGGCGGTGAAGGTCGTTCTCAAATCGTACTTGTTTCAGGACCCGAAGTATTACGAGGCGCAGAAGGCGGCGATTTTGGATTTCTCAAACGCGGGGGCCGGTTGGTTTTTTCACGACTGGCGCTTTGCGGGCGTAACCCCCAGAAACGATCTTCCCCGGGTCGCGGATTTTCTCCGGTGGGCCAAGCGGAACCGGTGCCTCGGAGCCTACTACGAGTACTCCCCGGAGCAGAACTTCTACCTCGACGGGGCCTACTACTGGATTTTGCTGCGGCTGACATCGGAGCCGGAGCTGGATCCGAAACAATTGTGGACCCAGTACTGCTCGGACATGTTCGGCGCCGGCGCTTCCAAGATGCTGTCTTTTCACCAGCACTTTGAAGAGCGGCACGCCAACGCCTACCTCTACCTGGGCCAACTGAGCGACATGCCGCGCACCGAACCGGCCCTGTACAGCCCGCAGGATGTGGCTTGGCAACGCAACACCCTTGAGGAGGCGCTCGCCCTCACCAAATCCGATGCCAAGGTGCAGGAGCGCCTCGGGCAGGTCATGCGTCATTTCCGCGCACATGAACTCTTCGCCCGGGCAATCTACGAGCCCTACCGCCTCGGGCGCGAGGGGGATCCGGACAAGATCAACCAAGCGCTTCTCCGGTTTTACCTCGAAGATGACGGCAAATTCATGGCGGAGGCCGTTCGGTACTATGAGCAGGACCGCAACATTCCCCCTTCGAAAGGTGAACTCGAAATGCGGTTGGGTTATCTCCCGTCTGTGGTGGCCAACTACAGCAAGGGAATCGCTTCCCTGCTCGAGACCATCGTCAGGCAGGCGCGCGAATCGACGCCGGTCGGCATGAAGGCCCCCCAGAAAGCAGCCGCCCTCCGCGCCCGCGCACTGGAAATCCTCAGTGCCAACGTCCACGAAAAAGCGCTGCCCCAACGGGTGAAGTTCTTCCAGTCCCTGCTGAGTAAGACGGTGCACGTCCCAAGAAGCGCATCCACGCCGAAACTCGACGGCGATTTGACGGATCCGGAATGGGAACAGGCCGCCTTGGTGGAGGGATTTTCGATCCGGAGTTCGATCCTTCCTTCCACGCATCCTACCCGAGCCCGCGTGCTCCGGGTGGGGGACAACCTGGTAGTTGGAATCACCTGCGACCAGAATGGACCGGTTTGGGCTCAAACCCCTGCGGAGACGCTCACTGGAACCCACATCTGGCGAGAGAGCGGCGTGGAGGTCTCCTTCGGCTCCGACGAACCCGGAGCGCCCAGGGCGGAAACGTGCCAGTATGACATCAATGCCTTTGGCGCCTACCGCGGCTTCTTCAAGGCCAAGGACAACAGGGAAGGGGTTCAGTGCGCGGTCCGGTTGGACGAGGCGAAGAACCGGTTCACCATAGAGGCGGTGTTGCCTCTGAAAAGCGCTGGCTACGACTACTCGGCACTCCGCGAACTCGCCTTCAATGTGGTCCGCATGATCTACACGCGGAACAGTTACGGCGCGGACGAACTTCTCAGCTGGCATCCGACCGGTCTCGGCACCCTTATTTTTGATTAGTCTGGCTCCGGAGGGCATGATGCCGTAGGGCCCGCAACCCAGCCGCTCCCCGTAGTTTCTTTTCAACTCGCCGGATCCGGTTTTTCCGCATGGATCCGGCGGTGTTGGGGGCCTGGCCGGTGCGCCTTGAATTCAGCGTGCAAAACGGGCGCGGGTTCTCGCATTGGGGGGGGAATCGATTTGAGCCGCCACCGTGCTCTGGTTTTGCGGACCCGGGATGAATCCGAAAGCCGGTGGGGCGGAGACGAAACTGGCGGCCGAGGTGTTTCCGGTCCGGCGCAGTAGGCCTCGGTTTTTTAAGGACTTCCGGAAGCACGGAATTTCCACGGGTGTTTGGTTGCTGGATTTCTGCCGCACCTGAATCAGGGTGTCCGTGTCTTCTCCGAATCAATTGCACGTTCCCCAGAAAATGGCCGACGCCGCGCTGACTAAACTACAGTCCAGTGACACCAACTCTGTTCCCCATTCCGATCCGGATCGGGATCGGGATCGGGATGCTCCAGCGGGGGGCGTGCCGCGGTCCGTACAGGAACTCTGGGCCGATTTCGATCCGCGCAGGGACCCGCTCGAGATCGAAGTGGTTCGCGAGTGGCGCGAGGACGGAGGGGTCTTTCGACTCGTGCGCTACCTTGTTGGCACCTTCAAGGGAAAGGCCGCGCGCATGGCCGCGATCTACGGGTTTCCCGAGGGCGGGGAAAAGCTGCCGGCGGTGATGCATCTCCACGGTGGCGGACAGCGGGCGTCGTTGAACGAGGTGAAGTTTTTGGTGGCGCGCGGGTACGCTGCGATCTCGCTCAACTGGGGCGCCCGCGGCAATGGCTCGTCCTTCCTCCTTTCTCCCCAGGGAGCGCAACCCGGCGACCCCAACACGGACTGGGGCGCGGTCAATCCTTCGCAGGTAAATTGGGCGGGGTTCTTCTCACTTTTGCCGGGGCCTGAACAACTTTTCGAGGACCGCGAACATCCTAAGAACAACAACTGGTATCTGCTCACCCTCGGCTGCCGGCGCGGATTGACCTTTTTGGAGGGACAGCCCGAGGTGGATGCGCAGCGGCTCGGGGTGCATGGCTTTTCCATGGGAGCAAACCTGGCGATGTTCGTCGCGGGTACGGATGAACGCGTCAAGGCGGTGGTGCCTGCTGCCGGCGGCCAGGGCTGGCGCTGGCAGGCGCATCGATTCAACGGGTTCACGGCAAAGCCCCAGAACGATGTGCAAGGGGACTTGGGGGTTTTCCAACGGACGCTGAGTTTTGAAAGTTACGCGCCGCTTATTCGCTGCCCGGTGCTGCACCGGAGTGCCACCAACGACCGGCACGGCTGGATGGACGACGTCTATCGCACCAATGCCCTTATTGAGGGCCAGCCGACGCGTTACTCCTGGGCACCGCACCTCAGTCATCGCCTGACTCCCGAGGTGGAGGTTGGGATGCCGCTGTGGTTCGAGCATTTCCTCAAGGGCGGGCCCGCGCTCCCGGAGACGCCGCCAAGCCGCCTCGTGTTCAACGACGCTGACGGTGTCCCCGCGCTGCAGGTCACGCCGCCTGTGCACCCCTGGCCCGTGGCTGGGTGCGAGATTTTTTACTCGGTCGATCCGGATCCCCTCGCGCGCTTCTGGCGCGGCGCCAACGTCGTGCGGGAGGGGGGGGGCTTTAGCGCAAAACTGCCGTTGCACACGCTTGACCTGCCGTTGTTCGCCTTCGCGAATGTGTACTTCACGCTGCCGGCACCCGTGTCACTCGCGCAACGCCCCGGCGAGGCAAAGCTGGCAGAAAGTCTGTGCCTGAGCACGTTGCTACACCGCGCCGATCCCCTGCAACTGACCGAATCCGGCGTCCGAGCCACCGCCAGACCGACCGCCGTTCTCGAGGATTTCTCCCACGGCCTGCGCGACTGGTACGTCCTCAACGCCGGCAACCTCGACCAGCAGCAGCTGTGGACGCGCAAAGTCACCGACCCGATGTATCGCGGCCCCGCGGGCGCGATCCTGAGGCTCTCGTTGGTGATGCCAAAGACCAACATGATCACCGTTGTTCTTCATCAGAACGAATGGCGCAACTACCGGGGCCCACACCGGACCTTTGTCTGCAGGCGGAAGATCCGTGGCTCCCGCAGGCGGCAAAACCTCTATCTCGCACCGGGTGATTTTACTTCGGCCGATGGGCCGCCGGCAGGTTGGTCTGAAATCGATCAACTTGGGATCTGCGCCCACTACGCGTCCAAAGGGGCCTCCTCCGCCACCGCCAGCGGCAAGGTGGCGGTCTGGAGAGGGCCCGCTCTGCGTCTAAAGAAGGTGGCGTGGGAGAGGCCGCCAAAATCGTTCTGCCAATAACCCTTCCGCCCAATGAAACGCCTTCTTCTCGTCGCTTTCGCCATCTTTCCCCTCGGTGGCGGCGCCAAGCCCGTTCACGAAGATTGCGGGCCGGCCTTTGATGCGAGTCGCTTTCTCACGCCGATTCCAAACAAGAATACCAGCGTGCGCAACGGCGTCCTGTGGACCCGCGGCTCCAGCGGGGGAAAGTATCCGCCAATGGTGTACATGCCGGTGGAGGGGAACGACCTTGCGATCCAGTTTCGCTACCGCCATCTCGCTTCAGGCGGGTGGCTGTGGTTCTTTGTTGACGGGGGGGATGGTTTTGATGGCGAGGACCACATGCTGCGCGTGAAACTGCTGCGCGAGGGCATCCAACTCGAGGTTGATGCGCATTCCAAAGACCCGGAGCATCCGCTTCTGCAAAAGAACCGTCCGCCCGACCGGAAAAGTGGTGCCTACCGCCTGAACGAAGTCCTGCCGATTGAAAAGGTCGATTTGACGGCCGATACCTGGCACGAGGTGAGGCTCGTGTTCCATGGTGAGCGCGTCACGGTCAGCGTCGACGGCCAGGCTTGGTTGAAAACCCTTGAGCGGCCCAATTTCAACGCCGCTAAAACCAAACTCCTTTGGATGCAAAACGGTGGTGATGCGGGCATCGAGCTCGACGACATTTTGGTGAGTGCGGACGCACCCTGAGGCTCCCGCCCCTGCTGCAGCGATGGAGCATAGGTGGAGTGGTCCGCAAGTGTCTGCACCCCGAGGGTGCTGGAATTTTCGAGCAATCGCCGCTGGCCGGGGAGTGCCGTCTGTTTGGGCAGGGCCACACCGCGGGGTGGTTGGGTCATTTTGGCGGCTGACCACGTATCTGAGTTTTCTGGATTATGAGCGATGGGAACCCCGTGAATCAACCGTTCCGCCTTGTTGAGAAAAGTGGCGCGGATTTTCGCCAAATCTGACGCCCCGCAAGGGGCACTTCTCTTCCAGTCCATGGCAACGCCATGGGAAAACCGACCCCAAAAAAGAATACGCCCTGAAAGGGCACACTCACCTGCCCGGTCCATCCGAAAGCGTGGCTTCCTCATGGGGCGCCCTTTCAGGGCTTCATGGTTTTATAACGGATCAAACCCACGGCGTTGCCATGGGCTGCGAGTGGCCTCCCCCTTCGGGGCGGAAACACTCCGGTTATCATTGAGAGTTGGTATGAGTCCCCTCTCGGTAGGCAGACAGGGTCCGTCCGAGTCCCGCGCCTATCTTGGAATAGCCCTCCGGTGACATCTCGGGATGGTTCCAACCGGTTTCAAGGGTGAGCGAGAGGTTTTTTTCGCCGGTGTGGTTGTAAACCCAACTGCTGCTCATTCGACTGCGCTCTTCCTCATTCTGGATGTAGGTGGCGAAGTGATATTTCCGGTCCACCGCCCGGGGCTCGGTGATGTTGGTGACGGCCTTCTGAATCCAGCGTGCGTAGTGGGCCTGACGAATGGGGGACATCGTGTCGAAGGCGAAAGGTCCGAAGAAGAAAACAGGGTCACCCGGTCCCGGGTTGTGAAGGTCGATGTAGACGTCAAGGCCGTGAATCGACTCGATTCTCTTAATCATGCGCTGAGCGGCGGCAACCTCGGGGTAGACGGGTTGGTCGGACCAGTCGCGGTTGTGGTCGCGGGGGAGGGCCTCTTTTCCACCGGCTCCAATCGCCGCGTTGTCCACGTCCATGATGGGAACCAAATACAGGCACGTTTGCGTTCGAAAGTCGTTCGCTTCATTGCTGGCGTACCACTGGGCGAGACCGCGCGCGACTTGACTGCCACCCGCCTCCCACGCGTGTTGCCTTGCTCCAATCCAAACTTGGAATGGCGCGCTTTCCTCACCGATGCGGATCCCTTGAACCGCGCGACCGCCGCGCGTTGTCGCCAAAACAAACCG
>JBILKV010000222.1:0-7163 GCA_044376515.1 Chthoniobacteraceae bacterium | reverse complement strand
TGAAAGGGCACCCTCACCTGCCCGGTCCATCCGAAAGCGTGGCTTCCTCATGGGGCGCCCCTCAGGGCTGTTTGATGGGAAGTTTGTGGAAGGGATGGCACCGGCCTTGGCCTTCACGGGTGGACAGTGCGCCGGCAACGAGCCCATGGATGTGGGGATGAAAATCGAGGGCTTCGCCAGAGGGGTGGAACTTTAAAAGTTCACCGTGAAGGTGGCGCCTCCGCGAAGAATCCGCCGTTTGTCGAGAAACTCCTGTTCTGCGTACAAGCGCAGCGAGCGACGGTCTCCGAGGCCGCATTCCAAGGCAAGGCCCACGCGCAGAAGATCCCCACTTTGCCGCGCGCCGCTGAGGCGCCACGGGACCGAATCATCCCCCTGCCAGCGCACTTCAAGCCGGCGCGGATTCGTCGCGAAATCGTGCACCCATGCGGTACTGCTGGTCACCCGGATGGGCAGGCGGCCGAGACGCCCCTCCGCACTCATGTCGATGCCTGTGCGGGTTAACACCGTGCCGTGGGTTTTTGAATCGGTCTCCACCCCCAGGGAGCCAGCCCCGGATTCGCGAGCCCTGCCCTGGCGCACCCCCGCGTAGGCCACGCGGAGCGATGGAACCATCTTCCACCAGCATCCATCCGGCGTGGCCACGACCCCCAACCCCAGCTGTGCCAGCTGCTCCTGACTGATCAACTGGGTGCGGCCCGGAAGGTTCACAAGCGTTGGATTTCCAAACGCGTCGGTGCGCGGCAGGGTCTGCGTCCGGGTCAGGGTGTTTTCGGCTTCGCCAACAAAAAACAAGCCGTCCACAAACACCCGATCCCGCACGGGTGCGCTCATATACACGCCCAGATGCCAGCTCTGGGAACTCAGGGACGCTCCCGGTTGGTTTGTCTCACTTTGCGCTGTCCCCACGACTTTGACCAAACCAAGCGTCAATGCACCGATCTGCCGCTCGAAGCCGGTTGCACTCCCCTGTGAACTCCGGGACACGGCGCCCTCTCCGCGGTGGGAATCAGCGGTGCGTGTGTTCCAACTCCCGTACGCACTGATCCACGCGGTCCATTCGCTGTTTTTGTCCAAGGGAACACCACCCGGTCCCGCATTGCCCTGCGCCATCACGGCGGATCCCAGCAGCAGCAACCGGTCGGAGACGACTTTTTGAATGTCCTGCAGGCGGCTCAGTCCAAGGGAATAGATTTCCGTGAAAATCCTCGGATTGAGTTGATCCAGAGTGGCGAGCACCTGTTCGGAGGTTTGTGTCTGGTCGAGAATGTCCAAGAGGTTCCACAGCACGGGGTCTCGGGTGGCCAGCGAACGATCCAGAGCATGGCCTACCTCGGCACGCGCGCCCGTGGCGCCGATCGTCCGGTACGGCACCCGCTGCAAAACGAGTCGGACTTTCTCCGACAGGGATCCGGGTCCGGAGGTGCCGGAGACATCCCCCGCGCCGTCCACGTATTCCAGACGCGATTTCCATACCGGGCCCGACACCACCGATTCAAAGGTTCCCGATATGACCGCACCGATGGTTGAGGAAAGGAGGGTGAACGAATGCGGGGTAAAATCGGCAATGCGCCCCGTTGAGAGGCCGGTTCCCGTAAGCGCCCCGGCGGAGCGGTCGATGTCTTGAAGCGCAATTACCGTGCCGCCAGTAATTTGAATCGAGCCGGAGACAACCGTGCCGGTTCGATCCAGTCCTGGCCCGGTCACCTCGTACAAATCGCTCTCAAGGATTCCAGCGAGCATGCGGACCTCGGCTTCGTAGAGTGAGCCCTTTTCAAATTCCAGGCGTCCCCTGATGCGTTGGGTGCCCACCGAGTTCCCCGGTGCCAGTCTACTGGATCGGGCCAGTCTCAGGACACCGGACACGGTGCCAATGCCCTGGAGCGATTGGCCGCTCTCGAGTGTCGCACCCGGGGAGCCCACTTCGAGCACTGCGTCGGAGGAATGCTTGTTTCCCACAACCAGTGTGTGGACGCCCGAAAGCGTTTGCCGGGCATCGTCTAAGCGTAAGGAACCGGAGCTGACGACGGCCGCGCCTGCGAGCTTTGTTGATTCCGAGAGCACAAGCGTGCCGGTGCCGCTCTTGACCAACTCCATGAGGTTCCCTCCGCTTACGGTGACCTGCCCCGAAACGACGTGCGCCGTGCCGGAGAGCGTTCCGGAGAGCTGCACGGTGCCTGCGCCTGCGATGTCGCCGTCCAACCGGGTGGAGGCGCCGGTGGTCACCAGAGCGCTGATGCCGGACACGCGCAGCGGCACGCTCACGCGCAGCGGCACATCCAAACGCAAAACACCCCCGCTGAGCACCAGTTCACCCGTTCCCAGTGCGGTCGTCGAACCGACGCGCAACGTGCCATGGTTCAGCGTGATTCCCCCGCTGAGCGTGTTGAGTCCGGCAAGTGAAACCGAGGTGTCCGAGTCGATGCGGAGGGAACCTGTTCCGCCTATGTTGTTCTCAAGAACCAGACTGGAGGCGCCGCCTGTGCCCACGCTTAACGAAGCCGGTCCCAGCACGTTTACCCAACCGCTGCCGAGCGCCTTGCTGCTGCCAATGCGCAGGGTGCCCTCGCTCACCGTCGTGCCGCCTGTGTAGTCGCTGGTCGGACTCGTCATCACGAGGTCTCCGGAGCCGCTCTTCTCCACACGACCCGCCCCCCGGATGGCATTGTGGAGCGTCCCGCTTTCGCTCACCGCAACCACCAACCGGGACGGGGCGTCCAGCGTGACTGTTCCCGTCCCCAAGGCACCCGCATTCAGTGCCATGAATGTTCCCTGCCGCACGACAACCCCGGCCTCAAAGAAGTTTTCCCTCCCCACGGCCAGCACCCCCGCACCCTCCTTGACCAGACCACCGCTTCCCGAAATCACGCCCGAGAGCGTCAGCGAGGCTTCCGCCCCGGTGACAATGGAGAGTGTGCCCGCCACCCTTATCGAATTGGAAATGGCCACAGTGGAGTGGGAAAGGGTGAAGGTTGCGCTGCCCACACGCAAATTTCCGGTGCCGGTCCAAGTCGACATATCCACAACCGTGCCGGAACTTACCACGATCTCGGTGGAACTGTTTTTCCAATTCACCACAAATTGGGGATTTACGCTGGAGACATTCGCCGCGCCCGGGCCGATGATTTCGAGGTTTGGGAAATCCAAGTTTCTGCCGACGTTGAACGCCAGCTCCGCCCCCAGAGCCAGATAGATCGTGCGGACCCCGCCGCCGGAGAGTGCGATCGCGTCGTCGCCTATCACTGGAATATTCGCTCCGTTGCCGAGTTCGAGGCGTCCCCCGCGGATCGAGGCGGTGTCCATCGAGCGATAGCCCGTGGACAGAGCGAGGGTTCCGGCGCCCTCCTTCGCAAGTGCGCCGCCGCTCAACGTCCCGGTGATGGAGAGTTTTGCCCCGCCCTCCACGAGCAAGATGGAGGACTGTGCGAGCTCAACCCCGGCATCCAGCACATGGACTCCGTCGCGGGCGCTGAGCGTTCCTGCGAGCACGAGGGGGCCTACGCCCCTCAGATTCACGCCCCCGGAACCCGAGAGGGAGAGCTGCGCCAGATTTAACGGGCTCCCGGGTAGCGTCACCTCCACCGGGCCCGCCCCGGAGTCGATGCTCGCCGTGTCGCCAGAAGCGATGCTGGCCGCCGCATCCATCCCTGGCCTGCCCCCGGAAATGCTCCACTTGGACCAATCCGTCCATGCGCCCGAACCGCCCGCCCAAACGCCCTTTCCATCATATACCTGCCCGGACACGCTGAGGGTGATCGAGCCGATTGGTGCGGCCGAAAGCCCGCTGCTTCCGGTGCCGTCGGTTTCAAGCTGCCAGGTCACGTTGCCCGTCTTGAGTCCGGTGGTGAGCGTTGCCCCGGCAGGCATCTCCACGTGGATTGCCGCGATGCGTGTTTCCCCGGGTGCCACCAACAAGGCGCTGCCCGAACTCAGGATTCCTCCGCCCGTCGCGCCGCGGGTTGTGTTGAGAGACTCGCTGTACATGTCCGCAGTACTCGCGGCGTTGTGCACATCCAGAGCCACCGTGGAGAAAGCGGAACCGACGCGCACCGGGGCCAGCAACAACGAGCCGCCATCCACCAAAACGGTCCCGCTACGGCTTAACTCGGCCGCCGCTGGGCGGAAAACCGTGGCATGAAGTGCCGCGGTCTGGGTACCCAGAGACAACGCGGCATACGTGGCATCGGACTGCCCAACCGAGCGCATTGCCACCGACAAGGTGCCCTGTACGACTCCGGCGGTGAGTGCATCCGGGCGGACCGTGATGGCAAGGGACTCGCTGTGGGACCCGGCCAGAAGAAGGCTGCCCGCGTTTACGTGGAAGCCTCCGCTGGCGGAGGCAAGAGTCTCCAGCAGATCTGAAAATCCGTCGCCCCCGGCGGTGTTCCGCACGGTGATCGTGGCTGTGGAAACGCCGCCCCCCCCGCGAATCGTTCCCAGATCCACCGCCCGCCCGCCGAGGGTTCCGGAGGCGAGTCGATAGATCTTGCCGCTGACGTGCACGGTCTCGGATGCGGTTGGGGGCGTCGCGTCGGCAAGCCCTGCTTGAAGCTGTCCGAGCGAGGTGTAGCCGACCACGACAGTGCCGCTTACAAGACCGGCGGGTTGTCCCTGTGCATCAAAGCCCACCTGCAGGCCCGGGTCCGAAAGACCGGCGGCCAGGCGCGCAACCTCGCCGGTGCCGTACACCGACGGCGAACCCGTGGCGCTCACTGCCGCGCGCAGATCGTCCGAAAATCCGTCGGACTCCGCGCTGTTGCGAACCGTGATGGCCTGATTGGCGAACCGGCTTCCTTCGCGGATGGCACCCAGATTGACCTGCGGATTCATTACCGATCCGGATGCCAGTCGGTACACCTTTCCAGACACGCGGATGTTCCGTGTTGCGTCGGGCAGGGCCGTGGTTCCCAAACCGCTTTGGGCCACCTCCAGCGAGGCGAATTGTACATCCACCGTGCCGGATAGCGTTCCGGCGCGCGCCGTACTGCCCGCCAGTCCGACCCCGACCGCTTGACTGGCCGTGGACCCCGCGGAAATCACCACGCTGTCCACCGAGGTGGTCGCTCCCGCCGCAGCGACAAACACGGCCCGGAGGTCCTCACTGTAACCGTCCGCCGGACGTGTGTTGGTGATGGAGACCGGTTTGGGAACAAACGCCTGGCTTTCACGCACCGCACCCAAATCCACGGCGGTGTCTGTAAAGTTTGTGGTGGCTTGAAAATACCCCGTGCCCGAGAGGGTGAGCACCTGCGGAGCGAGCGCAGTGGATCCCAGGCCATTGGGGACACCCTGCACCGCCCCGGTGCTTTCCAAGTTCAAGCGAACCACTCCGGGACCGCCTTGCGAGAGCGTCACCAGCAAACGCGTGTTGTCCGTATTGCCGGCGGCGAGGGACTGCACCGTACCGCTCACGCTCACGTTGCTCACAGGCGAAAGCCTCGCGGACAAATCCTCGCTGTAGAGTCCTTGCGAGGCCGCGTTTGTAAGGGAGAGCGCCTTGGGCACGCCCACATGAAAGCTTCCGAATCCGGCCACCGAAACGGAGCCGACAGCCAGCGCATACGCCGTTCCTGTGATGGCGACGGTGTGCGTTGGGAGGGGGGTGTCCGTCAGGGACGGGACGCCGTTTGCATTACTGGTCTGCGCAAAAGAAACACTCCCCGCAAGAGGGCCCGCAGCGAGGGCGGAAAGCGCGAGGGATGTGCTTTGTCCGGGCAGGAGGTTCAGCGTGCCGCCCGGGAGGGAAACGAGGGAGGTGGATGTCCCCGTGACCTCCAGTGAATCCTGGTAGCCTGCGGGAGCGACGTGTGTGTTGCGCACCGCAAGCGGCCGTACGGCTCCTACGTGTACATTGCCAAACGTGATCGATTGCGCACTCCACTCGGGCTTTGCGTAGGCAAAAACACCTCCCGTGCTTTGGATGGTTCCGGCGGCTTCGATGCTGACATTGGAGAGCCCCGTGACGCCGCGCGCGTGACTTGTGAGGGACAGCGACACGTAGGATGCAAGGCTTCCCGCCGAGCCGGTGTTCACCGTCACCGAGAGGTTGCGTGCCTCCGCGCCGGCTTCGAGTGCCGTGAAGCCCGTGGCTGAAATGCGGGCGTTATCGCTGAGCGCGGACACATCCAGACTGTCCTGGTAGGTGGCGTTGCTGACGGGCGTGTTGGTGAAGCTCACGCTCTGCGCTGCCGGCACGCTCCCCACGCGTACGTTGCCGAATGCCAGCGTTCCCCCCGTGTAAGCGGGATTCGCGTAATCGTAGACGGTTCCCGCAACCGTGACGGTCTGCGGGGGGAGTGGTGTATCAGGAAGGCCGCTTCCGAAAACCGCAAGCGACACCAAGCCGAGTCGGGTGGTTCCACTTTGCACACCTGCCGGCAGCAGATGGCTCAAGCCTACAAACAGGGATCCCGTTGCGCTGCTCCCGCCCGCGATGCCGGAGACGGTTCCACCTGCGAGCACACCGCTGCTCGTCTGGGTGAAGCCGTCCGTGCGGAGGGTCTCCGTAAAATAGGCGTTCACGGGTGCGGTGTTGGTGACGCTCAGCGGGACGGTTACCTGGGTTCCCCGGCGGATGTTTCCGAGCTGCACGGTTTGCGTGGGCTCCACCGAGGCTAGATTGTACGCCACCGCGTTCTGGGTGATGGTGAGCACTTGGGGCGCAAGGGGCATGGGGCTCAAACCCGGAATGGGAACCCCGCCAACGGAGGCCGCGCTGGTCAATGCGAGTTGGAACGAGCCGGTGCCCGCACTTAAAAGGGTCACGTTCAAACTGCTGGTATCTGAACCGCCCGCAATCAGATGCGCCACGGAGCCACCCACCAGCGTGTTGGAAATCGCTGAAAGCGTGGCCGCAAGATCTTCGCTGTAGAGACCGGCCGGGGCGGAGTTCCAGAGGGGTAAATTTTTGGCAACGCCGACGTGAAAGTTTTCCAAACTGGCGGCTTGGATCTGTCCTGCCGCCGGCGTGTACGCAGCGCCCGATACGGGAAGACTTTTCGGGGCAAGGGTTTGGTTGGAGAGCCCCGCGATGCCCCGGGCGTTGCTGGTTTGGCTGAGCACGGCGGATCCGGAAAGCAGTCCGCTTGAACCTGCCGTAAAAACAAGGCTCACACTCGAACCTGCGCTTACCGTCTGTGTCCCCGAAAAAACGTTCACTCCCG
>JBILKV010000221.1:0-7175 GCA_044376515.1 Chthoniobacteraceae bacterium | reverse complement strand
CCCGCGTGAGGTGGCCGATGCGCTCGGCCGCAAACTGGTCGAGCGAGATGCTGTTGCGGAAGGAGGCTGTGCCCGGATGCGGCGCAGCGGTCAGAAAGGTGGCCTCCGCAGAGTGCCCCCCCGTGACCTCCCCGTGCGAGGTGCCGGACAGCACCGTAAAGTGGTCCCGAAAGTCTTTGAGCGCCTCGAGATACGGCGTCAACGCGTAGCCCCGTCCGGTTTCAGCCGGGAAAAAGTGGCGCTCGAGGATGCCGAGGTTCGTGCAGATGCAGAGCATGCGGCGCGGCGCCGCCGGGGCCTTTGCAAACACGGGACGCATGGCATCGAGAAACGGAAGGGCGAGCGCGGCCCCCGAGGCGCGGAGGAAGGTTCGACGGGAAAGGGCGGGAATGGGAAGGTGCGGCATAAGGGAGGGGGTTATTTGGCTCGGAACAAATCGCTGGCAACGACCTCCTGCACAAGCGAGCGCAGTCCGTGGTTGAGGGGTTTGGTACGCGCCACGATCGCGTCGAGTGTTTCCCGGTCGGAAAAGCGGATCCCGGCACCCGTCGCATAGACGAGAAGTTGCCTGGCGACGTTGCGTGCAAGTGCGTCTTCGTCCTGGAGGAGTAGTTCGCGGAGTCCGTTGACGTCGTGAAACGAACGGCCGTCGGCCAGAACGCCGGAGGAGTCGACTGCGGGGCCCACGCGAAACTTGAAGCGGTTTCTGCGGCCCGCCTCGCTCACCACTTCGATGAAGGGTTCGTCGACCATTCTGGAGTCCTTGCCCGAACCCACCCGGATTTTTTTGGGTTGTCCCGCGAGCCGGTAGTTTTCGCGCCAGCCACCGATGGCATCGAAGCTCTCGAGCGCGAGGCCCGGGGGATCCATTCTGGCGTGGCAAGCGGCGCAGGCGGAGTCCGCCCGGTGTTTTTCGATCAGCTCGCGGATGGTCACCGCCCCCGTGGCATCGGGTTCGACGGCCGGTACGTTTGGCGGCGGGGGGAGTCGTGGAATGCCGAGGATGCGTTCCATTACCCAGACGCCGCGGAGCACGGGCGAGGTAGCGGTGCCGTTGGCGGTAACTTTCAGAATGGCGGCTTGGGTGAGAAAGCCGCCCCGGACCGAACCCGGGGGGAGTTTGACCTCGCGCAGTTCCGCGCCGCTCACTCCGCGGATGCCGTAGAGCTCTGCGAGCCGCTGGTTGATGAGCACCGATTCGCCGGCGATGAGTTCGCGGGCGGAACGGTTCTCCGTGAGCATGCGGCGGAAGGTGGCGCGCGGTTCGGCGAGCATCGAGTCGTGCAGCCACGGGTCGAACTCGGGGAAAAGATTTGGATCCGGTGTGGTGAAGTCGATTTTGTGTAACTCCAGCCATTCGTCGAGGAAGTGGGTGACAAACCGGTCAGAACGCGGATCCGCGAGCATACGGTCGACCTGGGCTGCGAGCGTGGCGGGATTGGCCAGTTGGCGCTTGGCTGCGAGGTCGAGGAGGACTGCGTCGGGCAGCGAGTTCCAAAGGAAGTAGGACAGCCTGGAGGCAAGCGCGTATTCACCAAGGGTTGCGCCCTGCGGTACCCCCGATTCGAGCCCGAGCATCAGGAAGTCCGGGGAGCAGAGAAGCGCACGGTAGCCCGCGAGCAGGGCTTCCTCGAAAGATGCACCACGCTTGGATTCGGTTTCGATGATGGTCCGATAGGGAGCGAGCTCGGCGGGATCCACGGACCTGCGGAAGGCTGCGGAAGCGAAGTCCCGCAACAGGTTTTCGGAAAGGCGCTGTGCTTCCGAGGGATCGGTGGTCTGCGCCGCGGAGGGGGCGGTGTCGCCAAACAACCTGCGTTGGCTTGCCGGCGGCCATTGGTCGAGAAGGGGTCCCTCCACCTCGAACCAGTCAAAGGCGACGGCAGGCCCCTCGTAGGTGCTGATTCCCTCGTTGACTCCGCTGTTTCGCGCTCCCGAGGCGGGCAGGGTCATCGCGTGGAAGGAAATCTTCTCGCCGGGATTGAGCCAAACCTTGAAGGCATGTTCTTTCGGACTGAGAGACGGCGCGTCAAAATAGCCGAGAGCTTCCCCTTTGAGTGAGGCGCGTACGACCTGGGTGACAGGGCCGTCACCGTAAAACTCCACGTTCTCCCTCCAGCCCTCATCGGGTTTCTCTTCGGCCAGTCTCGTAAATTCCCATTTGCCCTGTTCGTTTTTGAAGTAGGGCGGACCGAAGACGGTGTAGTTGCGAACCAACCCGCGGGTGGCGGGTTCCACCTTGGAGCGCATCCAGCGCAGAGCCCACGTCGTGAAGCGCACACTGTACCAACCGGGTGCGGCGGGGCGGAAGTGGTCGAGCTGCAAACCCTCGGGCTGGTGGGCGCCGATGACCCCGGTCAGCAGGGCGACGGAGTCTGCCTCACCGCGGAAGGTGGCGGCGCGGTAGGTGTTGCCATAGTCTTTGTCCGGATTGCCCACAATGTGGGTGGAAAGGCCGGGGGCGATTTCGCGGCCGAGGAGCGGCACGGCGCAGTGGACGGCGATGGCGCTCTGGGCGGTTCCCTGTTTGGCTGCCGCTTCACGCCAGATGGTCGTTTTGGGGGGCGCGGGGGCGCTCACGACAGCCTGCCGCAGGGCGGACTCTGCGGCTTGGAGGTACTTGCTCATTTGGACGTAGGACAGGTCGAGCGCGCCGGCGACCTTGTCGAAACCGAACTGCTGGCCGTCCCCGGGCAGCAATTCCTTCACTCGCAGGAGGGGGAGTCCGAGCAGGTCGCGGAGGGTGTGTTCATACTCGACCCGGTTCATGCGGCGTACGCTGGTCCGGCCTCCGGCGTTGTCAGCGGCGGTTTTCTCGAAGTTGAGCAAGGCGGTGCGCAGTTCGCCCAGAAAGGCGTGGCGGGCATCGCCGGCGGGTTGGTCGGCCCTGTTTGGTGGCATCTCTCCCGCTTGGACCCGGTCGTAGAGGAGGACCAGCCTGTTGAGTTGGTCCCGGTCGGGCGCCGCGAGGGAAAGTGTGTCGACCCTGAGGTTCCCCTTCCGGGTGTCGGAGTCGTGACACTCCGAACAGTACTGGTCGAGGAACCTGCGTGCGCCCGGAGTGAAGTCTGCGGCCTCGAGGGACAGGACGTCCCACGTGCAGCCGAGAAGCAGAAGCAAGGTGGTCAGGCGGAAGCCGGCGCGCGTAAAGCATGCGCGGCTCATGGCTGAAATTGATTCAGGGTCAGTTGATTGCATTTTGCGTCGGGGCATGATCACGTCGCCTTGCAAGCCTCGGACGCAACTCGTGCAATCCGCATGGGCGGCAGGGAATGAATCGAGCGCGCAGAGGCACTGCGAAGCGACGAGCGCAAACGAAAGCAGAACAAGGCTGCCGCGTAAAAAACCAAAAAAAATTCCAAAAATGATGCTTTGTTCAAGCACAAGGACGACCCGCACCAAGAGACGATGTGCTGACGGCCAATGCCGACCGTTCTGCGCAGACAAAGAAGCGGGCCATTGGGGCACCCGACCATGGCTACACCGGGAAGGCCACCGGCTTTCGAATTTCCTGCGACTTTCTCAGCAAATACCGCACACTCTCAGCTGCGCCTCCGGAGCCGGCGGTCGAATGGGTGGTACACTTTGAGGGTCCTTCGACGGTGGGATTGGTGGCTGGCCATTTCGCGAACGGTTGGTAAAACGATAGGGACAGCGAAGTGCTTTTCAAAGGAGGCTAAAACCTATGACTCTCATTCGTCTTTTCTTGTTGGTGACGGTTTGCTCACTCTGTGCGGGGTGCGCAACGGAGGATGCATCGCAGACGTCCGATACCGGCTTGAAACGCTTTCTCACCCGTCCTGTGAAACTCGAGGGAAGTTATTGAGGCCGGCCACCCAGGTCAGACACCAGCACGATTAGTCCGACCAGGGACAAAAGGACCGACCCCAAACACCTCGCCGCGGCAGGCACGGAACGGGACGGGAGGACCGCATCCCGGGGCTCACAGACGTCTTACGCCCTGGGGGCCGCAGTGAAAAATCTCGGAGTGGCGACCACGGAGTTCGACCGTGATGTGGTTGTGCTCCAAGGGCACTTCCACGGTCGAGCTGGCGTCCTCGGCTTGCCAGGGGTTTACGGCGAGGATGATCCATTCCTCGGCGCTGACACGCATCCGGCGGATGAGGGGACGTTTCGCATTCCAGAGGATGTGGGCGGGTTCGTCGGGCATGAGTTTGGCACCGGCGATCTTGACGGAGAGATCGGAGATGCGTCCGAGGCTGCTCATGAAGACGGGAAGCGTTTGATAGTATTGGCCCTGTCGCTTTGGCTCGGAACCCCAGAGCGCGAGCCCGCGTGCACCGCAAAAATAGGGCACCACGGCCATGGCTTCTGCGAGCCACGGGGCGACTTCCTGTTCGGCGAGTTTTTTGTTGGAGCTGTGGTAGCGCAGCCACTCGTACGCGTAGAGCGGTTTGCTGCCGTAGCGGCGGGTGCGCTCGATGTTTTCCTCCACGTTGGCCGCCATGTAGTAGATGGAGTCGGGCTTGTCGTAGAAGACGTAGATGCTGGCAATGTAGTAATCGACGAAGGGATCAATGTGTTGCCACAGTTCGGCATCGCTGTGATGGGTGCCGTCGATTTGCTGCGCGGACTTGCCGGAAATGCCGAAATAATCACGGCGAAACGGTTGCGGGCCGTAGATGCCGATCGGGGTGCCGGGGAAGCGTTCCTTCGCCCACTGGCAGGGAAGGGAGAACCAGGTGGCCCACTCGCGCAGGTAGGAGTCGGCGAACTGCTCGCGGGTCGGGGCCTTTGAAGCGGCGCGCACGACGGGATCGGCCCACACTTTGTCGATGTCTTCCTCGAAGCTGAACTCGATGTCGTGGACGAAGATGGCATTTTGGTTGCCGCGCGATTCAATGTTGCGTTTGACGATGCGCTCGAAGAAATCCGGCTTCTGCCACGGATTGGTTTTGTTGGCGTCGAGCGTGTTGCGAATGTTTTCTTTCTGTCTGCCGGGATAGTCGGAGTAGGTGTTCAAGAGGTCCACCATCTCAAATCCATGCCCGGCAGCCTCGCGGTAGTTCGTCGCGTTGTCACCGCCCGCCACATTCCAAAATGCCCGCAGCCCACCGCTCATGGGTACGCGGCGGATTGTGTCCCAGGAGGGGGGAGGGGAGTTTACGGTGTCGCCTGTCGGGACTTTGTCCTGTGCGCCCGGCAGGGCTTGAGAACAGAGCAGTAGCGTTGCGGAGAGAATACGAAGGTTCACGGGAATTGTTTAGAAGGGGGGCGGAGTGGGACAACCGGCGGGGCGGGGTGTCACAATGATTTGGCGAGGGTCTGCAGCGTGTCGTGCTGGCGTTGCGTGACGAATGCCTTTGCACGCATCGCTTTTGCCCTGGCTGCGACGGGGTCTTTGGCAAGGGCAAGCGCTGCCGGAACAATGCCGGGGATCTCGCCCGCCTCGTCAAGGTTAAAGAGCCATTCGCCCAGGCCTATATCCCTCCACATGATGCCTTTGCTTGTCTGTTCTTCCCAGCGGCAGACGATCGCGGGGATGCCGTTTCCAATGCACATGATGGGGCTGTGCATCTCTGCACCGAAGAGACCGGCGCTGCGCACATAGGTGCTCAGCGCTTCGTCGGTGAGCCAGAAGTGCGGACGCCAGACGACGCTCGCCTTCACGTCTTCTGGCAACTTGTCGAAGAGCATCTCTTTGCCCACGGCCATTTGCGTCTCGTCCTCGGGACAGATGAGTACCTTCATCGTGGTCTGCCGGACGATCTCAACGATGGCCTGGCGCAGCGGTCCGAGGTCGTGCTCCTTCATCGCCTCGTTGCGTGCGTGCTTGGCTTCATCCAGTGGTGTCTTCCGTGCGGGAATCGTCCAGTAGGGCGTATAGCGCAGGCGCGGGATGCAGCAGAGGAAGCGGCCCTCTTCCAACTGGTGCGCCTGAAGAAAGGCGGTCGCTCGGGTATCATCGCGCAGGTCCGTGGCAAAGGCTCCATCCGGGCCGAACTCCATGACCGGGGAGGTGCATCCGAGTTTCTGAGCTTCCACCAGTGAGTCGGAATCCCGGAAGAACACAAATCGCGCTCCACTCATGATGGGAATGGATTGCTGGAATTTTTTCACCGCATCAGGTTTCGCCGTGGCGGCATTGGGCGCATTGAAGGTGATGCCGTAAATGCCGTAGGGCTTGCCGGTCGCATCGCGCCATTTGACGATGTCTTGGGCCGCGACCAGGGACGGGCCCGAACCGTGCAAAAGGAAGTCGCACTCCTCGAAGGCGGCCTTGAGCGCCCCGGGCGTCTGGATGATGCGGAGCTTCGGAAAGCGAGCGAGGAGCATCTCCCCCACGCCATTGCCCACACTGCTCGGCCAGAGACGCACCTCAACTTCCGGCAGATGTTTTTCGAGCAAGGCGAGCACGCCGGGAGTATGCGCAATGTCGCCGATGTTCACCGTCTGCCAGGATGAGCGCAGCAGGATGCGGCGCGGGCGCGTCTCCGCCGCTGCACTCTGGCCCATGGCCGCAATGAGGCTGGCGGTTAAAAAGTGGCGGCGTGAAATGTCGCTGGAGAGATGTGTGAGCATGTCGGGTTGAGAGCGGCTTAGCGCACGGCTTTGGGTTCGAGGTCTTCTGTGCCCACCCCGCGGCGCATCAGGGTTTTTAAATCGTCGAGGTGCTTTTCATAGACGCCGCGCGGGGTGGTGGCGTGTTGTTTGCACAGGCTTGCGGCCATGCCAAGCACCTCGCCCATCATCCCGGTGGTGCGCTGCACACGCACGGTCCCGAGGGCGATGTGGGTCACACTGATGTTACGGCCGGCCATCAGCAGGTTCATGATATTGCGCGAGTACAGGCAACGGTAGGGAATCGGATAGGGTTGGATTTTGAACTGCCGGGCCTCGGATTGGAAAGCCTCGCAGGCGCACATTGGTTTCTCCGGGTAGTGAAGGTCAATGGTCCAGGTTGTGGTGACACTGGCATCGGGGAAGGGGCGAGCCTCCACGATGTCCTGCTGGCGCAAGAGCACATCACCGAGCAGTCTCCGGCTTTCGCGCTTGCCGCCGATGTAGGCCACCCAACCAAGCTTCCGCCGCGCGAACTCGTCTTTGAACTTTGGATGATTCTTCAGCGTGGCCCAGTTGCCGTAGACAACGCGCAGACCGTAGTCGCGGATTTGTTCGATGTCGGTGATGTGATTGCGCATGGCTCCGGTCTC
>JBILKV010000220.1:0-7226 GCA_044376515.1 Chthoniobacteraceae bacterium | reverse complement strand
TCCAATACCTCACCCGTGCCAGCATCTTGCTGGAACACGGCGAGGTTCCCTCCCGCCTGCTGGTGCTCGGCTGGCATCCCGAACAGAGCTACAACACGCAGCACTCGGTCGATTACGCCGGGGAGGAAAGCCTTACGAAGGCCCGGGTGGAAAACGGTTCCGTGGTACTCCCTTCCGGGCGGCGCTACGCGCTCCTCGCCCTTCCCGCACAACCTGCAATGACGCTGCGTGTTGCAAGAGCCGTAAAGCGTCTGGTCCACGCAGGTGCGGCGGTGGCAGGCAACCGCCCGGAGCGCTCGATGCAGATTGCCGACAGGGAACGCGCGGACACCGAAGTGGCCGAAATCGGGCTGGAACTCTGGGGCGACCATCCCCTCGCCGACGGAGCAGTCAGACAGGTTGGCCTCGGCAGGATCATGGGGCACCGCTCGTTAAACTCTGCCCTGATTGAGCTTGGCGTACCGCTAGAATTCACCACCGAACCGCGTTCCGTCTCCGGAAAACTGCGCTATCAACACCGGCAGGGTCCGGAGGCCGACATTTTTTTCCTGACCGCGCTCGGAGACGAACCACTCGAATTTTCCGGTATCTTTGGCAGCACAGCCGGCCGTCCGGAAATTTGGAACCCGCTGCACGGCACACGCCACGCGGTCTTGGCTTTCAAAGTAAAAGCCGGAGCGACCACTCTCCCCATTCGCCTCGAGGCAGGCGAAGCCTTGTTTGTTGTGTTCCCAAAGCATGGCACCCCGGCCCTCCCCGCTGCCGGCGGAAATTTCGTCGTTCCCAGGTTCCTGCGTCCGGTTGACATCCCGTGGAACGTCCGGTTTGCAACCGCCAGAGCAGACGGCTCCGACGCAGTCATAACCTTCGCAAAACCGGAGGACTGGCGCACCTCGACAGACTCCGATATCAGACATTTTTCGGGTACCGCGACATATTCGGGCCGGCTCCATTTAAGCCGCAGCGAAGCCGAAAAAACCTGCTGGCTTGACCTTGGAAAAGTCGAGGTCATTGCGAAAGTCAGGCTCAACGGAAAAGATCTGGGCGTGTTCTGGACGGCACCCTGGCGGGTGCCATTAAGCAATGCGAAGGAAGGCGACAACCTGTTGGAGATTGAAGTTACCAACCTCTGGATCAACCGTCTGGTCGGCGACGAAAAACTTCCCCGGGATTTTGAGGTGGGCCGTCCGCAAACCGGATTGCAGCGCAAAGAGCCGGTCGGTGCCGCGATCGCTGCCTGGCCAGACTGGTTCACCAAACATCAGGTCCGCTCTTCGGGGAGACGGACGCTGACGAGTTGGCTGCATTTCGACTCGGACTCGCCACTTGCCCCATCAGGATTGCTCGGCCCCCTCGGTCTACTTTCCTCGCCATAGGCTGGAGGACAGATGCTGGAAAAAAGGAGCAAGGAACAGACTTTTTGATTCCCGCAACGGAAAGACGTCTTCGCCCTGTGTTTTTCTATTGGTATTGATTGTTAGAAATCGCTTTTTGCTCCGTTGCCGCAAACCGCGCGCGCGGTATCGTCGCGGGGCGCGCTAAAAGACCCAACTTCGGGCTTAGGACGATGTAACTGGCAAACCCCAGCGCGGGTGGGTTGTTGCGGGGCTCGCTCAAAAGGGGTGTTCCATGGGATGGGATTGTTTTTAGCGGGCTTTGGATGGGAACTTTTCCAAAGTGAATCAACGGGCCAGTTCCCAAGGTTTTCCAAGCACCGCCTCGTCCAGCACTTGGATCTGGTTGATGGTCTTGAAGAGTTGATGATCCGCGTACGACCACACCAACTGCTTGTCAGGCGTCACCTCGTACAAATGCGGATTTTTTCCAATGTACCCATGCCCGAGCCAGTTGCAAAGGATGGTGTTGCCGTTGGGAAGCCGCTGGATTCCAGCCATGAGCCGCAAGGGATTGCCGGGCAAATCGTTTTCCTTCACGCTCCAAACCACCTCTCCCTTGGGGTCGAGTTCAACCACCTGGTGGCCGTCGCCACAGGTCACCAGCCAGTTGCCGCCCTTAAACGGCACGATTTCGTGAGGAAACCCCGGCACCCCCTGTTCCCGGACAACGCGCCCACTGGAATCCACCTCGGCCACCTTGCTTTCGCTCATGTACGTCACCACGTAGTTTCCATTGGCAAGCTTTCGGGCTCCGCGGAACTGGCCGTGCGTGCCCACCAGAGGTGGCGCGGGCAAACGGAGCCAGTGGGATAGAGGCTTCAGGTAACCGGACTGCAGTCTCCTATTTGGGATGTCCAAAATAGGATAAGTGCTGTTTTGGTCTGGACCAAAATAGGGTTTGCGCGATTTTGGTTCCTGATGAACACGCCGCTGCCGCGATTTTACGACGCACTTATCCGAAGCCATCTGGCTGCTTATCGCCAGATGGCGTTTGTCAGTGGTCCTCGCCAAGTGGGTAAGACCACTACGGCCAAGCATCTAGCCGGACACTATTTGGATTGGGATAATTCCTCGCATCGAAAAACCATCGCAGCCGGACCAGAGGCCGTCGCGAGCTACAGCGGCGTCAGCAACCTCAGCGATAGAACCCCGATCCTCGCCATTGACGAGATTCATAAATTCGGGCGCTGGAAGAACTGGCTCAAAGGATATTTCGATGTTTACGCGGATCGGAGTCGGGTGATTGTGACCGGGTCCTCACGCTTGGACGTCTACCGGCGCGGCGGGGATAGTCTGATGGGGAGGTATTTTCACTACCGGATGCACCCTTTTTCTGTTGGCGAATTGGTGGATCCAACCCTCTCAGATTTTTCGGTTCGCGCCCCGCAACCGCTGGCCGAGGCTCAATGGGATGCACTTTGGGAGCACGGCGGCTTTCCGGAACCTTTCTCCCATCGAGCCGCAAACTTTTCCCGTCGCTGGCGCAGTTCCCGACTCCAGCAACTCGTACGCGAGGATATTCGCGACCTGACTTTGGTGCGTGAAGTTGCGCAAATTGGTTTGCTCGCCGAAATCATGCAAGAGCGGTCCTGCGATCAAATTGTGATGAAATCGCTGGCAGAAGCACTGCACGTGGCACCCGATACCGTCAAACGGTGGCTCGACCTTTTGGTCTCGCTTCATTTTGGCGTACTCATCCGCCCTTGGTTTGCCAATGTTACCAAATCACTGCGCAAGGAGCCGAAGTGGTTTTTGCGGGACTGGTCGGGAATTTCAGATCCCGGAAAACGTGCAGAGACCTTTGTTGCATGCCATTTATTGAAGGCTGTCGAAGGCTGGACGGACCTTGGTTTGGGGACTTTCGAGTTGCGCTACCTCCGAGACAAGCAGCAACGGGAGGTCGACTTTTTGGTGGTTCGAGATCGAAAGCCTTGGTTTCTCGCCGAGGTAAAGGTGAGCGGTGAAACACTGAGTCCAGCGCTCAAATATTATCAGGAGCAGATCAAAGCACCACACGCCTTTCAAATCGTGGTCGACCGCGAATATGTGGCGGCTGATTGCTTTTCGCGAAACGAGCCTACCGTGGTCCCGGCCCGAACCCTTCTTAGTCAATTGCTGTGAAAGAGAGGTGGCTGCTTGAGATGAAGTTCGATCTTTTCGACCTTCACATACTTGGAGGGAGGAAACGGACCTTTGCGGTTCACGGAAATGGCAATGCCGTTGTCATCCCGCTTTAGGATCCCGGTGGGGACGAGAGACTCCATGAAGGTGAGTTTCTGAGCGGCAGGGTTCCTGACGAATGCGCCCAGCGTGACCGTGGCAGGTTGAGGGTCGGGGAAGGTCGGGGGAAGCTCGGAGGCGCGGCGAGGTACAGGGTCATGCCCGACAAGAACGACTATTCGCACGTTGCGGAATTATTACAGTACCTGTTGGGATCCCGGTGGGCCCAGTACAGTGCCGATGAAAGCCCAGCGCATAAGATTAAAGGTAAAAGCAGAAGCTTCTTCATCGAGATAAACGAATGACGCCTAACGCACTAACAGGAGTTTGTTTTATGCGTGCGAATAAGGAGGGAAGCTGGCATCGGTTTGCTGCTTTGCTGCCATCCAACCGATCAATGCCAATGTCCAATTCAAAGTGGCTTTTACCGAGATACAAGTGGCGGCCTGACAGGACGGGTATTGCAGACTGTGAGGAGGCTGCCAGGATGGTCCTTCCGCGACCCGCGCGTAGCACCCGCCCCGGACGTGTGTCGGAGCCAGGTAGGGGTGAATACCACGATTTGAGTCAAAACAAAGTGGGAAGATCAGGGTGTTGGCGCGGGTTGTTCGATGATCGGGAGCAAGGCCTCCGCCCAGAACCGGTAGCCCTGTTCCCGGGGATGGACGAAGTCGGGCATCAGGTCGCGGATGATCCGGCCCTCGGCATCAAGGAAATGCTTGCCGATGTCCAGATACACCAGTCTCTGTTCGGCGGCATAGGATTCGATCCGACGATTTAGTGCTTCGATCACCCTCCGCCGGGGCGTCTCCGGCCTTTCCTCCCGGGGGAAGATGGCCATGAGGATGATGCGCGCCTTTGGCACACGTTGGCGGACCTCCGCGCTCACCGCCTGGATTCCAGACATGATGGCCGTGGGGTCTTTGCTGTCGGACGTGTTGTTGGTGCCGATATTGATGACCACCCAGGCAGGGTTCAAGCTGTCCAGTTCGCCTTGCTGAAGGCGCCAAAGCACATGCTGGGTGCGGTCGGAGCCGAAGCCTAGATTGAGGATCCGGTGCTTCCCCAGCAGCGATTTGAGCACCGGCTCGCCGTAGCGGTAGGCGTGGTCCCCGGGCTGACCGCCGCCCCAAAAATGGGTGATGGAATCGCCGATAAACACCAGATCTGGATTCAGTGCATCCTTGAGTTTCAGGATCCCTTCATGGCGGGCCATCCAGTCGTAGCCGTTGCCTTTCTGGGTCGCTGGGATCGTCGGTCCGCCGGGAAGGGGAGCCGGCGCGGCAACTGGCGTAACAGCCGCCGTGCAGCCAACCGTCGCGAAGAGGAGCACGGCGGCAAGGTTTGAGTGAAAGGGAATGCTGGAAGTCATGATTGCTTTGATGGATTCAGAAAGACGGCTGCACACCGCCGTTTGCAAAGTACGAATTTCCGTCCGCTTATTCCACGCACCCCTCGCCCTGTTCGTAAAATTCGCTCATTTCGAACGGTGACGGCGCGCCCCATGCGACGGCTTCCCGGAACACTGCTTTTTTGCCTGCCCACTCCGGATGTTTCGTGGCACCCGCAATCCCACCTTATAGCCTCTGAGCGCTTCAGGAATTGCGCCCTGACCTCTCTTCCCCACGGCGCACTTGTGCAATTTGGGCTGCTCTGGGATGTTGAAGGGATGCCGAACGGGGCAACCATTCCTTCTGAAAATCTGGATTTTGCTTGGGACCGTCCCGAGACTGCCGACTCCTTGAGGGAACGTTTGCGCAAGAGTTCCCGCTCGGAATGGCTGAGGCTTGCTGCATGGATCCTACGCGAGGCTCGGGTGGAAGAGGTTTGGCAGTTTTTGACCCTTCGGGAGGTGGCGGACGCCTTCCCGCATCTCTGTGGGAAACTCGGCCACCGGCGGGCGGTTTGGGAGCACCTGCTTCGAGCGGCACATGAGCTGGGAAGACTCTAAGTCCTGCACTCCGCTGAAGCGGGACTTTTTGCGGGAATGGTTTGCTAAGGAGCAGCGCTTTTTCCTCACGGGCGGAAGCGCGCTTGGGCTTTTTTATCTGGATCACCGGCGGTCCTATGATCTGGACCTTTTCACCACAGAGACAGTGGAAGCCAAGGAGGTCCAGAACTTGATCCTCCTGGTCTCTGCGAAAATTGCAGCCCATTGCACGGGTGTGCGATCGTCACCCGATTTTCACCGCTTCAAGCTCACCCGGGGAGACGATCGCGAGATCATTGATGTGGTGGTGGATCGGGTGCCCCAGGTGGACGCTTTAAAGGCCTCCGTGGATGGCATACGGGTGGATACGCTACGGGAGATTCTCGCCAACAAACTGGGCACCCTGGTGAGCCGGTCCGAGTTGAAGGATTTGGTGGACCTCTACTTTTTGGAGATGTCCGGATGCGACCTGCTCGCGGCGATTCCTGATGCGAGGGCCAAGGATGCTGGTTGGGAGCCTGCTGTGGTTTCGATGTTGCTGGATGAAATGCATGTGGCGGTACCGCCTGAGTGGCTGATTCGCGAGGTTTCGGTGGCCGAGTTAGAGGCCTTTATCCGGAAGCTTCGTCTTGGTCTGGCGGAACGGGCCCTGCCGTCCGCTTAAACATCAGCGCGTACCAAACTGCAGGGCACCGCGCCAGACCCCGGCGAAGCCTTGTTTTGTCGCAAGGGTACGAATTTTACGAATTCCCGTCCGTCTCTCCGGCACCCGCCTCGCCCTGTCCGTAAAATTCGTTCATCGAAAACGGGGACGGCGCGACCCATGCGACCCCCCCGGGACTCGCCTTCCCTCGGAATCTTCCGCGCAAGCCCCATCTCCTCCAGACGCACAAGCGCGGCTGCGATCCTCTCCCCAGACTGGTTCCGCTGAAAGATGTCGCCATGGATCTGAGTTTTTGAAAGCCCCTGCATACCAGAGGCCTTCAAGCCCGCTGCCAGCTTGTCCAAGAGCGGGTCGCCGAGTCGCTCCCCAAACGCGTACCGTGCGGACTCCCCGCAGTACTCCCACACCGCCAGCGCCGCTTGCAGGTGCGCCTCCCGTATCACCGAAGAACAGTCCAGCACGGCGAACAACACCACCTGAAGAACGACTCGTTACTCCGAAAATGTGATTTCCCGAAAAGCGAGATACGGTCGTTTCATGCCTTGATTGTTGCGGGGCATTGATCGATCCGTGCGACAACCTGCGAGTTGCGAACAGATCAGGAAGCGGGGTGTCCAGCTTGGAAAAGACGGGCGTGCAGAACGGACTGCTTGGTTTGCCTGCCGAGCGGTGAGGATCGCAAAAGCGGGTGCGCCAGAACTGAACCTGTGAGAAGCTCGCCGCTACGCACTCTCTCATACCACGTCCCCCCCCTGCGATGAACTCAACACGTCTTACCTCGCTTTTTCTGGCGCTGCTCGCACCGGTTGTAGCTTTCGCGCAGTCACTTCCGGGCACACAGCCTTTGCCCACCCATCCGGATCTATCCGCCGCAATGATCGCGGGGATCGACACAATGGCCCTGCGCCTCATCGGCCAGTCAAAGGATTCCCGGCGGCCAACCCGTGAAAAGCTGCAGGCGGCCCTCGGCATGGTGGACGCACGTCAGTCAGTCAAGGCGCTCCAACTTGTAGCT
>JBILKV010000070.1:0-20521 GCA_044376515.1 Chthoniobacteraceae bacterium | reverse complement strand
AAACGCTTTCATTGAACTGATGAATGAGGTTTGGCGGGTACTCATCCCCTCGGGGACTTTCCTGTCCTTCACCCCGGCCTTTCCGCACGGACCTGCGTTCCGTGACCCGACCCATGTGAACATCATCACAGAAGAGACTTTCCCTCTCTACTTTGACGATACAAACCGCTGGGGGGCCGCTTACGGTTTCAGGGGAAGCTTCAAAGTTTTGAGTCAAGAGTGGCGGGGGCCGCACCTGCTCACCCTGTTATCCAAGGTCTAGCCCGCGACGAAAGCGATGTGCTGAGCGGTTTGATGCCGAGGGGCTGAAAAACCTGTGAGGAACTCGTGAAAGCCGGAGGTGGCGCTTCCGCCCTTGAAGGTCCTTCCAAATCTTCCGCGTCAAACGGGCTCACCGAGATACTCGAGAGCGCGTTGTGCGGTCACTCCCTCGTGGACCATCGCCATCAGAGCCTGAGTGATGGCGGCGGGACGGGGATGTTGGATGATGTTGCGTCCGTATACGATGCCGCTCACGCCCTGCCCCAGAAGGGCTGCGGTCCGTTCTAAAAGTTCTGCGTCGGAAACCCGGCCCCCACCGCGCACCAGCACTGGGATGTCGCCGGCGGTCTCGACCACCTTGTGGTAGACGGACACGTCGTCGGTGGGGTCCGCCTTCAAGATGTCGGCCCCCAGTTCAACGGCCTGGCGTACCAGAGGGAGGATCTTGCGGGGGTCCCCGTCCACCATGTAGCCGCCTTTCTCCGAGTTGGGCTGAAACACAAGGGGCTCCACCATCATCGGCATGCCATAGTGGTCCGACTGGGTTTTCATGCGGACGATGTTTTCGATGCACTGGGCGTACACGTCAGGGGCACCCGGAATCAGGAACAGGTTCACGCAGACACATGCCGCGTCGAGGCGCACAGCCTGCAGGATGGGGTCGTCGATGGTCGTGCTGAACCGCGTGGCAGGCAACTCTCTGCCGTAAACGTTGGCGGTGTCCGTGCGCAGCACCAGCGCCGGCTTCTGTTTTCCGGGGATCGACTGGAGGTGGCGGGCCTGTCCCACGGTCAACTGGATGGCGTCCGGACCGGCGTCTACCAGGGTGGCTACGACCTTGGACATAGATTCGATTCCCTGCAGAAAGTCCGGCTCGTTAAAAAATCCGTGGTCAACGGCGACGTCAAAACAGCGTTTTGAAGAAGGATTGAAAAGGCGGTTGAGGCGGGCAGCTTTCATGGCCAAGGACCCTAGGGGGGAGCGGGTGGAGCCGCCCATTAAAAAAAACACAAAAACCGTTTGCCAATTTCCAAGAAACCCAACAGTCTCTGCTCACCCCCAGACGGCTTCCCCCCAAGGACAGATTCCCCCAAGAACAGTGTCTCCCCAGACAAGCCTGAGAACGCCTCTCCTGCAACAGCAGGAGAGGCGTTCTTCTTTTGCGCAGGGCTTGGCGCGCAGTTCTCTGGAACCCGGCGGATCCCGCCTCTTTGCGCGAACCCCACGGGGTGGCGTGTACAGGAGATCCGGATGGGTTACGCTTGGCTCCCTTCGCCCGCCCTGTTTGGCTTCATCCTGCCGTTCGGGTGGGGCGCAGGGAATTTGTCGGAAACACGATTCTCCAGCACTTCCTTTTCCGGCCCTCCCCCCGCACGTTGAACACCTTTGATCTGAATGAAATCCTCGCTGACCGTTTCTTTGGTGCCAGAAGCCGCTGGCGGTCCGTTTGTGTATTGGGACGGTCTTGCGGACGCCTTTGGGCGGGCGTCTTCGCTCGGGTTTGGCGGGATTGAGATTTTTGCCTCCGGGCCTGCGGAGCTCGATGCACTGAAGATCAGGGCGCTGGTCGAAGAGCACCGCTTGCCGGTGGCCGCTGTAGGCACTGGGGCGGGTTGGTTAAAGCACAAGCTCCACCTGTGTCATCCGGACGGGGAGATCCGCCGTCGGGCCTTGGAGTTCATTCTGGAAATGACCGTGGCCGGCGGTGCGTTGGGGGCTCCCGCAATCCTTGGCTCGATGCAGGGCAGGGTGGAGCCTGGAGTGGATCGCGCGCAGGCACTTGAGTGGCTGGCCGAGGCGCTCGCCGCCGCGGATGCCGCTTCAGCCTCCGCTGGTACGTTTTTTCTCTACGAACCACTCAACCGCTACGAGACCAATCTCTTCAACCGGCAGCTTGAAGCGGCGGATTTTATACGGGCACAGGGATTTGCAAACGTGCGCATCCTGTCCGATTTTTTTCACATGAACATTGAGGAGTCCGATCCGGCGGCGGCGTTGCGTGGGCTCGGGCCTCTGCTCGGACACGTGCACTTCGCGGACTCCAATCGGCGGGCGGTGGGTTTCGGGCATATGGCGGTGGAACCGTTGGTGGAGGCTCTCCGGCAGATTGGCTATGCGGGGTACCTTTCCGCGGAGATTTTGCCGCTGCCCGATTCCGCCGCCGCCGCTGGGCAAACCCTGCAAAGTTTTCGCAAACTGATCGGCTGAAGGCCGGCAAATTTTTCTGTTTCCATGCTCAAACACCAACTCCTTCATCCGAAAATCACCGAGGTCCTCGCGCACGCGGGACACCACGCCAGAATCCTCATCGCGGACGGTAACTACCCGGCCTCCAGCAAAAAAGGACCGAACGCCGAGGTCGTGAGCCTCGCGCTCACGCCAGGGGTGGTCAATTGCACGCAGGTGCTTCGCGCCCTGCTAAGCGCGGTTCCAGTGGATGCCGTCCACACCATGGGGATTCCCGCGGATGACCCGTATGCGCAGGCGGGGGAGCCTCCCGTCTGGGCGCAGTACCGGGCGGAGTTGGAGTCAGCCGGGCTTTCCCTCCAACTGGAGCCGATCCAAAAGTGGGACTTTTACGAGTCGGTGGCCTCCGCGGACCATGTGCTGACCATCCAAACCGCCGACCAGTCCCTCTGGGCGAACGTTTTGCTGGTGATGGGATGCCGGACCACCTGAATCTATCAACCGCCCTCCGTCACACTATGGAACACCGCATTTTGGGGAAAACCGGCCTGTCCGTTCCCAGCCTGTCCTTCGGCGCCAGCTCGCTGGGGCAGGAATTTCGCAAGATCACCCTTGAGGAGGCCATGCGCAGCGTCCACGTGGCGCTGGAGCACGGCCTGAACCTGATCGACACCTCGCCCTTCTACGGACGCGGGATGAGCGAAGTGCTTCTGGGCGTTGCGCTCAAGGGGGTGCCGCGGGATCGCTACACCCTCTGTACCAAGCTGGGCCGCTACGATCTCAATCATTTCGACTTCTCGTTCAAACGGGTCCTTGAAAGTGTGGACGTGAGTCTCCACCGCCTCGGGACCGACCACCTCGACATCCTGCTCGCCCACGACATTGAGTTCGGGGACGTCAACCAGGTGATCGAAGAAACCCTCCCTGCAATGCGGAAGGTTCAGCAGGAAGGGAAGGTCCGCTTCATTGGAATCTCCGGCTACCCGATGAAGGTGTTCCGGCAGGTGCTGCAGAGAGTGGAGGTCGACTGCATCCTTTCCTACAACCAGTACACGCTCCAGAACAACCGGCTCGCCGACGAGTTGCTCCCGCTGCTCATGGAAAAGCAGGTGGGAGTGATGAATGCGGGTCCGTTTTCGGCCAGACTGTTGACCAACGCACCCCTTCCGGACTGGTTAAAGGAGCCCGAGGAGGTCAAGGCCGCTGCACGCCGGGCAGCTGCCCTGTGCGCGGAACGGGGCAGCGACATCGCCAAGCTCGCCCTCCAGTTCTCGATCTCGCATCCGGCCATCGCCACAACGGTTGCCGGGTCGGCCAACCCTGTGAACATCGCCAACTGGGCGAAGTGGGCGGCGGAATCCATCGACGCGTCGCTCCTGGCTGAAGTTCAGGCGATCTTTGCCCCCGTCCGGAACATCGGGCACCTCGAGGGACGCTTGGAGAACAACTGATTCAAGAAAAAAGGACGCGCGATGAAGGCACTGCAACTAACCGAACCCAAACACTGGCAATTGATTGACATCCCGGATCCGAGCGCGCCCGGGGAGGGCGAGGCAACCGTGCGAGTGCATCAGGTGGGGATCTGCGGGACGGATTACTCGGGGTATCTCGGAAAGATGCCGTTCTATTCCTACCCGAGGATTCCGGGGCACGAATTGGGGGTGGAGGTGGTGGCGGTGGGGCCGGGAGTTGGCGGGATCCGGGTGGGCGACCGTTGTTCGGTGGAGCCCTACATCAACTGCCAGAAGTGTTATTCCTGCAGGACCGGCCACACGAACTGCTGCGAGAACCATCAGACCCTTGGCGTCCATTGCGACGGAGGGCTGCGTCCTTTCTTCAAGGTACCCGCGCGGAAACTGCACGTTTCGCGCGCCCTCAGCTTTGAGCAACTCGCTCTTGTGGAGACGTTGGCCATCGGCTGTCACGCCATTGACCGCGGCAACCCGCAAAGCGGCGAGGTGGTCCTGGTGATCGGTGCCGGCCCGATCGGCCTGTCGGTGGTGGAGTTCGCCAAGCTTTCCGGAGCGCGCACCGTGGTGATGGACATGAACGCCAACCGCCTGCGCTTTGTACGCGAGGTGATGGGCGTTGCGGATACCATCGAGGCTACCGGCACCGATGCAGATTTGAGCGCCCTGGCGGAACTGACGGGAGGCACCCTGGCACAGGTGGTCGTGGATGCCACCGGCAGCCACCACTCGATGAGCGCAGCACTCAAGTACGTTGGATTTGCGGGCCGTCTGGTGTACGTGGGCGTGACTTCCGAGGAGGTGCATTTTCCACATCCGCTGATGCACAGGCGAGAGATCAGCGTTCTGGCCAGCCGCAACGCGCTTTCCCCAGACTTTTCGAGGATCATCGGGCTGATCGAGCACGGAAGCATCAACGCGCTCCCGTGGATGACCCATCGTGCGGCTCTGGAGGAGGTCCCCGCGGTTTTCACTCAGTGGATGCGGCCTGAAAGCGCGGTGCTCAAGGCGTTGGTTTCCATCGGGTAGCAGCACTGCGCCGCCGACTACCCCATGAGCATCGGAATCGACGCCCATCAGCATTTCTGGAAGTACAACCCCGCCGAGTACGGCTGGATCCGTCCGGGTACGCCTCTGCAAAAGGACTGGCTGCCCGCGGATCTTGAAAGGCTCCAAAAGCCTCTGGGCCTTGGGGGATCCATCGCGGTCCAGGCACGACAGTCGCTGGAGGAAACCCGCTGGCTGTTGGAGCTCGCCGCGGAAAATCCTCTGGTTCGCGGTGTGGTGGGATGGGTGGATTTGCGCTCTCCGCGGGTGGAGGAGCAGATCGCCAGTTTTGAGCTGAATCCGAAACTCGTCGGCGTGCGGCACGTTGCGCAGGACGAGCCGGACGACCGCTTCCTGGTCGGGAGGGAATTTCTGCGGGGAATCGAGGCCCTGCACGGATTCGGGCTGCGGTACGACCTCCTGATTTTTCCGCGCCAGTTGCCTGCCGCCATTGAGCTTGTAGAACGCTTCCCCCGGCAACCCTTCGTGTTGGACCACTGCGCAAAGCCCCCGATCGCACGGGGGGAACTCGAACCGTGGGCGGGATGGACCGCCCGACTCGCGGCCCATCAAAACGTGTGGTGCAAGGTGTCGGGGATGGTGACCGAAGCCGTGCACAACGCGTGGAGCTTTGAGACGCTTCTGCCTTACCTCGCCGTGGTGGAGGGGGCGTTCGGGAGGAAGCGTTTGATGTGGGGCTCGGACTGGCCCGTGTGCCTGTTGGCCGCGGAATACGAGGCATGGTGGAAGGTGCTCCAGCGGTGGACCGGAGACTGGTCTGCGGAGGAGCGGGCCTCCTTTTTTGGGGGCTGCGCCGCGCGTTTCTACGGCGTCGCCGGCGAAGCTGGCGATGGAGAGGGGAGTGCGTAGGTGGGGGGTGGGGAACACCGGGCCGGTTGACCACTTCCCACGTTGATGGGTCAGCGGTCTTTGGTACCCCGGCAGGGCCGCAGGGGGAAAATCTCTACGTCCACTCCCGGGGAAAAGTGTACGAGGGGCGCGTGGTCCGGGCGTGGAACTCCGGTTGCTGCGAGAAGCGTTTCCTCCCACTCCAGCAGTTCGGCGGATTGGAGCGGGTAGGGGGTGTGATGCACGCGGCCGCGGAGCATTTCGGAAGGTGATTTTTCGGTGTACAGGATGTAGCGCTCCGCAAGGAAGTGTTCCAATGAGCCCGGCGCCGCGGGAGCGCATTCGCCAGCGGGCCGGTAGGAGAAGCGCGCGTCCCCCGGCAGCGGTCCGGGACAGAGCCGCCTGGTCGTGTATTCAATGCGCTGGTCGCTCCTGCGCTGGAATGACATCCGCGCGAGAAAATAGGGAAGCCTCCAAAGGGTGCGGGCGATGAGGACCGCCACCGGGGACGCCGCGTCCAGGCTGAAAAACCAGACACCCGGATCCTTCCCTTCCAAGTGGACATACGTACGGACGTTGGCCTCGTGGAAGTTGGAAATTCCCGGGACAGACGGCGACCAAACGGGCCGGACATCCCGCATCGTGAAGGGGATCAACCCGACAAACGCGCTGCCATCAAAGGTGTCGATCTCCAGCGACTTTGGAACCAGCGGCCGCAGCAATGAGACCGGAACCTCCCAGTGCAGAAAGAGAAGGCTCTGCCAGCGCTGGCGTTGCACCGCGCGCTCGGTCGGGCGCAGTGTTGGGGAAATCCGATCCATGGATGGCAGGGTTTCAGTTTCCGCCAACGCGCCGAAGTCCAAAGCGCAGTCGGTGGTGATTTTCGCGATTCGGGGTTCCTCTTCTGAGAACGGTCAACCGTCCGGATTTCTGCGAAATCGGACAGGACGCGGGAGGTCCGGGCTCCGTCCAAAAATCGGCATGACCAAAATTGAAATGCCTCGGGATGGGCCGGTCACATCCTTCGGTTGGCGACAGCGCGGGCCATACTTGTCACAAGAGTGTTCGCTTCATTCGGTGCGGTCGGTCTATCGTGGCATTTTATGAGCAGCGCTGACTCCCCCCCTTTACCCCCTGCGCCCGATGCCGGAAGTCCCGAGGTGGCCAAGGCCGCAGGCGATCTGGAACAGGCCGCCCTGCTGCTTGAGCTCCACGGCCGGATCCGGTCTGAAATTTCCAAGGCGATTGTTGGACAGGTCGAGGTTGTCGAACAGTTGCTTATCGCCGTGCTGGCCGGCGGACACTGCCTTTTGGAAGGGGTGCCTGGACTCGCCAAGACCGCGCTGGTGCGCGCGCTGGCCCAGACCATGCAGCTCGGCTTTCGCCGCATCCAGTTCACCCCGGACCTCATGCCCGCCGACATCACTGGAACGGACATCATTCAGGAGGACCCGCAGACCGGACACCGGAAGTTCGTTTTCCAAAAGGGCCCGATCTTCACCCAGATGCTCCTTGCGGATGAAATCAACCGGACCCCGGCCAAGACCCAGGCTGCCCTTCTTGAGGCAATGCAGGAGCATTCTGTCACTGCTGGAGGGCACACCTTCCAGCTCAAGGAACCGTTCTTTGTCTTGGCCACCCAGAACCCGATCGAACAGGAGGGCACTTACCCGCTTCCCGAGGCGCAGCGGGACCGTTTTCTTTTTCACATCCGCGTCGACTACCCGGACCGTGAAACCGAGCGCGAGGTCATCGCGCGGACGACCGGAAACTACGCCGAGCAGCCGCTGCCCGTGATTGACGGCGAGCAGATCCTGCACTGTCAGAAGACCGCCCGCCGTGTGCCGGTGCCGGGACACGTGATGGATTTCGTCTTGGATCTGGTGCGGGGAACCCGGCCGGATGTGGAGGGAGCTCAACCGTTTGTGCGGGAGCTGATCGCGTGGGGGGCCGGGCCGCGCGCCTGCCAGTGCCTCGTCCAGGCTGGGAAGGTCAGGGCCTTGCTGCAGGGCAGGGTGCATGTCGGCGTCGAGGACATCGAAGCGCTGGCGTTGCCCGTCCTCAGGCACAGGATCGTCCCTACCTTCGCCGCGGAGGCCGAGGGAATGACAGCGGACGCCATCATCAGGCGGCTGCTGGAATCGGTTCCCCGGCACGGGAAGCAGGGGGCCTTGTAGGAGCGCTGCTCTAATTGCGGATGACCGCCTTGAGCCTCCCACCCCGGATACGCTGACCCTTCTATGAGCCGGTTCGCGAAACTGCAGCTTCTGGCCAGACAGCTGGTCGAGGGCCTTGCCTCGGGGCTGCATCGCTCCCCGCACAAGGGCGCAAGCGTCACCTTTAAACAGCACCGGGCATACGTGCCGGGAGATGAACTGCGCCACCTGGACTGGCGCGCTTTCGCGCGTACCGACCGCTTCTACATCAAGGAATACGAGCAGGAAACCAACCTGCACGCCACCCTTGCGGTTGACCTGAGCGGGTCGATGGCCTACCGCGGAAAGGCCGCCACCCTGTCCAAGGCCGAGTACGCGCGCGCCATCGCCCGCGGGCTGGCCGCGCTGCTCATCCGCCAACAGGACGCCGTGGGCGTGGTGACCTTTGACTCCAAAATCCGCGGGCACGTTCCGCCGCGTTCCCGGCCCGGGCACCTGCGCGTGCTCGATGCGGCCCTGGACTCCGGGGTAGTGGGCGGCGAGACATCCCTCGGCGCAATGCTGCGCGAGCTCGGTCCGCGGCTGGGCCGGCGCAGCATGCTGCTCCTCATCTCCGACTGTCTTGACGAGCCCGCGCATCTGGTCCGTTCACTCGCGCAGTTGCGGCAGCAGCACCACGAAGTGCTGGTGTTCCATATTCTCGACCGTGACGAGCTGGAGTTTCCCTTTGACGGGTGGACCCGGTTTGAGGCTTTGGAAAACGGGACCCAACACGTGCTTGCTGATCCTGCCGCCCTGCGTCGCACTTATCTCGAGAATCTGGAGCGCCACCGGGCAGTGCTGCAGGAGGGCTGTGCAAGGCACCGCGTCACGCTGCGCGAAATGATCACCGACATTCCGGCGGAGGCCGCGCTTCCGGAAATGCTTTCTGAGAGGGCGAGTCGCCGCTAGCCGGACCACAAAATGCTCTTTTTGAACTTGATGCTGGTCGGTGGCGTTTTTGCCGGGGGGATTCCGCTGGCGATCCACCTGCTGCGCCGCAGCAACCCCAAGGTCGTGCACTGGGGGGCGATGCAGTTTCTGGTGTCCAAGACGCTTCAGCAGCGCCGGCGTTTCCAGTTGGAGCGCCTGTTGCTGTTGTTGTTGCGCATGGCCATTCCCGTGGTGCTGGCGCTTTGCATGGCCCGCCCCGTGCTCTCCTGGCTGCGCGGTCTGGCGGCCAGCGGTCCAAAGTCCCTTGTGGTGCTGCTCGATGACAGCGCGTCGATGGCGTCCGGCGGCGTCGGACAAGCCGGCTTTGAGCAGGCGGTGGGCGTCTTGCAGAAGGAGTTGTCCGCGCTGCCCCGGGGTTCCGAGGTTGCCGTTCTGCCCTTGAGCTTTCCTGAAAACCCGCTGGTGGACCGCACGGTGAACCTTCCGCGGGTATCGGCATTTTTGGAGAAGAGTGGGGTCCAATCCGGAGCGGCCCAACCGGCGGAGGCGTTCGAGTCGGCGGCGCGCCAGTTTGCGCAGATGCACCACGCCCGCAGGCAAATCCTGCTGCTCAGCGACTTCCAAAAAGCCAACTGGAGCACGGACATGGCTCCCGGAAGGGCGCAGGCTTTCGAGCGGTTGCGCAGTCTTGCCCCCGCGCCACGGATCAACTTTTACGACACGGGCGGGCCGGGGCCGGAGAATGTGGCGGTCGAGCAGCTTGAATTTTCAAAGCTTCCAGTGGGGGTCAACCAGCGGCTCCGGTTCCGGGCGACGTTGCGCAACTTCGGCAACAAGGTGCGGGCGGATCTGACTGTGCGCTGGAAGGTCGACGGGGTGCTGCAGACCAGTTCGCAGACCACCCTTGTCGTACGCGAAAGCGCGCAGGTGGTCTTTGAGCACACGTTTACCGAGGTTGGCGGACATTCCGTGGAGGTGGCTCTCGACCCCGACGCGGTCAGCGCCGACGACGCCCTCTTTGCCGCGGTGCAGGTGCGGCCCGCGCTCTCGGTGCTGCTGGTCAATGGCAGTCCCTCGCCGGAACCGCTCAAGGGGGAAACCGATTTTTTAGAGCTCGCACTGCAGGCGCTCTCGGGTGCGCAGGGACAGGGTGCGGGCCTGTTGCGCGCGGGCACCGTTGCGGCGCAGGCACTCGACGCCAAGGCGCTCAACGGCAAACAGGTGGTGGTACTCGCCAACGTCCAGCAGTTGACCGATCTGCAAATCCGGACATTGGAGTCGTTTGTGGAAAAGGGGGGCGGACTGGTTTTCTTTCCGGGAAGCCGCACGGATTCCCGCTGGGCGAACCAGCACCTCTTCCGGGACGGGCAGGGCCTTCTGCCCGCCGAAATGCACGCGCTTCAGACCCGCCACGTTGAGAGCCCGGGGGGCGCGAGCGGCGGCGGACTCGCCCTCGCCGCGGAACCGCTGCCACATCCGGTGCTGGATCCCTTCAGGCAAGGAAACGCCGCGCTGGGCGACATCCGGGTGCACACTTGGTACTCCCTGAGGACCGATTCCCGAACCGGCGCAAAGCCGCGGCCAACGCCCGGGGCCGGCAACATCGCCGTTGCGGTGCTTGCGCTCGAGAACGGCGAGCCGCTTATTCTGGAGTCGAGGTTCGGAAGCGGGGTGGTGATCCAGTCCGCGGTGTCGTGCGGTTCCAACTGGGGAAACCTGCCGACCCGTCCTGCGTTTGTGCCGCTCATGCAAAGGCTGGCGGTCTACGCGGGCTCGGCGATGTTGCCGCCGCACAATGTGGCCACCGGCGCTCCCCTCACCGCCTTGTTGCCGTCGGAGCTTGCGGGCGGCCAGGTCTCCGTACGCTCCCCGGACGGAGCCATCCAGACGGTCCAGGTTCGCGCGGGAAAGCCGTTTGCCTCGGCGGAATTCGCCCGGACGCGCTTGCCCGGCTTCTATGAGGTTGGGCTCCCGGACGGCGGCGTCCAACTCTTCGCTGTGAACCTTCCGCGGGAGGAGTCCAATCCTGAAAAACTCGCCGAAGCCGAGGTTGCAGCCCTCGCCTCGGGCGCTGGAGCGACTCTTGCGAATGATCCGTCGGCCCTGCGCGCTGCGACCGAGGAGCGGACAGAAGGGCGCGAGGTTTGGCGTCCGCTGCTTTGGATCACGCTGCTGTTTTTGTTTTTGGAACCGTTGATTCAGCAGCGTTTCAGCCAGAGGCGGGGAGGGACCGCATGAACTCGCTGCACTTCGGAGGAGACTGGTCACCGCTGGCGGGTTTCGCTCTGGCGGGGGTGCTCGCCCTTGGGGCGTTCTTCCTCTACCGGCGCGAAACGCGGAGCCACGCAAGCGCCCTGAGCAGTTTGCTGCCGTGGCTGCGCGCCGGGGCGGTCTTCTTGGTGACGCTCATGCTGGCCGGACCTGTGATCCGGCATCGTCAAACCCGGGGTACGTTGACGCGGCTGTTTTTTTGTGTGGATAGTTCTGAGAGCATGGGACTCTCGGATGGGGAGATGGAACCGGCGCGCAAGGAGGCGGTGGCCCGCGCGCTCAACTGGGTTCCCCCCGCGCGGGCGGCGGACGGTTCCAGCGACCGGGAACGGGAGGTCGAGAAGGAAGCCGCCGCGGCTGTGGCGCGCTTCGACCGGACAACCCGCTCTGAACGCGTGCGCAGCCTGCTCTTGGAGGGCGGCGAACAGGGCTTGTTTGGATCCCTGTCGGGCCGGTTCGACATTCAGTTGTTGGCGTTGGAAAACTCGGGAGTCCGTTTGCTCTGGGAAAGTGCGGATGGCATGGCGAAGTTGCCGCCTGGGTTGCCCGAGCCCTCCGCCACCACAACGGATCTGATCTCATCCGGGTTGAGAAAGGCGGTCTCGCCTTTGGAAGACTCCGGAACCGGCGCCGGTACGGCTGCCCAAAATGAGGCACCCGGTGCGGCGGTGATTCTCTTTTCCGACGGTCAGCACAACGCCGAAGGTTCCCCGATCGCGCTGGCGAGGGAACTCGGGGACCGCCGCATTCCGGTCTACACTCTGGGTTACGGCGTGGCGCTGCCGGTGCCTGATTTGGCGGTTCTGGCAGTCGACGCTCCGGAGAGCGTTTTTTTTGAGGATCGCGTTTCGGGCACCGTGGTGCTCAAGGACGACATGCCCCCGGGGCAGAGTTTCCGGGTGTCGGTGGAGGCCGGTGGGAAGGTGGTTTGGGAAAAGACGCTTGTGACTTCGCGCCGCCATCTCGTGCGGGTTCCCTTTGATTTTCCGGTGGCTGCTCTGGTCGGGGAGGTTCAGGGCGCCTTGCCTGCCGGCGAGCACCGCACCGCGGTCCCCTTGAATTTTGAAGCGAAGGTGGAAGCGCTTGCCGGGGAGCGCGAGGCGCGCAATAACGCGGCGGAGTTTCTGGTGCGCGCCTCCTCGGCGAAGCGGAAAGTCCTGCTGCTGGACGGACGCCCGCGCTGGGACTCCCTTTACGTGCGCAACCTGTTTCAGCGTGATTCCCGCTGGCAGATGAACGCGCTGATTCTGGGGGGAGCCGATCCGGCCGAGCGCTGGCCGAGGGGGGAGAATCCGGGGATGTTTCCCTCGCGTCAGGAGTTGTTGGACGAGTACGACGCCGTGATTCTGGGCGACCTGCCTCCCCTCGCGCTTTCGGAGGCAGAATGGCGGTGGCTCGCGGATTTCGTCGGCAAGCGCGGCGGTGGGCTTCTTTTTGTCGACGGCCAGCGTCGTCAACTCGCCGCCCAGGCCGCCACGCCCGGTTGGCCTTTGGCCGCCCTGTTGCCGGTGGAGTTCGGGGCCGAGGGAGAGGCGCAGTCCGCGGCGCAGGGGCGGTTTGATCTGGGGGCGCGGGGACGCTCTTTGAGCTTTATGGCGCTCGACCCGGGCAACGCTGATCCCGGCGCCGTGTGGCGTCAACTGCGGGCCCCGCATTGGGTTCCGGGGGTACGCGCGCTCCCCGGGAGCGAGACGTTGCTGGAGTTGGAGGTGGCCTCGGGCCGGATGCCGGCGCTCGTGTGGCGACAGTTTGGTGCGGGTCGTGTGGCGTACCTGGCCTTTGATGAAACGTGGCGCTGGCGCTCGGATGTCGCTGAAAAACATCAGGAACGTTTTTGGAACCAGCTCATTCCCGCAATCGCCGAGCCCGTGTTCGCCGCTGAAGACGAGCGTCTTTCGCTAGAGACTGACCGGTTCAGGTATCCGGTTGGCGGCACGGCGGAGGTACGGGTCCGGTTGCGTGCGCCATTGGCGGGACCGGGCGGGCAGAAACAGTGGCGGGCCGTCCTCAGTCGGGAGGGACGGCGGGTGGCGACCGTGGCGCTGGCTGCGGAGGGCGGGCGTGAGGACCTTCTGCTCGGGCGAACCGCCCCGCTGGAAGCAGGTTCCTACTCCGTCGGGGTCGAGCCTGTTTCGGCGGAGGGGGAACTCCCGCTCCGGGTTTCTTTTGATGTGGGGTTCCGGGCCGCTGGCGAACTGGCCGAGCTTTCACTAAATGAGAGCCTTCTCAAGCGGGTTGCAGAGGAGTCCGGCGGAAAATACCTTCGAGAGGAATTTGGCGGGGAGTTGAGGGAGTTGATCTTTCCCTTGGAGACCGGTCGGGTGGTGGAGACCGAAACGGTGCTTTGGCAGAGCTACTGGTGGTTCTCCGCAGTGCTTTTGCTTTTGAGCATTGAATGGATCCTTCGCAAACGGCTCGGGCTTGTGTAGCAACAGGTCGCCGCACCAGCACCCTGTCCCTGCGAACACCCCTCCCAGTGCATGAGCCTCCACCCTGAGATAGAGCGTCTGCTTGGCGCGTTTGAACGTAGGCGTGGCCGCCTGTTGTGGTTGCGCGGATTGCTTGGCGGCTCGGCGACTCTGCTGCTCGGCACGCTGCTGGCCGTTCTCATCGACGCGCCGCTGGTGCTCGAGGACGAACCGCGCGTATTGATCGCCGGCCTCGTCTACGGAGGGGGCGCGTTTGCCTTTGGCTGGTTCGCTTTCCGGCACTTCAGCCTGGGTTCCCGCGTAAACGTCGCCGCACGACTCGAAGGCATGGCGCCGCAGTTGCGCGGCAGTTTTCTCGCGGCGGTTGAACTTCTGCCCTCCGCCGGTCAGGGCGATTCGCCCGCCTTCCGCGAGGAACTGCAGGAGCAGACGGCCCGTCGGATTCAGGGAATTTCGGTCCCCGGCCTCCTTCCTTTGAACCTGCTCAAGCGGGAGATGCGCCTGCTGCTGGGGGCTGCGTTGGCGATTGGATGCGGCTTTGCGATTGAAGGCACCCGGTTTGGTTGGAGGTGCGCCCGCGCCCTGCTGCCTCTGGCAAATTTCGAGCGGCTTTCGGATACGGTCATCACGGTGCTGCAGCCCGATCCGGTCGAGGGCATCGTGCCGGCGGAGGAACCCCTTCCGATTGCAGTTTCGGTGGTTGCCCCGGGCGAGGTCGAACCGCTCCTCCTCACACGACACCCGGATGGAGCAAGGTTGCGGATTCCCATGCGCGCAGCGGGGCCGGGGCGGTTCGAGGCGAACCTCCCGGTAGACAACGTCCCGCTGGTCTACCAGATCCGCGCTGGCTACAGCCTTACCCGGAAGTTCCGTCTGGAGCCGCGTTCCCGACCCCGGGTGGCTGCGTACCTGCTGACTTATCACTACCCCGAGTACACCGGACTTCCTGAGCGCAAGGTCTCCTCGCCCGATGGGGTTGTCAGCGCGCTCGAGGGCACCACCGTGGACGTGGAGTTCACGCCGGATCAGGCGGTGGCTGCGGGTTCACTCGCATTGACGCTCGGGCGGACAGCCAAGGAGTTGCTGCTGAGTGGCGAATCCGGCGGGGGCGACACGGGTCGGTTGCGCGCCAGCTTCGTAATCACCGAAGGCGGTGCATACACCGTGCGGATGGTCTCGGCGGAGACGGGTTTGAAGTCGGCGGCCGGTCCGCAGCATGCCATTCACATCGAACTGGATGCCCCTCCGAAGCTTGTGTTGGACACGCCGGTTCAGGATGTGGTGGCCCCGTTGGGCGACAAGGTGAACCTCGAGGGCGCGGCGGAGGACGACTTCGGACTGGCTGGCGTCGAGTTGGAGTTTCGCAGGAACGAGACGGGATGGCGGCGCAATTCCCTCGGGGGAATGGTTGGAAGAGAGTTGCAAATCCGCACGGCCTTTGACCCGCTCGCGGAAAAGGCGCGTCCCGGAGATGTGTGGAGCGTCCGCTTTTCCGCGACGGACGCTCGAGGGCAGCGCGGTGAATCGCGGACGCTGCGCATCGCGATCGCGCCACCTGGAACCGTAGCCCGCCCGGACCGCGCCCTTGCCGCTCAGCGTTCGCTTTTCAAAAGGGTGAAGGAACTCGCCAATGAGAGCGCCGAAGCAGTGTCTGCGCTGGAGAAACTCAAGAGCCAAACCGAGCGGGGCGCGCCCGATGACCTCAGGGCAAGCGAGGCGCTGGTGCGTGCGGAGCAGGCGCTGGAGAGGTCTGTGCAGGCGGCGGAAGCCGCCCGAAACCAAATGCTCGACGCTCTTCGGGCGGCGGCCTCAGGCGATGCCGTTGCGACGGAGGAGACCGTCCTTCGACGGGAGGCGCGGGTGCTTGGGGCTGCGCAGGTGGGGGATTTACAGACTGCCGTAAAGGCGCTCGAGCAATTGCGTCCGATGGCCGGCAACAAGGCGGCGAGCGTGGAGGCCGCTCGACTTGCGCACGAGGCAGTCGCTTCCGGTGCGAACAACGCGCGGTTGGTCGAAGAATCCGTCCGCACGCGACTGGACGCGATGGAGGCGGCTGCGCTGGCGCCAGTGGCCAGAGCGCTTTCCGCGGAGATTTTAAAAGACCAGAAGGATGCGCCTCTCACCGTCGATGCGGAAGGGGGTTCGCCCGAGCAGGAAGACGCATTGCGCCGGCAACAGGTCAACCAGACCCTCTCCAGTCAGATACAGGGGCAGTTACAGAAACTCACGGAACGTGCGCAACCCGCCGCCGCGGCCTTGCGGCCGGCGATGGACGAACTTCGGCGGAGTCAGGCGGCTGCCGAAAAGGCGCTGCAGGTCGCCGTTGCCGCGGAGAGGCCACAGGCCGTTGCACCCTTGGACACCGCGAGCACCGCGCTTGCCAATAGCCTCGAACGGTCGGCAGTCTCTCTTGAGGGGGCTGGTCCGGCGCTGAAAGCCGCCGCCGAACGGGCTCAACTGGCGCTGGGGCGGGCCGATCGCACTGCGGGCGAAACCCTCGAGCGGAGTGGACGCGAGATCGGGGCGTTGGCGGCCAAACAGAATCTGCCTGCCGGCCTGCGCGAAGCGGAGGCGGTGCTTAAGGCGGCGGCGGCGGCGGATGTGCTTCGGGCGAATGCCGAGGTTGAGTCCGTTGGAAAAGACGCCTCACCGAAGCTCGCGCGCGCTGAGGCGCTCGCCGCGGCAGCGCTGGAGGCGGCCTCCCCCGGCGCGGCTCTCGGCAACCAAGTCGCCGAACTGGCCAAGGCGATCAAGCCGGTTGAGGCGGCCGCTGCGACGGATTCAGCTCTCAAAAAAGCAGAAAAGCTTGTCGCAGAGATTGAACGCCAGAACGGACCGGCGTCTCCCGCCCAGACGGCCGCGCGCAATCGCTTGAAGGAGGAAGTGCAGAACCTTCCCAAGGAGATCCGCGATGCCCGTCTTCCTGAACTGTCGGCCACCAAGGCGCGCGAGGCGGGCGATGCCCTCGCAGGCAATGCAATCGCCGGCCTGACAAAAGCCGCCGAAGCGCTCAAGGCCGGCGCGGAAGCGGCTGCGGAAGTGGCGGACAAGGCGCTCGCCGAGATCGCGAAAAAAGCGCCCTCGCTTGCGAAACAAATGGAACGTCTTGCAGCCAAGGCAGCCAAGGATGCCGAGGCCACGGCGGCCCTTGCGAAGAAAGCGGCTGCCGGAACCGGCCAGTCCGCGGCGGGCCCGGAGGAAAAGCTTGCCGACCTCGCCGGAGAACAGCCTGGGAATCGTGGCGCGCAAGAACACGAACTCAGCGGAGCGCTTCTGGCGGGGGAGCAGCTTGAGCGGAAGTTGGATCAGTTGCGCCAAGCCCTCCGGACGGAAGCCAACGCGCAGGATGTGCGCACCGGTTCCGGGCGTGAGGCAGCGCGTGACGCTGACGGAGCTGCCGCGCAGATCAAGGACGCCGGAACCCGGGCTCAGGCGGCGCTGCGGCAGGCGGCGACGCGTGCTGCGGAGAGGCAGCCGCTGCTCGAGAAGGCGGCTGCATTCCAGAAGCAGGGCGCGGAGCAACTCCGCTCGCTCGCGGAGAACTTCCAGAAACTCGACTCGGCCGACCCGGCGGAGAGCGCCGCGGCAAGACAGGCCTTGCGGGCAGGGGACAAGACGGCAGGCGAGGGGACGAGGCTCGACGCCCGTCAGGAGCGCATGGCGGAGCTCGCCAAGCTCGCCGATCTCGCAAAGCAATCCCCTGAGGCTGCGCTTGCAACGGCCCAAACGATGGACGCGGCAAGTGCGCGGTCGGAAGCGGACATCGCGCCCGGAACCGCCGACACCCAGGCCGAGGGGACTGCAGCGCCGGAGGGAACCGGCAAGAGCGAGGGCTCGCCGCAGCAGAACAAATCGAAGGGAGGCTCTGCCGAGGGACCCGCTACCGCTGCTTCCCAACTCGCGCAGGCGGCAAAGGCGGAACTTGCCGAAGCGCTTGCATCCCTCAAGGAGGGCGGGGCAATGAATTTGGAACGCGCAGCACAATCCCTTTCCAAGGCGGTGGATGCGCAGGCGTCGGCGGACCGCGTTGAAAGGGCTCAAGAGGGCGCGGCGTCCGCAGTGGGGGCGAATTCGAATGCCGGCCTTTCCGGAATGGCGGATGCGGGATCCCAGGGGCTGCCTCCCGGGAAGCGCGGGCCGTCGGGCGAATGGGGCAACTTGCCCAAGCGTTTGGCCACGGATATGGTCGAGGGCAGGCGGGAGTCAGCGCCCTCGGAGTACCGGGAAGCGGTGGAAGCCTATTTCAGGGCGGTTGCGGAGCGGGCCCGAAGCGGAACGGGGCGTCAGTAACAGGGCGGATCCGTTCGGGAAAGGCCGGGCGGTGCCAGTTTGCTGACCGATGCGTGGAGGAGCGATGCGAGTGCCTTGCGATCAGGCACCGGCCCGACCGGGTCCCCGAAGTGGACTTCCCCGAAGGTGGTGTGCCGGTTGACGAGCGCCATGAGACAGGGCAGCAGGTCGCGGTCCCCGAAGTAGGCGACATCATCGGCGCGCAGGCGGTCGCGTCCCCAGTAGGAGAGGTGGCCGGGATGCACGGGAATGGCGGCTTCGACGGCGGGTTGGAGCAGGGAGGGCTGGAAGGGGAGGACAATGGATCCGTCGGAGCTGGTGCCTTCAGGGAACAGGGTCACCAGGAGGCCTGCATCCAGGCAGCGGCGGAGGTCTGCGTTGACGCGTGCGACGTCGGCGCGGCGCGTGCGTTTCACAAAGAGCGTCCCTGAAGCCGCCGCAATGGGACCGATCACGGGCCAGGAGGCGACTTCGGATTTGGAAACAAACACCATGGGCTGCACCGCGCTCAGGAGCATGATGTCGGCGAAACCGACGTGGTTGGTGACCAGCAGCCCCGACGAGGGAATCCGGCCGGAGACCCTGCGCACCACGCCGAAATGGTCGAGGAGCGAGTTGCTGATCTTGTGGAGCCGAAGCGCGCGTTCGCGCAGTTCCGCGTCACTTGAGGATGGGCCGGGGAGTCCCACCCGGCGGGCTTGGGCGACTCCGTGGACGAGTTGGAGAGCAAGCCGCAGGGATTTCCCAAAAATGCGGAGCGGGCCAACCTCTGGGTGCCGCGCCGGCGTGTTGCCTGTGGGGGCGGACGGGGGGGCGGGCGAGGATGGATCAACCGATGAGTGCAGCGGCTCTGGCGGGGAGATTTTCAAGGTCGAGCAGCGTGAGGAAGTCGATCGTTTTGAAGTCTCGGTCCATCGCCGGCGGGGCGCAAATCTTTGCGCCCAGCGAAAGGTATGCCGTCAGCAGCTTGGGCGCCCTCGGCACCGGCGCCGGGTCGGAATGCTGCATAGGCTCCGGACAACCCCAGCCGGGCAGCGGCAAGGTGCGGAGCTCCTCCGGTGCGAGGTGCCGCAGGGAAAGCATTTGATACAGGGCGAGGCCTTCCTCCGGATCCTGGGAGGTCAGGGAGCTACAGCCCAAGAGATAGCGGCACCCGTTGACGCGGGCGTAATCGGCAATCCCCCGCCACAGAAGCGAAAGCACCTGCAGGTTCCGGTGGTCCGCATGAACGCAGGCCCGGCCAAGCTCGAGAACTTGAGCTCGGATAGGCTCAAACGGGCTCAGATCAAATTCCTGCGCACTATAAAAGCCGATGTTCTCGGCCGCGCGCCGCCCGGTTTGCATCCGGTAGGTGCCAACGACTTCGCCTTCGCTTTCGACCAGCAGGTGGTCGCAGGCGTCGTCGTAGGCGTCTCCATCCCGCATGGTTAGAAAGGAGGATTCCAGGCCCTCGTTGAGCTCCAGATTGAAGACAAAGAAACGCAGAGCCTGCGCGGCATGTAGATCCTCGGCGCTCTGCGCGAGCCGGACAGTGTACAGGTGGCTGGAGCCTGCGCGGGCAAGAATACGACGGCCAATGGCTGAGTCGCGGCAATCCTGATCAGGGGTTGGGAGTTCGGAGTTGGTCACTGAAAAATGGTGTGGGGGAAACCTGACAGCCATGTCTGTGCACTGTAACATTCAGGTCAAATGCTTCAGGTTTTCCGGCTGTTTTGCCGGCGCCGACCAGACGAGGGCACTGCGCGCAAAAGGATTGTTTCCCGACGCGAAGAAAGGGGGGCGGGAGCGGCTGGCAACGGGAACGCAGCGTCCGGACGGTTGGGACTGTCGCGGTTACCAGCGGTCCGTGCGGAAAGGCTGCGCTGGCAGCCCGTTTTTGTTGAAGAGGTTTGCCCACGGAAACGCTCCGGCCCACGCATAGCGCACGGCGACCGGTTGCCCAACGGCGGGACTCGACACGACCACCGCGTCGCCCTCGATCTTGGCATCAGCCCAGACAAAACGGCGGTCGGATCCCGCAACAAGGAACCCCTGCAAAGCCGACTGGTGTGCCGCGGCCAGTCCCGCGCCCTTGTGCGTGAACTGGAGGCGCACACTTGAGCCCTCTACCGCGTGGGAGGTGTACATCGGCCCGTAGATCGGCTCCTTGCCGCCGTACACAGCCCCGATCGCCACCTGACTGGCGCGCAGGCCGTACGCGGACTTGAGGACCGGATGCACCCCCCCGCCCAGATCCGTCGCGGTCACCATGAAGGTCTTTGGGTAGTCCATGAGACGGAGGTGGAGTTCGTGGCAGTAGTCCGCATCTGCCTCAAGGGGATTTCGCGGGACCTGCGCCGGTTGCGCCACGAACTTCTCTGCCTTGGCGTTGACCGGATTGGAAGGGTCCCAGGCGCAACCGCCGCCGCTGGGTTTTTGAACGTAAAGGAAGGGAAAGTCCTGCCCCCATTCCTTGCGCCACCCCTTGATCAAAGCTCCCATCAGTGCGTACTGATCGACGCCGGCGATGTTGGTTTTGCTTTCGCCCTGATCCCAGAGCACTCCCCGGATGGCGAAGCCCACATAAGGGCGGATAAATGTCTCAAAAAGCGAACCGATTTTTCCGCTGTTGGCCTCACCGGCCTTGCCG
>JBILKV010000069.1:0-20578 GCA_044376515.1 Chthoniobacteraceae bacterium | reverse complement strand
TCGCCATCAGATCTCCCTCATAGGTGGTGTCGAGAAACACCCCTGCGCGGAACACGTCGCCGTTCTCCATGACGAGTTCCACGATACGCGGACCGTCTTTTTTTACGGACGCGAGGCGCGTGTCGACATGCAGACCGACGCCGGCCTCCTGCACCATCTCCCGGAAGACGCGTTCCGCCCGGTGCGGTTCAATCGCGTAGGCGCCGCCGGTGCCGTGCCCGCTGCCAGCCTTCGCGGTGTGGGGGCGGTCCCAGTCCAGCGTTTTACCGTAACCGGCAACGAGGCGCGAAAAATACTCGCGTGCCAGTCCGCCCACGGTGCGGGGATCGCCAATGTCCACGGCACTGAGCCCGCCGCTCGTGACTCCGCCCAGATGCTTTCCGGGTTCCACGAGCACCACTTTTTTGCCCATGCGCGCAGCTTGCACCGCTGCGACCACGCCCCCTGACGTGGCGCCGTATACGCAGATTTGCGCTTCGATCGTTTCGGCGTGGGAACCTTCCAGTCCGAGGCCGAGAAGCAGGCAGGTGAGAAGGAGTGGTTGTCGTTTCATGGCAGTTTTGGAAGTTGTTTCCAAAGGCGCATCAGAACATCCGCGCGCCGTTCGGCGGTGGTGGGTGAATTTTTGGATTCCGCGGCATGAACCGCGCGCAGGAGCGCGGCGGAGTCGAGGGTTCCCTGCTTGAGTTGCTCGAAGCCTTCGAGCCAAACGGAGCGCACGGCCTCGGTGAGAGGTTCGTTCTCCCGCGCATTGTAGTCTGCGAAGAATCCTTTCGTGGCGAAATACTGCGCGGCGGACACCCACGGAGTCTGGTCGCCGACATCCGTGTCGTTGAAAAAGCTGATCATGAAGCGTCGCTTGGCGAGTTCACGAACAAGTTGCTCGGGGTTGAGTTGTGCAGGCGGGGTGTTTGTTTTGAGGGCGAGTGCCGTGGCGAGGCCCGCGACCTCCCCGGTTTGCATGAACACCGGTTCAAGCCGGACCGTGCCCCAGGCCACGTGGGTGGCACCGAGGCATACGGGCACCAGCAGGTTGTCGACCCCTTGTGGGAGGAGGGTCCGCCACGGCAACTGGCCGGGGAAGGTTTCCTGATGGAGCATGGCCTTCCCTTCCTCCATGGAACCCAGCACTCGCACGATGGTGCATGCGTGACTGTCCATGTACCACTCGGTGGCTGCGATGCTGTCGCTGTGCACCGGGGCGCGGTTTAGGCCGGGTGCTGGCATGGCATCGTGCTGCGTAAAAATGGTGCGTGCCGTGATGCGTCTGGCTTCGCGGATATACATCTCGTAGGGCCGGTGTCCGTTGTCCGCGAACTCATCCTTGGCGAGTCCATATTCCAACCACGCCGCACGCACCTTCTCCGGTACGGTGGGGTCGTTCTGCAAAAAATACAGAAGTCCCAGAGTCATCTCCCAGTGCTGGTCCATGATGCGCTGACGCTCAGGCCAGTCCGCTTCGACATAGGGGGTTTGCAATCCAATGAGCTGAGGACGGTTCCAGCCAAACTTGCCATTCGGGATGGAGGGAACCCCGGAATAGGGTTCCAGGGTCCGGAGGTAGTAGGGGTCGTAGCTCGCGGGTTGGGGGATGGGCACCCTATTGGCCGGGTCTGTGGCCAGCGGGGTGCGGTAATTGCAGGCCTGTACGGCCGCGTCCGCCTCGCCGGTGCTTTGCGGCAACCGCACTTGCCACCCGGTAAATTTTCGCAGGTTGAGCGCGTTGTGCAGTTCAGCGAGTCTGGCGGCGTCCGCATCGGGGGCGTGCGGGACGGGCTTCATAAAAAGAATGCCGGCATGCGGTTCGTCAAACTCGGCTCGCGACTCGCGACCGACGCGATACGGCACCCGGGCCAGCGCAGCAAGGTCGCCTTCGTAGGTGCAATCAGCGAAGACTTTTCCGCGGACCCGTGTTTCACCGCCCCCCTGCATGAGTCGCAGGGTTACCGAATGCACCGTGGAGCCCGCCCGCTCAACGCTGGATGGAACGTAGCCGCGGAGCACGGTGATGTTTTTTTCCCTCTCGACAAGTGCCGTCAAAACACGTTCCGCGACGTGAGGTTCCGTGCGTCCGTTGTTGTGCCCCGTCTTGCCGGGCAGTGCGTCGCGATACTGCGGGGAATCCGCGCCGTAGGTGTTGCGGTAGTGCGCAAAGAACGCAGCCCGTGTCTCGTCGTAGAGCGGCGAACGATGCCCCTCATGCTGCGTATCCCAGGCTCCCAAACCACTCGACAGGATGCCACCGAGATGCGCGTGCCAGTTTACCAGCAGAACCGAGAGCCCCTCACGTGCCGCGCGCACCGCGCAGGCGATTCCGCCCGGTGTGCCGCCGATCACCACGAGATCATACGAAGCGGAGCCCTGCGTAGGCGCCTCGGCGGGTTCGGCACAAAGGGACCGGGTTGCGAAGCCAAGGAGCAGCAAGCCGGCACCCAGCAGTTTTTGGGGAGTCTTCATGGTTGCGTCTTTAAAGTGAACTTCCCGAATCGGATCGAGCGGCGCCACGTTTTGGAATCGCCACTGTCCCAGACGGCCCGGAATTCGCCGGGGGTGGTTTCAATGAGCGTGGGATAGGAGTTTTTGATGCCGGCGTCGAAGAAGGTGTGCTCCGGGCTCCAGGCACCGCCCGCGGGTTTGACTTTGTATTTGAGCCCCATGCGGCTCCACGCGGGACCGTCGTTGTAAACGTAAAGGTGCGTACCGTTGGCCGCCCGTCCGTAAAAGCCCTTCGAAACACTGTTCCAAAGTTCGGGCTCTTCGCGGGCCGCGCTCCACGTACGGCCGCCATCCTGGCTTACGCTCGAGAAGGCACGCGGCGTCTCGAGGGCTTTTGCCTCCTTCTCGAACTGGGCGGTCCGCATGACCATTTTGAGGTCGGTCCCTTTGTCTCCGGGAGCAAGGCTGCCTTCGTGGAGGAAGACGGGGCCGCCCTCCGGTTGGGGAATATGGCCGGCAAGGCTCCACTCCAGCAGGCTGGTGCTGCTCAGGAGAAACTGATCCCGCGTTCCGAGCGGGTCGTTTCGCTTGGTATTCCGGTGGGCGGGCAGCAGGTACCTCGGCTGTCCATTTTCCACGACACGATGAATACCCGCCACGATGATCAGTGGGCCGGTGTAGTGCATGGCCAGGTCAACGGGAGTCCAAGAGCGGCCGCCATCCGCGCTGAACGCTCCCACCAACTGCGAGTCCTCGCTGTGCTGGTAATTCATGGGGCAGCGCATGGCAAAACACCACAGCACGTCCTGACCCGGAGGTTTGTAGAGAACCGGGTTCGCGTACGCAAACTGCATCGAGCCAAAACGCTGGTTGTGATCAAAGACCGGCACGGGTTCACTCCACGTGTTCCCGTCGTTTGTCGAATTGCAGGCGTAAATATCGCCCATGTCCGTCTTGCCTGAAATTCCAACGCCGTAGGAAACCACCAGGTGCCGCGGTTTCCACTCGGCGATGTAGGGTTCCCAGATCAGGTTGGAGCCTGGATGCTGGTCCCAGCGGCGCACGACGCGTACGTCACGCACATCGCCCGTGGTGTCTGCGCTGGGGGCGGTCCCGGCGGGCAGCGCGAGAATTGCCCGTTTCCCGCCGCCGATGTTCGGATCGTACTGCCCCTTGAAGCTCCCCTGGGGATCGGCGCCGTGGGTGGACCACATCACCACCATGCCCTCCCTTGTGAAGCAGATGGACGGGTAGATGTTTTGCCGGTCCTTGTCGGCCACGCCCTCGTCGTCGACAACCACGGGGGCGCTCCACACGCTGCCCCCATCTCCGGACACCGCGTAGCAAAGGGGAGTGCGGGGAAAGAAAGCCCCCGCCTTGATTGGCGTGGCGTGATTGTAAAACACGATCAACCGTCCGTCCGGAAGCGTCTTGAGCGTGAGAGAGGAGCAGGCGGATTCGAGCGTCGTGGCCCCGGGTGCGGACCAAGTCTCGCCGCCGTCAGCCGAGAGGGCGGCGTGAAGAAATCCGAGGCCCGTGCGTCCGAGCATGAGCACGCGTCCATCTTCGAGCTCAGCGACACAGGGCTCCGCCATGCCACGCGGGGCCTCGATAGTTGCCTTACCGCGGGACAACCGCCATGTCGCCCCCGAATCGTCGCTCAGCATGGCCAAACCCTCGTCCCGGTCTCCCTCGGTTTTTCCCGCCTTGCGGGCGACCGGCAGCACCAGGCGACCGGTGCGCAGTTGGATGAGCCGGTCGTTCATCACATAAAAAGCATCGTCACTTTCGAGAAGCGTCCTCGCAGCGGTCCACGTGTTGCCGTCGTCGCTGGAGAAGGCGATCACCGGCATCCCGCCGCCGTGCAATCCGCGGACATGCCGGTTGAACACCACGGCCAGGCGCCCGTCGCGGAGGCTCAGAAATGACGTGCCTCCGTCGCTGATCAACCCCGTCAAATTCCATTCCATACGCATGCGTCCCTGCTCCTTCCAAGTCCGCCCGCCGTCCTTGCTGCGGTAGAGCATGGGTACCGGAAATTTCGCGGCAACCTCCTCGAAATTTGTCGGGGGCCGCCCCCACGGTGCGGCCATGAGGATGTCCCCGGTTTCAAAAACAAACATTCCCGGTCCGATAAAGCTGCGTTCCGCCGTGTGCGGAATGATGACCTCCGGTGGAACGAGGTAATGCGCTTTTTCCGCGGCAAACACCGTGGACGCGAGCGGGGAGAAAAGAAGGGACAGGAGGAAGACCAGACGTTTCATGGAAGGGGTTTTCACGCGTTTGAGGGATCGTCTTCGCAGCCGCCTCAAAGGTGCGCCGAGGAGATTCTGCGGGTGCTCGTTACGGACGGGCTTCGGCGGTTCTCTCGCGAGCGAACCACACCTCGGGAGTGCGTTCCCGCGGCCGCGCCTCTCCGTTGGGAAGAACAAAACCCTGGTTCCACGGAACCACGGGCACGGTCGCCCGGGAGAACGGGACCCCCTCCTGCGTACTCCATGTGTTTGCGGTGGGATCATAGGCCAGCGCCGTGCGCGGAAAACCGGGGTGCTTTTCGAGGGGACGAAACGCGACCTGCTCGCCGTCGTCCCCTGTGAGAACAACGAGTTTGCCGCGGATGGAAAGGGCGGGGGAGGGGGCGGCAGCGGCCGCACGGGGGAGGTCGGCGATGCGCGTCCAGCCCGCCGCTGGTGTAAAACGGTAGGCGTCTTTCAAATAAGTGCGGACGGGTTTTCCATCCGGTCCGGCATGCAGGTCCGCGCCGCTCAGGAGATAAAACGCATCGCCGGCGACCCCCGCGGTGGCCAGCATACGCGCGGGTCCCGGCCAGGGCGGCAGCTCCTTCCAGGCGGGCGCGGGGGCGTCCAAATCCAGCGCCCAAAAGTTTTGCATCGTCCCGGTGGAGGTGGGCGTTTCAGTGCCTCCTGCAATGTAGACCACCCGTTCCACCAGCGCGCCACAGCCGTGCGCGCAGGGCCGCGGAAGGTCCGGCAAGGGGCTGGTCTCGAGTCGTCCAGCAACCCACCGCAGGCGGAAGGATTCGGCATAATGGCGTGTCGCATCGCTCCCGCCAAAACACAGCACGCTGTTGCCTGTGGTGACGGAAACGCCGTACGCAAGTGTGCGGGGGAGTGTGAATCCGGTTTTCCAGCGGGAGGCGCCGGGTTCCAAGACAAAGACGCGGTCGTGCCAAGTCTTGGTGAAGACGTCGGCCCATTTGTTTGCTGGAATGTTTGCTCCGCCTGCGACAACGAGGGCTCCGTTGCTCACGCCCGCAAAAGGCGCTGCAAATCCCTCTGGATCCGGCACCGGAGGCAGAAGAGACCACTCCAGGGGCGCGGCGAGCGTTGTCCCTGCGAGTGACAATCCGAGGCCAACGAGGGCCAGAGGAGAGGGTGGAGGATTCATGACAGGGTCACCATTCGCCATTCCGTTGAAAACGGGCTTTGGCGTTTTTTCCGAACTCGGCGCCGGCGGCTGCGAGATTGGCCAAGATTTGAGCGGTGCCCAAGCCGGCGCTGGAGCGCGCGGCGGGAATGACGGTCTGGCACTCGTTGGCGTCCATGAAGCGCGCGGCCTCGAGGATGTGCGGTTGGGCCTCCGGTTCGATGACCAGAAACCCGTGCTTGTCAGCGTGGAGGAGATCTCCCGGACGCACGGTACGGCCAAACACGTCCACTTCGCAGTCCCAGCGCACCGGGTGCACGTGGGCGTGGCCCACGCACAAGCGGCGGGCGAGGGCTTTAAAGCCCGCGTTGGTCATCTCGTCGACGTCGCGGATGGCTCCGTCGACGATCGTCCCCACGCAGCCGATAGCCCTGTGCATGTTGCTATTGACCTCGCCCCAGAACGAGCCAATGACGCGCGGTTTGTCCAGATCCTGTACGCAGACAATCTTCGGCCCGGGCAGGCTGGCCACGTAACGGCGGTAGGCGTTCCAGGCATCCGGTTGGGCTTCACGATGCGCCTTACAGCTTGGTTCCACCACGACGGTGACGGCGTAGCCCACCATCGGGCCCATCTGCGGCATGAAATCCCGTGTCTCCTCGGGATTGAACCCGTTCGCCGCGGGATCGAGCCGCGTGATCTGTTCCCAGCCATTGTAAATCGTGGGAGTGTTCCAGCGCTTGAGTTGCAGGAGTTCGGGGAGGGGAAGCATTGCACGGCAGAAGACTGGAGACCACTGACGGAATCAATGCTCTCAAACTGGTAAAATAAATTGACCAGTGCCGGTCTGGGATGCACTCCTCTGCCGTGATCGGTCCGCTCTCAGGCAGAAAATCCCTCGTCACCCAGGTGGTCGAAGTTTTGGCGGATGCCCTCGAAAAAGGAGCCTTCGCGGACACCTTGCCCGGGGAGCGCCGACTGTGCGAACTGTTGCGTGTGAGCCGTCCGACGCTGCGAGCGGCCCTGGCCAGGCTCGCCCGAGAGGGACGGATTCAGACGGTCCACGGGAAGCCCAGCCGTGTGTTGCTGCGAGCGCAGACGCGTTTCCCGGAGGCATCTCGGAAGCTGGTGTTGCTCACGCCCCTGCGCACGGCCGAGATGCCGGGCTTCTTTCGTCTCACTTTGGACGAGTTACGCATGAAACTTGCGAGGCTCGAGATGACCTTGGAAGTGGTGGTGGAAGCGGCTGCCGGTTCGTCGCGTCCACGCGTTGCGTTGGAGCGTTTGGTAGGCTCGCGTCGGGACGCCCTGTGGCTGTTGTACCTGTCCTCTGAGGCCACGCAGCGCTGGTTTGACGAGCGGGACATTCCCTGTGTGCTGGCGGGCACTCCCGTGGCGGGGGTTGGCTTGCCGGGGGTGGACCGCGACTACCGCGCAGCCTGCCGGCATGCGGCGTCGACTCTGATCAATGCGGGTTGCCGCCAACTGGCGCTGCTCCTGCCCGAGGGCGTGCGTGGCGGAGAGGCGGAGAGTACGGCGGGTTATCTGGAGGGAGTAGCAGGCCGGGAGGCCCCGTTGGCGCCGCCCTGGGTGGTGCGCCATGACACCACGGTGGCTGGGGTGTGCCGGGCGGTGGACCGCTTGCTCCTGAAAAAACCGCGACTGGATGGGCTGCTGGTGGGCCGCTCCAGCCATGCGCTGACGGCGCTGACACACCTCCTCCGGACGGGGGTCCGAGTGCCGGGGGACGTTGCCCTCATTGCCCGTGACGATGACACCTTTCTTGCGGAAACCGCTCCGGAAGTTGCGAGGTATGTGACCAAGCCCGCACATTTCGCGGGGGCGCTTGCCGGGATTGTGGAAAAGCTCGGCGGTGGAGCGTCATCGCGGGGGCACCTGCGGTTGCTGGTACCGAGCCTCGTGCCCGGTGAAACAATCGACTAGCCGCCAACCGGCATGGAACGACACTGGACCGGATCGCCGCCGTCGCTGTACGGAGGCGGCACGGGTGGGGGCGTCGAAAGCAGGGGCCTCTTTCAAATGCAATCCACCCAGTTGATCGCGGAGTGGAACCGGTACCCGTAGTCCATCATGCTGCGCTGGACCTTGGGAGGGGTGGTTGCGCCGTTCCAAAGTTTTTTGGGTTTGTGATGGCTAAGGACCTCTACCCGCTTGGGCGCGCCCCCGGGCTCCAGCACGCTTTCCCCGGAGTGGATGAGACACTCTGCGGTCGGATCCTCCACCCGGCCGCGTTCGGCCTTTGGAGCCCGGTCCTCATCGTGTGCGCGGATCAGTTCATCCACGTAGAAATAGTTCATGTCCTTTTGTTTGTAGGCCATCGCACCCCAGTTCCTCCAGTTCGCCTGAGCCTGTTCCAATTCTGACCAGTCCCTGACGATCAAGGGCTTCCACTCCCTGCTGGCCACAAGGCTCAACGGTTCCCAACGGTTGCCCCGGTACAATTCGATCCCCACCTTCTCGCCTTCCGCGTTGCCGTCGCGTTCCACCACCCGCTTGAGTCCCGGCACGCTTTCGCCGGTGTGCGCGTTCTGAAAAACCATGTGGCGGACGCCATCGACCTCGTGGAGTTGATACTCGCGCAGGCAAGGCATCATCATGACCCTGACGAAAACGCCCCGCGCGGCCAGTTCCTCCACGATCCGGAGTCGTTGGCGTACGCTCGGCGTACCCGTTTCAAAGGTGCGGGAGGCCTCTTCATTCAAGGTGACGAAGCTGACCTCCACCTGAACCTGATGCTTCATCTCGGCAAGAAGTCCGGCCCAGTCCAGAATTTTAGGGGATTTGGTCACGATGTGCAGCATCCAGTCTCCTCCGTGCTTCTGGAATGCGCGCAGCCCGTCATAAGGTTTTGCCAGATCAACTGTTCTGGGATGCCACATTTCGGTGGCGACCCCCCACTGGACCCTTTTCATGTATTGCGGAAGGCGGGCGTTTTTCCGCAGAAACGCCTCTGTGGCCTCCGCAAAGTTGGTTGTCACATCCATCTCTCTCCCGTGGGGGAGTGTACGGTGCATTTGAAAAAACGGTTGCCGGAGGAAACAGTAGACGCACTGGAAGAAGCATCCCCCGCCACTATTGCCCGTGAATGGAAAGTTGAAGGCGTTGATTTTCGTCTGGGCCCTGTAGGTCTCGCCTGCGGCAGTCCTTTCGAGCAGGCGGGAGGCGGCGGTGCCATCCGGAGCGATTTTTTCGTCCAGAATCCGGTACTGGTGCCGGAGGAGTCCCGGACGTTTTTTGTCTTCTGACGTCCGTCCAACGCCTTTGCCCACGCCGCGGGGTTCGATTTGGTAAGCCATGTTGTGGGGTGCGTTGAAGTTCGGTCTGGGGCGTTTTGTGTTGGGTGTGAGGTGCCGGACTCCGGTTGATCAGATTTCGGCGATTCGTTGCCTGCCGGATGCTTCACCCAGTCTGATCGAAGTCTTCTTGGGCATTATTACCTCAAAAGCAGAGCGATGCAGAACAAAAAACAAAGCCCGCAAAGAATGAAAAGGCTTCCTGAAAACCAGCCGGTTGAATTGACTGGGCGGAGCTCTCAAAATGCCGCTGCCGCTTTGGGAGCACCGCTCAGCCCTCTTTTCCAAGCGCGGCCGACTTGAGTCGTGTCATCCCCGTGACCGTTCCGACGAGCGAGAGGCCGGCAAGCAGACCGACTCCGGCGTCGATCAGCATCGGCAGTGCCACCGCCCAAATCGCCGCGAGAGGCCACCCTGCCACCGCTGCCGGAACCCGCCCTTGGAGATGGTGGAGCGGAGCAATTCCGTGCACAAGAATGCCGCCGCCCACCAGAAACATGGCAAGGGTACCCGCAACCGATAGAAATCGCATCAGCCCCGGGGCGACCGCCAGCAGGATCAATCCCAGTCTGAGTTGCAGCGCGAAGCCGCCCGGTCGCCGACCGCGCGCGGTCAACCAAAGGCCTGCGTCATCAATTTTGACAATGCCGGCAACCAGACCGTAAACGCCCGCCGTCATGCAAATTGCGACGGTGGAGAGCACTGCGAGCCGCGCGCTGAAGCTTGCGTCGACCAACGTCCCCAAGGCAATGACGATGATCTCGGCGCTCAGAACGAAATCCGTCCGAATGGCAGCCTTAATCTTGTCCCGCTCGAAGGTCGTAAGGTCGACCCTGGTATCGACTGCAGCACGACAATGCTCGAGCCGTTCTGCCTCGGCCTCCTCACGATGCAGCCAAGGACGCAGGATCTTTTCACAACCTTCGAAACACAGAAATGCTCCGCCAATCATCAGCAACGGTGTGACCACCATCGGCAAGAAGGTTGAGATCAGTAACGCCACTGGCACGAGGATTAGCTTGTTGACGAACGACCCTTTGGCCACCGCCCAGACCACAGGCAGCTCGCGATCAGGGTTCACTCCGCTCACCTGTTGCGCATTGAGTGCAAGGTCATCCCCAAGGACTCCCGCCGTCTTGCGCGCTGCCACTTTGCTCATGACCGCAATGTCGTCCAGCAGGGCGGCTATGTCGTCAAACAGGGCAAAAAAGCTGGCTCCGGGCATGTCTCAAGTTCTCTGAGTTTGTGCTTTCCAATATGTGCACAGATTCATCCCAGCCGCCACGTTAACTTGCCGGAGCGCTGGTCGGAACGCGCTGCCTTCGGTTGCCTCTCAAAAAATCTCCGGTTCCTGATTCCCTTCACTTAGGGGTTGGATGTCTTCTTTCAACCCCATGGTGATTGGGTGGCAGAGCCACTCGAACCCGCCAAAGGCGAGCGCCTGACCCAGACGACAGACTACGGAGAGATGCGTCTCAGAGGATCGACTGATCTGCGGTAAACGTGACAAAAGGTTTCTCATTTACCATTTCTTCAGGAGGATAATAGCAACACCCCCCGAACGGACGTCACCGACCGAAAGTCGGGACGCAATGATCAACGAAAAGTTCGCTATGCGCTTTCTCTTTCTCACCCTCCTTGCCACCACCGCAAATGCGCAGGTCATTCCTGCGCCTGAAATCGCATCGATCCCGCGGTTGCCTTGTCTCACGACGGGTTTTGGCAACACGCTGATTCGTGGCAACAGCTTTCAGGACAAGGCGCAAACGTGGATGCAACTTTACACTGCGGACATGGCAGTGAGCGCTGAGGGCTTTGTGTTCCTCACCACGAAATGGGAGGAGGGCCTCCGAGCCGCCGGCATCTACAAGGACGGCGATGCGCTGCCTGAGATGACGGGCCTCGGAGTAAATTCAGGGGAGGCGGTGGCGGTAAGCGAACACTGGGTGGCCTATGCGCGGCTTTTGAGTCGCAAAGAGGGACCGGTGCAGACTTTGGTGCTTTTTGAAAGGAAGGCTGGAGGCATGGCTCTGGAGGGTTCGAGACAACGCACCGCCTATCTGACCGAACAAAAACAGAGCATCGCCGGACTCGCCATTGATGAGGCGCGGGGTCGCGTCTATTTCAGCGATGAAGAGGGAGTGAAAGCGCTTTCGCTCACCTCCATGAAGCCTTTGGAATTTCGCATTCCATTGGAGCGCGCGGGGAAGATGGCCGTGGATGAAGCAGGAGCGCTGTGGGTCATTCAACGGGGCACATCTCCTTACGCGTACACCCGGCTACAGGGGCGGGTCTTCGCCAGCGATCCGATCGACGCTGAGCACGGCAGCGAAAACGCGGTGAGCAGTTCCGACAAGTCTCGTTACGTTGCAAAGGACCCAGCGGGTGCTTTTGTCGGGCTGGACTTTGGGCGTTCGGTGGCGGTGGCGCGCCTTAGTCTGATGGGAGACAGCGCGAAGTCGGACTTTCATCTGTTGAAGGTGCAGACGAGTGCCGCGGGCCCCGACGGCCCGTGGACAGATGTGGCCACGCCGGTGGACAAGCTCTATGACTACCCGGAGGAATTCGTCACCCTCGACGCCTCGCGCCCAATCCGCAGCGTGCGGGTGGTCGCGCCGGACCTGACAATGTGTCGCATGGCCGCCTACGCTCCACCGCAGCCGCTGCCGGGTCGTGTCTTGAAGTATAATCCTCAGGGGCATGAATTAGCGCAAAGGATCGAGGGCATCTTCCAGCCCGCGGACATTGCGTTGGATCCGCGCACAAAACGGCTCTTCGTCGCTGATGGCGGGCTGAATCATCAGATCCACGGTTTTTCAGAAGAGAACGGCCTGATGAAGCTCGAGGTGGCATTTGGCCAAAAAGGAGGCTGGAGAGCTGAGAAAGGCATCGTCGGACCGGTGAGCTTCGAAAACATCCGCGGTATCGGGTTCGATGCAGAGGGCAGCCTTTACGTTTGCGATGTCGGGATGGCTGGGCTCTGCCAGAGTCGCCTGCACGCTTTCACTCCGGACTTGAAACCGAAGTGGAGCCTGCACGGCACCTCCTTCCTCGACAGCGTGGACGCTGATCCGCAATCGCCTCGTGATTTGTTTTCAAGTTTTAACCACTACCGTGATCAGCAGTGGATCGCCAGCACGCTGGACCGCGCACGCTTTCCCGACGACCCGAGGGTGAATGGCAACGCGCTCGTGTATGGTGTGCGAAAATGGTTCGGGAAAAAATTCCTGCTCACCACCACCCAGCACGGTAATCCCATGTGCGTCTTCCGATTCGAGGGCGATGACGAAGCGGCTATCCCCTGTGCGCTCATTGCACCGCGCCACACCGCCAAAATCTGGCCCCCCAACCAGCCTCTTGGCTTTGGCTCATTCATCTGGACGGACGCAGACGGCGATGGCCAGTTCGCCGCCTCTGAGTACGCAAAGGCGTTGCGCGAGGACAGCGACACCGCGTTTCAAAACATCGACGAAAATGGAGACTACGCCTTCATCACGCGGATCAAAGGGACGCGTTTCCTTCGCAAACTTGCACTCACCGGGCTGAATGCGCATGGCGCTCCCATGTGGAGTTGGAACGCGCCTGAAAATACGCTCCATGAACTGCCCTCTCCTTGGCAGGATAACAAAGCGCGCCTCGGGGGCTTCGAGATCGACCGGCAGCGCGGCGAAGTCTTCCTCTTCGGCTTCCCTTCCGACCAACCCAACGAATGCGGCATGAACTGGCCGCTCGGACGGTTGATGCAGCGGTGCACAATCGAGGATCGCAAACTCACCGTGACCCACAGCGCGGAGTTGCCGCACAATGTCGTTCTGGACACGCGAACAAGGGATCAGGCCTATGGAGCAGCCTTGTGCGGCGATTACCTTTTTGTTGCCTACGCGCATCATTTTACCGTGCTGGTTTATCGCCGCGCAGATTTAAGCCTTGTTGGCAGGCTGGATCTTGGCCCTCAGGTGCTCAAGCCGCTCATGGATGGTATGCACGAACTCATCGTGCGCCCCGATGGCGACGGCTTTCTCCTCTGGAGCCCCCACTACGTCGCCAATGCCATCCATCAGCGGCGTTGGAACGGCCAACTCAGCGGCTATGAACCCCCGCCTGAGCTGAAACTCGAAAACGGCAGGCTTACCTGGACGGTCAGCAACGCGCCGGAACGCCGCGTGCTCCAGAGGGAAGGCTGGACGGACTGGCAACCAATCAGCACAACTGCGGGAGAGTTTTACGAAGACCCACAAGTGAAGGCTGCTGCCTACCGCCTGCGCACTGTGGGTTCCGATTGGTCGGCGACGTTGTACCTCCGGAAGTGAGCCCGCCCTGCCGTTCTCACGGTGGTTGCACGGCCTCCAGAACGTTTGTATCCAGCCGAGGACGTTGGTTTTCCTTTTCATCGTGTGCTCGCTGCCAGCGAGCGCCGTGTCGTCGCGGGGCACGCTAAAGTTACGCGTCTCCTTCCGCGTGGTGGAAACGGGCAGGCGAACCGGTGCAAAAGCACAAAGTCTCCCTCGGGGTGGCCCGGCCCGCTTGTTTCCCAGCCCACAAATTGCCACTCTCTGTCCTTCTTTTTCGTTTCTCTGCAGCGGAATTTGAATCGACGAAGAAGTAAGGTGATTGCCGATGCTTCGCTGCGGCCTTATCTAGGCCCCGTGAAAAAGGTAGCCCCCCTCCTGTGTCGTTTTTTCAACCCTCCCCCTCTGCTTTCGTCCGGGAGGACAGCCGTCCTGCTTGTCGCGGTTGTTCTGCCTCTCCGCGCCGCGCCTCCGGCAAACATTCTGGAGTTCGAGAGGGCGACTGTCAGTGATGGGGCCAATTCGATTCCCTATCGCCTTTTTCGACCCCGGGTCATCGACAAGAACCAAAAGTATCCTTTGGTTGTTTTCCTGCACGGCGCCGGTGAGCGAGGCGACGATAACGAAGCCCAGTTGCGCCACGGGCTCGCCCGGTTTTCAGCACCGGAAGTTCAAGCGGAACACCCCTCCTTCATTTTGGTTCCCCAGTGTCCAAAGGGCCAGAAGTGGTCTGACGTGGATTGGGCCCTTCCCAAAAGCCCACTTCCAGAGCAGCCGTCGGTCAGTCTCTCGTTGGCGATGAAAGCCGTGGAACAACTGGTGGATACCGTGGCGGTCGATCCAAAACGGATCTATCTGACAGGGATCTCAATGGGGGGGTACGGCACATGGGATGCCGCAACAAGATGGCCTGAACGATTTGCAGCAGCCGTTCCAGTGTGTGGCGGGGGAGATGATTTGTTGGCTTCCCGTCTTGTCCGGATCCCCATTTGGAGTTTCCACGGTGACCTCGACAAAGCAGTCCCCGTCTCCCGGTCGCGCGACATGATCCATGCCATCCAGTTGGCGGGAGGCAGTGCCAAGTACACCGAATATGCCGGCGTCGGCCACAACAGTTGGGACAAAGCCTACGCCGAGACGGATTTGTATGTCTGGTTGTTTTCCCAGAGAAAGAGCAACTGACCGGAAAAACCACCAACCCCATATGAACCGCGAAAAGTCTCGGGACACTTCGGTCACGTTCCTCTCAACTGCGAGGAGCCTCTTTTTGTTGGCGGGAGTGCTTCCCGCCTTTGCGTCCGCGCTTGGCGCACCCGAGCCGCTGCTGCGTGAGCTTCGGGTGCTCTCCGCTGACTGGGTCTGTGGTGTGCTCGACCCCACTGACGAGATCCTGCAACACCGAGACACGATGTTCTCAGGCGCTTTGGAGAAGGACCGCGCAGACCACGCAAAGCTCATCTCTGAAGGGAAAAAGGGGTGGTATCTCGAAAAGTCACTGCATTACCGGACGCTTCAGGTGCAAAACACCCTTCACCGTGAGATTTTTGCGGACATCAACCGAGCCGCTTTTTGGAGGCTCAACGGTGAAGAACCCCGGGATGTCACCGTGTGGGCGCATTCGGTAGACGGGATGCCGGCGGAGCGAGCCTCGGACGCCCCCGCATTGGAGGCGACGCCAGGGAGTCGGATCGCCGATATGGTCTATCTCAAGATGCCGCGTCCTCTCAAGAATGGCGCAGTGCTGAGTGTCAGGGGAGGCGATCGGTGCACGGGAACACTGTCCTTTGACGAAGATGCAACCGTTTGTTGGAGCCTCAAAGTCAATCAGGTCGGATACCGCCCCGGTGACCCGGCCAACCGCGCATACCTCGGAATGTGGCTTCCCGGGATCGGTCCCCTCGACTTGTCCGCTTACGAAGGAAAACCATTTTTTGTGCGTCGTTATCTGCGCGGCGAAAAATGGAATGAGGGCCGCGCCACCGGCACGCCTGTCTTGGAAGGAACCGTCGCTCTGAGGCGCCGGTTTGACCAACAGGAAATCGCACGCGAAGGGGGGAGTAATGCAACGGGCGAGGATGTCTACGAGATGGACTTGAGCAAGCTCACCATTGCTGGCGATTTCTGTATTCAGATTCCGGGTCTCGGGCGGTCCTGGCCGTTCCGTGTGGGGCCAAATGTCTTCGGGGAAGCCTACTTCGCCACCATGAAAGGGCTCTTTACCCAGCGATGCGGCATGGCGTTAACAAAACCTTTTTCCGCCTGGGAACGCGACGCCTGTCACACCAAAACGCTCCCGGGACGTTTCCCGCCGGAAACCGAAGGGTGGTATCGGAATGCGTACCGGAAGGGCGATGCTCGGTTTGGCTTCCGGGACGAGTCGGGTAATGCCCTCTCTCTTTCCGCCTTCACGCTTGTTGGCAATTGTGACGAGACCGCGCCTCCCTTACCAGGCGTTCGAGGAGGGTGGCATGACGCCGCAGACTTTGACCGGAGAATACACCACTACAATGTGCTGTGGGACCTTCTCGCAGCCCTTGAGGCCAATCCAAAAGGTCTGACCGATAGCCAATTAAACATTCCTGAATCTGGCAACGGCATTCCGGACATTTTGGATGAAGCACTCTGGGGCCTCGAAGTTTGGACACGCACGCAGAACCCGGCCGGAGGCGTGAGTAGTTGGATCGAGCAGAAATCTCATCCTGCGACGGCAGCGACCCTGGCCGCATCCATCTCGAGGGATCCGCTGCCCATGTTTGTCTCTCTCCCCGACAGAACCGGGTCTTTTGCCTACGCGGCAGCTGCGGCATGGGCCGCGCGTCTTTTGAAATCCTATGATCCAGAACGTGCAGGAATGCTGATTCAGTCGGCCGCCCGCGCGTTCGAATGGGCGGATCAGGAAAAGCACACCATCAAGAACTGGCGGATGCAGATCGTCGAAGGTGGCCGCGATTCAAACCTGAAGGGGCAAACCATTCAGTTCGATGAGGATCCAAACACGAGACCGGATGACAACGCTGCCATCGAACGCTCCTTTGCAGCGCTCCACCTTTTCCAAGCGACGGGCCGTGCCGACTACAAAGAGGCATGGGTGAAATCGGCAGTCGCGGCCGATTTTCCACGTCTTGCGAGTCGCATAAACCCATGCCGGCTCCTCCCGCTCTGGAACAAAGCGGCCGATGAAGTTCCCGCTCACCGGAACATTCTCGAGACGCTCGTGCGACAGGCCGATGCCCTCATTGCTTCTCAAGAGGACAGTGCCTACCGGATGCTGTGGCTGAGTCCAAAGGACGGATGGTTTCACACCCTCGCGTGGGGGAACTTTCACTCAAAACTGCGGCTCTTGGGAATCGTCGCTTCGCTCACAGGCGCGCCCCGACACAGAGACGCCCTCGTGTCTGGCGCCAGTTTTTTCCTAGGCTGCAATCCACAGGGGACCACGCTCATATCGGGTGTTGGATCCGTATTTCCGGTGGTTTTCCAGCACATCCACTCCCAATCGGACGGCGTCGCTGAGCCGACCCCTGGCATCGCTCCTTACTTTTATACCTTTGGAGTGCCGATGACCTCTTTCCTGCTTGCTGACTCCGGGCACGCGAGTGTCCGTTCTTTTTTCAAACCCGTCGCGCTCGCTTTGATCCCCGACAGACTGGACCGTGTGCGACTTCAGCAAAAATTGGATGAGGCCGAAAAATCAGGGGATTGGGTGCGTGAAGCTGGAAAGCCGGTGCGAGATGTGATTTGGAAAAACTGGCCGGTATTCCGCAGACATACCACGCATCCCGCTGCCGTAGTCGAGCAGAACGAGTTTACGGTGGGCGAAACGATCAGCCCACTCGCGTTTTGCTTCGCAGTGCTCACCGGCGAAGGGTGGAAAGCTACGCAAGATCTGCTCAACCGGACTCCCCGAAAGAGCCTTTCAGAGTTGCCATATTACTCGCAGCCGTAAACGCGGGCCCCTCCGGCCCGGAGGATTGGGGCGGGAGAGGGATGCTCGACTGAAATTCGACCGGGATGTTCTGGCAGTGATCCCCACCACATCCTCCCGCGTTCTCAATGCTGCGGGCCTCATCCGAAAATTCACTGGCAAGCACTCCAAGAAGGGCACCGGTTTCGGGCGCGGCTTTGCACCGAAAGTGCCGCCGAGCAACCCCGGTTGGAAAAGGCCGGAACGCTGAGGGGGGACTGATGGCCTCGGACCCGGGTTTGCGCTCGGGGAAAAAACCGGATCATCCGGTCAGAATGTCAGACGCCAGGTACACCGAAGCGGGTGTCCTTGGCCGGATGCATACCCAGAAGTTACCGGTGCCACCGACAAATCGAGATCGCCGTTCTTTATTTCGCCGTAATGGCGGTTCATGCAGTGCTGATTCAGGGAAGGCTGGATGGTGGACGATACGGAGTAAACCCAGCGGATGAGAAAGGAGGAGACAGCAAGGCGGGTGCGCTGCATAAGCGGGTTGGTCTAATTGCAAACAGTTAAAAGCCAGCAGCCTGCGGTTCAAGTGCTAGCGCTGGTTCTTGCTCATCCAGCCAAGGCCGTGGCGGTTGTGCTGTTCTTCTTCGGCGAGGATTTGCTCGGTCGGTTTGCCGCTGACGACGGGCACGGGAACTTTGGGCGGGTTTTGTTTCACCCGTTGCAGCGCGGTGCTGAGGAGTGCGGCCTTGCGTTCCGGGAAGGTGGCAAAGTACGCGTCACCAAGGCACGGGATGCGCAAAGGATCACGCGTGGCCATTTCGAGGTTGATAACGATCCCGGGATTGGCGTGGCGCAGGGTGGCGATCATGCGCGGTAGGTCGAGAAAGCCGGTGCCAAGGGGCACTTCGCTGAGCAGGAAGCCGTCCTCGGACGCCTGCATGGCCATGTCTTTGAGATGCACGCTCAGCGCAAAGGGCGCCAGCGCTTCGATGACACCTTGCGACTCCTCCAGCAGTGCGAGGTTGTTTCCCGTGTCCACCTGGACTCCGATCCACTCGCTGCTGATGGCCTTCATCATGGCGACGAGTTCCTCAGAGGTGTGATCCTTGTGATTCTCGATGGCGAGTTTGAGTGCATGTTTCCGCAAGACCGGTTCAATGAGCGCCAGTGTGCGTTTGGCATGCTCGTGAAAGGCCTGGAAAGCCCCAAGACTCCGAAACGTCTCGTAGCGTCGTCCGTTGGTGAATACGGCCCGTGCCACCGTGGCGCCTGCTTCGCGTGTTTGAAGCACACCGGTTTCGAAAGCCGCCAAATCGGTCTCTGATGTCGGCAAGCGTAGCTCGCCCTCGTAGTAGCCACCAGATTGCTCGACAAGGTCGCGAATCGTTTTCGGCTCGCAGCCCCGCAGCGGCGATTGCACTCCCTCCGCGCCGAGTTCACGGGCGTATCGGTAGAATTCCGCGGCATTGAGCGGCCTCGTGAGCTTCCACCGCTGATGACAGGAGAAGGTGCAGATGCCGAGTCGACTTCTCTTCGCGCCTGCTGCTGCGAGGATGGAGTGCGCGGTCCCGAGGGCGGCCAACGTGCCGATGAACTGGCGGCGGTTCATGCGAGCGCGGCTTTGAGTTCCGCATCCCAAGGCACCCGGTACGGACGCTGAAGCATCGCGCTGGCTTCTTTGTCGCCGTGGATAGCCTTCGTGGTGGAGTCCCACATCCCCTCGCGGTCGGTCCGGGCGCTGCTGTTCGCCATGGGGCGTTCGGTGCTGACCCAGTGGCGGTTGTTGAATTCTGAGGCAGGGGGTTTTTGCAGCTTTAGGCAGTCCCGGAAGTTCTTCGCGTGCACGCCATACATCTCTTTCCGATCGCGAACCTTGTCTTCGGCCTTTTCGCACCAGAAAGTGCTCTTAGGCTCCGGCGCGGGCTGCGGGCTGCAGACGGGATATCCGCCGAGGGCCTGCGCGAGGGCGTTCACAGGATCGATCTTCATGTCGGGCAGGATTGCAAAACCCTCGCGGCCGGGCACAATCGAGCCCTTGATGCCCATGAAGGAGAGCGCGCCATGCTGCTGGCTCCGGCACTGGCGGCGCATTCGCGGAACTGCACGGCGTTGTTGAAACTCGGAGACGCGATGACCGGTGGTGCCAATACGGGTACGTTCATACGTGCCGGCGATTTGGCAGTAGGATGTGGCATTGATTACCCCTGTTGTGGCAAGCGTGGAGGTGGGGAGGAGGGAGCGGCGGTTCCTGGTCTACTTCTTCTTGTTGGGTGGCATGTGTTTCACGATCTGCTCACGCGGCACCACGCCGACGCGTTTGGTCCAAGTATCGTGCTGAGAGGCGAGTGCGATCACCTTTTCTGATTGCTGCGCGGCGAGGTCACGGGTTTCGCCCGGGTCGGTGGAGGTGTCGTAAAGCTCCCACTTTCCGGTGCGCTCGCCATTGGGGGCGCTGCCGCCGTTGGCTGATGCCGGGCCGTAGCCGCGGACCAGCTTCCAGTGGCCTTGGCGCACCGCCTCGTTGCCCATGCGTTCCCAGAAGAGCGGGCGATCCATCGGTAGCGTGGCGACTTCGCCGCGCAGGGCGGGCAGGAGGCTCATGCCCTCGAGCGGTTGCACTGGGTGACCAGCAAAGGTGGGGGGATGTTTGGCCGAGGCGGCGGCGAGGCAGGTTGGAAACACGTCCATGATGTGCGCCGGGCCGGTCACGATCTTGCCGCGCTGCGAAGTTGGGATGCCTGCGGGCCAATGTGCGATGAAGGGGGAGGCGATGCCTCCGTCATGCACCCAGACCTTGAACTTGCGGAAGGGCGTGTTGCTGACCCGGCCCCAGAGCGGGCCGCGCACCTCGTCGGAGCCGTTGTCGCTGATGAAGAGGATCAGCGTATTATCAAACTGGCCGCGTTGGCGCAGCGTCTCGACGATGCGGGCGAGGTTTTGGTCCACGCGGTCGATCATTGCCGCGTATTGTCGCATCCATTGCTCGTCGCGTTCCTGTTTGGCATGTTTGGCTTCGTCGGTGATTTCGGCGTCGAGTTTCGGCAAACGCGCGGAGTCGGGAACGAGGCCAATTTGCTTCAAACGCTCGAAACGACGCTGGCGGATGGCCTCGGGGCCAGCACGATAGGTTTCCGCGTACTTTGCTACATCGCTCTCATGCGCCTGCAGCGGCCAATGCGGCGCGGTAAAGGCAAGATAGGCAAACCATGGCTTCGAGCGGTCGCATTCTTCGATGA
>JBILKV010000219.1:0-7265 GCA_044376515.1 Chthoniobacteraceae bacterium | reverse complement strand
AGGTTGCGTTCGGCCGTTAACCAGATGCGCCCAGAGCGGAGAGTAAAGAGGGGTTGACGGAAAGCGGGCAGCAAAAGCCGGCCGTTTGTGGAGAAGCCAAGCTCTGGAAGCGAAAACACAGAGCAGGAAGGGGAAAAGTGGCTTCTGTAAACCATTGGATTCCAGAGGGTCTTCACAGAACGTTCCGAGATGAACGTCTGTGAAACGATTAAGCTCTGGGAGGCTGGCTCCTGGGGTAGGATTTGAACCTACGACCAATCGGTTAACAGCCGATCGCTCTACCACTGAGCTACCCAGGAATTACAGCGCAACGGGCGGAAACTGATAGCCCTGAACGCGGTCTGTGTACACTTTTTTTTACGCCCCCTCCCCTGCCGATCCGGCCCGCATCCGTGCCTGACCCGGTTGGTTGGTCTTCTCCAACTCGCCCCGCTATTTTCCGCTGGCGTCCCTCAGATTGAAACGGCCACCCTCACCTGCGATGTACCCTGTCCTTGTCGCCCCATCGGTTCTTGCCTGTGATTTCGGTCGCCTCCATGAAGAGATCCGCCGGGCGGAGGCGGCGGGGGCGGACTGGCACCATCTGGACGTCATGGACGGTCATTTTGTGGACAATATTTCTTTCGGCCCTGCATTTGTGGAGGCGAGCGCGGCGGCGGCGACAATCCCCGTTGACACGCACCTGATGATCTCGCGGCCCGACCATTACCTAGCGCGCTTCACGAAAACCTCGCGGAACATCACCATCCACGTGGAGTCGGATTGCGATGTTTCGGCGACGCTGCGTGCGATTCGGGAGGCAGGGTGCACCTGCGGTATCTCGCTGCGTCCCGGTACGGATTTCTCGGCGATCGAGCCGTATCTGGACTCGGTGGATCTGGTGCTGGTGATGACGGTCGAACCCGGCTTTGGGGGGCAGGCATTCCAAACCGCAATGCTCGAAAAGGTTCGGGCGGCCTCGGAACAGCGTTCCCGGAGGAGCCTTGCCTATCGGATCCAAGTGGACGGCGGGATCAACGCCGAGACGGGAGCGCTCTCCGTTGCGTCCGGTGCCGACACCTTGGTGGCTGGTACTTCGGTTTTCCGGGCCCCTGACATCGCCGGAGCGATTGCGACGCTGCGGGGATAGTCGCCGGGCATCCGGTGCCGGTGTGCAAATGGGTTGTTTACACGCTTACTGGGGTTCTGGGGCAGAGCCCGGGGCGCCCTGAATGGGGCGCACCCGGCGGCGCAATTCCTGACCCGCGGGCGCGGTTCCCGCGGCGGGTACCGGAGTTGGATTCAGCGAGGCGCCGGGACGCGGGACGGAGGCCATGCCCGGACGGGGAATGGCGGGTCGAACCGCGGAGGAAGCCGGAGCTTTGCCGGTTGGGATCCCCGGTTTGCCGGGTTGTGGGGCCACCGGGGAGGGCTGTCCGCCTGCGCCCCCGCTTGCGGCCAGCGCGGCGTGATCGAATTCGACCCGGCCCGTTTCGGAGCCTTTTTTGAGAATGACCACCGACTTGGCCGCCACGGTCGCCTCTTCCACCGCGGCTACTGAAATACCGTCATCGCTCGGTTTGTCTCCGGTGAGTACGAGGCGGGTGGCCAAATCCCGCGAACGGACGAACACGGTGTAGACTTCCTTGCCGTCCCGCGCCCTGTTCTTGGCGATGCCAGTCACCACAAAGTTAGTGGAAAAGTTCTCGGCGGGGGGGGCGACCTCGGGTGCGGCAGTGGCCACCGCGAACGGAGACTTCTCCAAAAGTGCGGCGTAGCGTGAGACTGGAAAAGGCTCGGGAACATCCCCGGATGCGGACGTTTCGCGTGCCTTTGCGCGAGATTTCGGGGGGAGTTCTGCCGCCACCGAGAGTTCATTGGGGGCCTGGGCATCCGCGGCAGCGGGTGGGGCAGCGGGTGGGTCTTGGGCAAACAGCGAAGCGACGGCCCAAAAACAAGCCGCCGCACTTTGGAGGGCTAGACTGAGAAGTTGGGGCGGGGCTTTCATCAGCGGGCGGCGAACCATTTGGCGACGGTACAGTCGCAGAGCATTTGGGTGGCGTCGGCAGGATCCACCCGCATGCGGGACTGTTGGACGACGATAAAGCGGTCCGGCGCCTGCAATTCCGCAAAGAAGCCGCAGACGCCGCGCCATGGACCCTTGAATTCAAACTGGACGGGCACCGCGGTGACGCCACCGTCCGTTTTTGCCGAAACCAGTTGTTGTTTGGCCAGGGTCAGCCCGTGTTTGGAGGCGCTTTCCTTCAGGAAGGTCAGCAGCGCATTTCCCTCGGTCTGCTCGCTTCCGAGTTTTGGCTGCACTTTTTGGAGCCATTGCGCCCTGCGCTCCCACCTCGGGGCGCTGGCTTCCAACTCCCTCAGGCTGCCTGCCATCCCGGTTTTCTGGGCGTACTGGGAGTTGAGTTGGCTCCGCGTTTTGGTGAAGAACTGAAACACCACCACGTTGAGGAGCACGACTACCAGAAACGCCACAATCCCCATCAGGCGCTTTTCGCTCGGAGACAGTTCGCTAATTTTCATCGTTTGCTCCCGGGGAGGTCGACCCGGCCGCTCACCCGGAACTGGGCCCGCTCGTTGGGCAGAATGTTGGGGTTGGGGGAATCCAGTTTGAACCCGGCCAGTTCAGGTTCCTTCCTCAGTCGTCCGACGTACTCGATGGCCTCTGCCACGTTTGCGGCCTCTCCGGCAAAGGCAAACTCGCGGGGGCTCATTTGAAATTCGGTGATCCGGATGTCCGCCGCCCCGATGCTCCTCGAAATTTGGTGCAGGATCTCAACGAGGTAGCGCGAGGGTTCGATCGCCGCCTCCATCGCCCGCCACTTGGTTTGCCGGGCATTGGAAAGCTCCACCTTCGGCTGGAGTTCAGCGATTTCGAGATCGATTTTGCCCACCTTTCGCTTCTCTAAAGCCAGCCAGCCGAAGCCTACGGCGAGCGCCGCTGCGTAGGCCGTGAAAGCCCACTGTAACCGGTTCACAAAGCGCCCCTGTTTTTCGCGGCCCTGTTCCTCCGCCAACCACGCCGCTGGCACCCAGTTGCCGGAAATGTCAGGCGCCGGCGTCATGGGAGCATCCTCTACCGGCACCCCCGGCAAGGCCGCCCGCACCTGTTCCACCCATTCCGACTCGCCAACCCGCACAACGGTGACTGGACCGCGGAGGGCGCCGGCAAGTTCGGCCCCAAGCAGGCTGCGCGCAATTTCAGACGCATCCGGAGCGGGTCCGTCCGTGAGCAAGTGCTCGAGCCAGACCAGTTTTCCGTCCACGGCGATCATGAGCACGGGGGCGGAACATTCCCGCCAGAGGGCCAGCGCGACCCCCCTTTCGGCAAAACTGCGGGCCACCTGAATTGCGTACAAGCCTACCTTGACTGGTGGACGTCCCGCGGCACGCAAAGGTTCCGCGCAACGCTTCAACTCGGCAAGCGGCACTGTCGCCGCCAGCACACGCACGCCTCCCTCGTCCGGTCCGAGTTCCTCCAGGTCGAAGACGAAGTCCTCCGCGGCGTAGGGCAGCAACTTTTCCAACTGGAGTTGCGCCATCGCCAGCAAATCTTCCCGGGGCGCCTCGGGCAGAACGAAGCGTTCGGTCACAATCGCGCTTGAGGGCAGCAGCAACGCCACGCCGACTCCCTTCGGCAGGTTGTCGCACACCTCTGCAATGGAGGAACCCGCACAAACGCCATCCGCCGCCACCGCGCGCCACCCTTCGGGGGCCGGCGCCAGTTGCGCAATGACTGCACTGTTGCGTGTTTTCATTCGATCCAAGAACGTATCTGCGGGTTCCCTGTGCCTTTTCGTACAACCACCTGCACTTGTCGAACGACTTTTCCGGAGTATCCCTGACAAAGCATGCGCACGGTCCTGTCGTTAACCGTCACCAGAGGCGCAAGACGCTCCCACTGTTTGGTGCTGAATCCGAGCGCGGCGCGCACCTGATCGGCCCCCGTGAACCGCGGGTCGTCCTCGGTGTGCAGGATCTGGTCCTGCCCCGCGCGGATCTGGAGCCAGCGGATGACCTGGGTCTCGCCAAACCCGGGCAGGAGGCGGAGGAGTTCTTCGGGAATTTCCATGAGGTCCAAGGGGCCGCTGCTTTCCAACGTGAGCAGGTCCTTCCAGCCCGGATAATTGAGGAGCGGCTCCATCCCTGGAATGCGTTTGAGCTCGTCCAAACTCTGAATCATGCGGTTGGACGGATGGTAGGTCGGGGAATCCTCCTGCCCGTTGAGGCGTGCGATGTTGTCTCCGTCCACATAGTCTAGGAGGCAGTCCATGAGGCGGTCCCGGGCAATGGGGTCGATACCGATGACAAATTCCAGCCACTGTTTGAACACGCTCTGGCGCATGGGTTCGTTGCCTGTGAGAACCCAGGCGAGGTTGACCCGACCTCCCTCGCTTTCGACGGCTACATTGTAGCCCGTTCCAGGCAGCGGTTCCGCGCGCAGCAGGGAACTGAAACGGTCCACCTTCGGGTTGATCGCCACGGCATAACCAGAGTGCGCCATGGCCAGGGCTTCCGCGGCCCGCGCGTCCTCCCCATGCTCCTGGACCCGCTGTTGCAGCCAGAAAAACCAGCCCGAAACCGCGATGCTCAGCACGATGATTGACCAGAACACGGCGAGCAAGGCCGACCCCTGCCGGCCCTGAGACAGCCCCCACGGTCCTCCCCGGCGAAGCGTGTGTCCTTTGCCCTTTGTCTGGATGCAGCGGTGTTTCATTGGATCCGGGCCGACGGGACTGGCAGGACGATTTCAAACGGTTCTTCTCCCTCCCTGCGCCAGACCTTCATGCGCACCAGGGTGGGGCGGGTGTTCGTGTCCTCCCACTTTTCCTGCCACAGCCCGAGTGAAGGATGAAAGTACGCAAACTCCAGGGCGACGACGTCGGGCAGGAGCGTGATCCACTCGTAGGAGCTGTCGGGTTCGGTCGCCAACCGGCGGCGGATTCCCAGATCCTGCCTTCGGGAGGTGGAGGTGCGCGGTTGGATGGTGAGGGTCACGGCGTAGTTGTCCTCGGGGGCGGCGGAGGTCAGCACGCCCATTCCGGGGCGCGCGACCCATTGGAGTTCGTCGGCAGGGATCATGCCGTAGACGTGATGGATCCCGCGGATCACATCGTTCTGGCGGAGGGGCAGTCCGGCCAGCACGCCCTGCACATAACGCACCAGCCCCTGCATCGCCACTGATTCGATCTGGGTTTCGCGCGTGTTTTGAAGCGCCATCAACTGCGTTCCCACCAGTCGGTACATCGAGATGAGAAGCATTCCAAGCACACCGACGCCGACCATGATCTCCAGAAGCGTGAATCCCGATGGCCTCCGCTTCGGCGAAAAAGGGCGAGGCAACCGCCCGCTAGCTCCCCTGGGGATAGGCATAAAATCTTAGCTGTTTGACCGCCTTTGTCCCGCCGCCGTTGACCCAACTCAGTTCCAAATTCACCTCCAAGATACCGTCCACGATGTTCTTGTTCTGGTCCACCAGTTCCAACGGGGTGACCGATTGGCGCATCCGCATGCCTGTGAATTCCCGCTTCAATTCGACGCTCAAACCGTCCGAGTACGGTTGAGCACCCGACTCCAACTCGCGCATCCAGTTGACCAGCGCCCTCTGCGCGCGGGCGTCCTCTTTGAGGATCACCCCCGACTGGATGCCCGCCTCGATGCAATGTGCCAACGCCAGCACCGCAATCGCAAAAATTGCCGTGGCCATCATCGCCTCCAGCAAGATGAAGCCAGCCGACCGCACGGACCCCGCACGATCAAGCTTCACGGGGCTCCGCCGCTTTTGAGATGCCTCGCTCCGGTTCATGCGCTAATAGGCCTCCACGCTCAGCTCCTCCGGATCGGGAATGATCGCATTGAACCGGAGCGCCCAGCGGCCGGCGGTTCCGCTGTAGTAGATCTCCACCGGTTCGCGGACTCCGGCGGGCCAGAAGCTCCATTCCGCCAGTGGTTCCCGCTCCCGCGCGGCAATCCGCACCACGGAAAGAGCCTCCTCTTTGTCCACGGCGAAAAACTCTCCCTCGGTCCCCGCGGTTCCCTCCGCGGCAAGATCTGAGCTCAAAGGAAGGTTTTCCTCTGCCGGGACTGCCTCGGTCGCCATCCGGATCCCCCCTTTTTCCCAGATCAAACGGACCTCCCCACGGGTGGATTTGGCCAGGGCGCCTGCCCTGTGCACAAATTCCTCGAACTGGTGCATGCGTTCTCGCAACCGTTGTTCGGCAAACAGGCCGCGGATGGTCGGCGTGGCCAGTCCGAGCATCATAAAGCCGATCACCACGACCAGGCTGATCTCCAGCAGGGTGAACCCCCGGGCATTGTTGAAAACGCCGCGTGTCATGCACCCACCTTCAGCCTGGGAACCGCCTCACACACCGAGCGCCAACCCGGAAAGCTCCATGTGTTGGGGAAGCCCCGGCACTGGAGCGGTTTGGCCGCCTGCACGCGGCAGTCGCGCCCCTCAAGGAAAATGCACTCCCCATTTGGTTTGTCCAACAGTGCAAGGCCGTCCCGCTGCGGCCGCAGGCGGGTGTATTCCTGAACAAAGGCCCAGACGTCCATGCCTAGGAGTTCCGCCATGGTCTGGATTTCGACCTCGCCGATTTTGACCTGTCCCGGCCAGCGGCAGCAGGCGGTGCAGCGCTGACAATCGTAATGCACGTCGAAGGCCATGGGATTGGTCGGATGGGTTCCGCTTTGGAGGCGTGGCTCCTTACGGAGTTTCGCCAAACCGGACGCGGGTGTTGGTCGGAAGGACGGTGGATAAAATGTGAAAGGAACAGCCCATCGGGAACTCGAAATACGATTCCAATCGGGCTGAAAAGCAAGGTAGCGTGTTTTCGCACCAAGGCCAGCGCCTCCGTGAGGTTGCCCCACTTGACTTTCCCGCGTCCAGACCTCTCAGATTGAGCCTCCCATGAAATCCATGTCCCGTCTCACCACCATTGCTTCCCTGGTTCTTTCCGGCGCAGGGTTCACCGCGCAGGCCGCCGTGGACTTTGTGAAAGACGTCCAGCCTGTGCTGGAAAACAACTGCGTCTCCTGCCATCGCGAAGGCAACGTGAAGGGCGGGGTGCGACTGGACACCCACAAGCAGGCGCTCACCTCGGGCGACAACGGCCCCGCGCTGGTTCCCGGAAAGCCCGACAAGAGCCCGATCTACACCACGCTGGTGCTGCCCGATGACGACGAACTCCTGATGCCCCCCAAGAAAAAGGGCGGCCCGCTCCCCAAGGAAGTCGCCGCGATGATCAAGGCTTGGATCGAGGAAG
>JBILKV010000218.1:0-7273 GCA_044376515.1 Chthoniobacteraceae bacterium | reverse complement strand
TGGCGGTGTTCCTCGGTTGTCTCCAGGCCTGTTCGATTAGTGCCTGTGCGACAGACCGTTTGGCTGGTGCATCCAGATCGTAGCCGTAAAGGAGGATATTTGTATCGAGGAAGCGATCAGCTGCCATGGGCTTCATCGCGGGTCAGGGGTTTGCCGCCAAGGTGGTAGCCGTGGCGCAGGCGGGCCAGCGCCTCGGAGGGTGGAGGCTCCGGCGCATCTTCCCTGAGGACCGTTTCCAGGCCCTCGATCACAAGATTTTTAATCGTTGTCCGTCGCCGTGCTGCGGCGATTTTGGTCCGCTGCAGAATGGCATCGGGCAAGTCAATCGTCGTCTTCATATGTGGCCATAAATATTGCTTTATGGAGGGCAAATGCAAGTATTCTGCGGGATGATTCGAGCGGTGAACCGGGTTCGGCAGAGAAAAACGGGCGGCTGCACTCCGATTCAAGGGGGACAACGGGGCCATGGCCGTAGACGCCGTCTGGGCCCGACAGCTCCAACGTCCGAACTTTGACGCCACCCAGCGCAAGCTTCTTAGGAGAACGGTGGCAAGTCTGCTTTGCAGTGATTTAGCTGACTCGGGCTGCTATGGGCAAATTGGCAGACACGTCAACGAAGCGGCTTGCGGCAGCGACGCAATTGCGAGGAGCATTTCCCGCACGGCTGATGTCGCCCATAACACCACTGAAGGGGCCGACGAAAGCCAGCGCACGGCGCATCAGTTGGCGCAAATGACAACCGACTTCCAAAGACTGGTGGAGCGGTTCAAGGTTTGAGCTAACTCGGAAATATAGCCTCTGGCACCAGAGGCGGCGCGCGGCGCTGGATGAGTTGGATGATCCAGTGCGCGGATATTTTCTGCCCTGCAGACCGCCTCAGCCACCGGAATTGGAGAGGAGGTTTGTGCGATTTAGGAGGCGTTTGAGCACCCAAGCAATCCGCGCCCGAGGCACTGGGACTGGCTTACGGCAGAGCGGGTCGCTGAATTTCAAAATTTGAAAGTCCGAGAACCGGGCGAGCGCAGAATCGTGTCTTCACCTTCGGAATAGAGAGTAAAACCAGTGAGTCTCCTCAACGGGATCTCCCCGTTTGATCCATGGACTACCTGATCAGCTGCAGGCCCTGGGTTACAAAAATCTCGAAATCTGAAGTGTTCCGTGTTGCAAGCAAAGCGCCCTTCAGATTGGCGCACGATGCAATGAGGGCGTCTAGATCGCCCCCAGCGAGGTCAGTTCGGCAAGAAGCAGGTGGTGTGCGTCCTCGCGGTAGTGGTGGGTGCGCCAGCCTGAGGCGCGGGCGGCGGCCACGTTGGGCGCCAGATCGTCGATGATGGCGCGACCGGGGACAGACAGTTTTTCTCTGATGAACCTGAAAACCGGAATGGGGTTGATTGTAATTGGAAGCGGGTGTTGCGAAAGAAAGTGAACACTGCCCCCTCCTTCCTGACCCCTAGTTCCGGATTGGCGCTCGCGCATGAGGGCCCCCAAGAAGGTTCCGTTGGGGTCTTGACCGATGGCGTCAGGGGAGCCGGGCTAAACTAGGTGTCCCGCGTCTTCCCATTCCTTAAAGACGCTTTCTCCAAACAGGTGGAAATGCCCTTTCTCGCACCAACCGTAACGAGTGGTTGCGAAAATTTCGGCTAAGACCTCTGGGGCAAGCTTGGCAATGTCAAAGCCCATTCCGAAGCTGATCCAGGACGTTCCCCGATTGATTGCCGCTACGAGAATTTTGGCACAAGGCAGATCCAGGTGCTTGAGCGAATTGAAGTGAATGTAATCGATTTCACTCGCTCTTAAAAACACCAAAAGAACGGCGGGGCATATTTCCTCAAGCGAGGAAAGGTCAAGGATACAGCGTGGGTTCCTGGCTGCCGATTCAGTGTATTTTGCGAGGGCGGAAAGTGTGCGATGATCCGAGGCGATGTGGGTGAAGGATTCGAGTTCGAGGTCGTCATACTCTTCCGGAATCTTCTGTTGATCTGGATTTTTTGACTGCATCAAATCCAGCAGGGTCTTGGAGTCGAGTACTTTCATGGGGCTGAAATTTCAAAAATTTTGTTTCTTACGCCTGTTCGGGATAGCATGAAGTCTCGTCTGCTTAAACGAAAGTTTCGAAGAATCCTGTGGAAAGAATGGCAAACTACCCGGGATGATTCCCAGAAGGTTTTAAGCCAGAAAAAATCGGACAGGATGCGACGGCGAGACACGAAAGACCGGTTCGCCAAATGTAATCCAAGTAAAACAAGAGTTTCAGCGCGCCTCGCGAAGAATCGCGCGAGAGAGCTGCGTAAAAGGGGCGAACAAGAAAATCGATTTTAGAAAGGGGCGCCTGCTTCTCGCCTGAGGCGTGGGCAGCCCCCATGCAGGCTCGCTCACCCTTCCTTTGCACGTCACTTTCTGGCATTCCCTCACGGGGCATGCCTCTGCACCGAGTTATTGTCCCCGAAATCCTCGATTCCCTCCCGCATGGGGACCCCCGAGCCGTCGAAAGCCGCAGAGACCTAAGGAGAATCAACCGTGTCATGGGCAATCCTTCGTGGTTTGAGCGCAGCCTGCGTGCGCACGCGGCGCGGGCGGGTCGGGGAGAGCGCATTCTGGAACTCGGCGCGGGCGATGGAGCCCTGGCACGCCACCTTTGGGCGAAACAAATCTCCCTTCCGGAAAACTGGACCGCGCTCGATCTGGCCCCGCCCCCCGCACAATGGCCCTCCAACGCCCGATGGCTGCAACGCGATCTTTTTGCCCCCGGCCCCCTCCCCGACGCCCACATCCTTCTGGCCAATCTTTTCCTCCACCACTTTCAAGGTTCCGATCTTGCGAGTCTCAAGGTCCGCGTGCCGGCCTCCTGTCGTCTGGTGCTGGTAAGTGAACCCGCTCGCCGGCGCCTGCACCTCGCTCAGGGGCGCCTGCTCGCGGCGCTGCTCGGCCTCGGCGAGGTCACCCGTCACGATATGCAGGCGAGCATCCACGCCGGATTCCTCAAAAACGAGCTTCCCGAAGTCCTTTTCGGAAAAGAATGGAGCTGGGAGGTTTCCACAACGCTGTTGGGCGCCTACAGACTCAGGGCATGGCGCTAAAGGAGATTCGCATTGTGGGCGGGGGCATTGCGGGACTGTCCTTGGGGGTCGCCCTGCGTCAGTCGGGCCTTCCGGTGCGCGTGTTCGAAACGGTGCCGTATCCCAGACACAAGGTCTGCGGAGAGTTTCTTTCCGGAATAGGCCCGGCGGAAATCGCAGCGCTTGGCATTTCAGACACGCTGGCCTCCGTGCCACGGCATCTCGAAACGGTGTGGTTTGACGGGGCGCGGCGCATGTTCCACGCCCGTCTGCCCGAGCCCGCTTACGGCCTGAGCCGGCACCTGTTTGACCAGCAACTGCAGGAACGCTTTCAGCTTCTGGGAGGGGTTCTCGAACTGGGGGCACGCTACGCCGGCCCGCTGTCGGAGGAGGGTGTCGTGGTTGCGGCGGGACGCGTGTTACGGCCCTCCCCTTGGATGGGGCTCAAGGCGCATTACGCAGACCTGAGTCTCGACGCCGACTTGGAGATCCATCTGGGTTGCAACGCCTACGTCGGGCTGGCCCGGGTGGAATCGGGGCTCGTGAACGTGAGCGGCCTCTTCTGCCGCAACCTCCCGCTCAAAGGGGACTTGGACGCCCTACCTCAGGCCATGCGAGAGGCCGGCTTGAACACCCTCGCCGAACGCGTGCTGGCGGCCGTAAAATCCACGGGCTCGCAAAAAGGAGTCAGCGGTCTGGTGTGGGGCTGGCAACCCTCTGGCTCGGAGGAACTACGCATTGGCGACGCCGCCGCCATGATTCCGCCCCTGACCGGAAACGGCATGAGCATGGCCCTGTCCGGCGCCCTTCTCGCCGCACCCATTCTCGCACAATGGAGCCGTGGCCAGTGCTCCTGGACGGCGACGCGCCAGCAGGTGCGCAAGAGTCTGCGCGGACGCTTCGCCGGGCGGCTGCGCTGGGCACGCGCGCTTCAGGCCATGCTTCTCCACCCCACTGGCAGGCCCCTGTGCGAACACCTGCTTCAAAACCAATGGGTTTCCTTCGAAACCCTCTACCGGAAAGTACGCTGAGCATGTTTCTTAAAAGTCTCGCCTGCGCCGTGCCTCCAACCGCCTACACGCAGGCGGAATGTTGGGCCCATCTCAAGGACGCCGCTCCCGTGCGCGCCCTTAAACCGCGCTCCCATGAGCTTCTGGAAAAGGTGCTCCTCGCAAACAACGGCATACGGACCCGTCACTTTGCCGAGGAAAATCTCGCAAACCTCTTCACACGGGACGCCCAACAACTCAGCGAAGCCTACGAGCGAGAAGCCCCCCGACTCGGTGCAAGCGCCTTAAAGCTCGCCCTCAATCGGGCCGAACTCTCCTCGGTTGACGCCCTTTTTGTGTGCAGTTGCACGGGCTATCTGTGTCCGGGCCTCAGCAGTCACATCGCCCAGACTCTTACCCTGCCCAGCGACACCTTCCTCACCGATCTGGGTGGCGCCGGTTGCGGAGCCGCACTGCCCGCACTCCGGGCCGCGTGCTCCTACCTGAGCGCCCATCCCGCCCACCGCGCCGCGGTTGTGGCCGTGGAGATTTGTTCCGCGGCCTTTTTCGTATCTGATGACCCGGGGGTGCTGATCAGCCTCTGCCTGTTTGGTGATGGAGCCGCCGCAGTGGTGCTGGAAGGGGAAGCAGTGCACACTGGTCCGCTCCGCTTTGCCTCCTTCGAGACCCTGCACCTTCCGGAGCACCGGGACAAAATCCGCTTCGTCAACCGAAACGGTTTTCTCTGCAACCAACTCGACCGGGCTGTGCCGAGCATCAGTTCCCAAGCCGTCGCGGCACTCGCTCGCCGTGGAAACCTCGCTGGCAGCCGTCTGATCAGTCACGGGGGAGGCCGCGATGTGGTGGAAAACATCCGAGCCCTCCTCCCGGAACAATCGCTTGAGGAAACGCTCCACACCCTCAGGGACTACGGAAACCTGAGTAGCCCCTCGGTTCTGTTCGCTCTGGACAAGGCCCTGAGCGCAAACCATGCCCCCTCGCACAGGTACTGGCTTGCAGCCTTTGGCGCGGGCTTCAGCGCGCATAGTTGCAGCCTCGCACCCTTGGGATGAGGCCGCGCGGCAATCCGGGAGCACCGGATTTTAAAGAGAGCGCGAAACCAAGTCCTTTCCGGCCGCTTTTATTTGATGTGAGGCTGATACCAACTCTCAATGATCACCGGAGTGTTTCTGCCCCGGGGTAGGCCACTCGCAGCCCATGGCAACGCCGTGGGTTTGATCCGTTATCAAACATGAAGCCCCGAAAGGGCGCCCCATGAGGAAGCCACGCTTTCGGACGGACCGGGCAGGTGAGGGTGCCCTTTCAGGGCGTATTCTTTTTTGGGGACGGCTTTCCCATGGCGTTGCCATGGGCTGAAAGAGAAATGCCCCTTGCGGGGCGTCAGATTTGGCGAAAATCCGCGCCGCTTTTCTCAACAAGGCGGAACGATTCATTCACGGGGTTCCCATCGCTCATAATCCAGAAAACTCAGATACGTGGTATGAGGTGGTGATCGATCAACGGAAGGTGATCAAAAAGATCCAGCGTCCTGTCAACCCATGGAATGTAGGGCCGGCAGTCCTGCGCTCAAGGAGCCGCCCGCTACCATTCCCAAGCACTGGGAGACAGACGATCCACGAATCCCGGGATTCGTTCGCCGACTCCGACAATGTGTTTGCCGACTGTTCTCTTGCGCCGGGCCCTGTTTATTTTCGGGCCTGGCGGAGCACGAAAGCGCCGCGCCCAGATTTCCGGAGGACGTAAAACGTTCGCCAGGACCTGCCGAGGCATATGCTGACTGGGCTACCGGAAGAAAACTATCGACCGTGACAACTTGTTAAGTTGCTAAGTTTTCGCTCAGGCCGAGGTCACAAGCGGGAAGATCCGCCCCGTGTCCCGGACCCTAGGAAGGCAGTCTCTCCTGGCGCAGCGACGAGACCGCGCGCGAGAGATGCGGAAACGAGGTGAAAAGGAAAACCCTATGCATTCTGCGGCCACCTGCTGAATCCTCAGCTCATCATGAAAATGCGACTCGCCAGCCTGCTACTGCTCATCACCACGTCAATCACCCTCGGGGAGGCTCCGGCCACGCTCAACGGCTGGCCGCTTGTCTTCAGCGAAGATTTTGAAAAAGGGCGTGACCGCTGGGAGGTCACGGACGAGGCGAGCTGGACACACCGCGTACTGGCGGGGAATGGAGTCTTCGGCATCAACCGCCGCGAGAGTGCTTACAAACCACCGTTCCGCAGCGCGTTGCACATTGCCTTGATCAAGGATGTGACTGCGACGAACTTCGCACTAACCTTCAAGGTGCGCAGCACGATGGACACCGGCAATCACCGTGATTGCTGCATCATCTTCAATTACCAAGACCCCGCCAACTTCTACTACGCCCACCTTGGCGCAAAACCGGATCCCGCCAGCGGCCAGATCATGATCGTGCAAAATGCACCGCGCCGTCCCCTCACCCAGAACACCAAACCCGTGCCTTGGACCGATCAGTGGCATCAGGTCAAAGTCGTACGCGATGCCACGAAAGGGAGCATCGAGGTGTTTTTTGACGACATGACCACTCCGCAGCTCAGCGCCAGTGACAAAACCTTCGGCAAAGGCCGCATTGGCATCGGCTCCTTTGATGACATGAATGACTTTGATGATGTGCGGCTCTATGCACTTGAATAATTCCCAGTTCTTATCCTTTTAAAATCCCCTCTCGCCCTCCTTCGCATCGCCACAACCGCCTTCAGTCAAACGTAAGACATCTTCAGCGCACCCCGCGACGACACCGCGCGCGCGAGCTTCCGAAATTGCCGCATGGAAAGCCCCACGGCAGGCTCCCCGGTTCTACCCAGTGCCTCCTGACACCCCCCTTCCCGGCATGCCCGTGCCTCCTTTATCCTACCGCATTCTGAAGGCGTCCGTCTGGCTGTGGTTGCTGCCGTTTGCCGCAACCGGCGCGCAATCGGTGGAACAAGTGGGTGCCTTCCTCGAAGCAACATTTCCATTTGTTCAAACCGCGGTCGACCTCTCCGCCGCCGACCTCCCAAAGTCCGAGCCCCGCAGCGTCGTGGTGCGCGGCATTCTCCTGACTCCCCCGGGGGGGTTCTGCGTGCTTTTTGATCAGGAGCTGTTGCGCGTTGCCGCCATCTGGCGGACACCCGAGGGCGGCGCGCCGCTCAAACTGGCCTCCATGTCGCAGGTGTCCTACGCGGAGCCCCATCGCAAGGC
>JBILKV010000068.1:0-20696 GCA_044376515.1 Chthoniobacteraceae bacterium | reverse complement strand
TCCCCGCCCGCCAACGCCATTGCGGACCGTTTCCACCCTTTACCCCGAGCCCTGAGGCTGTAAAGAATGGGGAAAAGGCCTCCGGATATTTTTTCGCATTAAGATTTAGCATATGAGATTCAGCGTCACCAAAGACACCCTTCTCGCTGGACTGCAGACTGTGCAAAACGTTGTGAGCTCGCGCACAACGCTGCCGATTCTTTCCAACGTACGGATCCACGCCCAGGACGGCCAGTTGCGGTTCACCACGACGGATTTGGATGTTGGCGTGACCTGCGTAGCCGAGGCGGTCGTGGAGCGCCCGGGCGGCACCACCATTCCGGTCAAGAGACTCGCGGGGATCATCCGCGAACTGCCAGCCGGGGAGGTGCAATTGGAGGTGGACTCCAAAAACATCACCTCCATTCGTTCCGGACAATCCTTCTTCAAGATCCACGGCCTGCCGGAGGACGACTTCCCCGCGCTCCCGGCGTTTGAGGACTGCAAACTTTTTTCGATCAAGCAGAGCGATCTGAAGGATGCCCTTAAGAAAACCTCCTACGCCATTTCGACCGACGAGACCCGCTACGTCCTTAATGGCATCCTGTTCTCCTTCAAAGAAAACCGCCTGACCATGGTCGCCACCGACGGGCGCAGGCTGGCGCTCATCGACCTCGAGGTGGAGTTCCCCCAGAGCGAGGAAACCGAGATCATCGTGCCGACCAAGTGCATCAACGAACTGGTCCGCCTGGTGGGCGAGGTCGGCGAACTCAGGATGTACGTCGCCCAGAATCAGGTCGCCTTCGACGTTGGTACCACGCGACTGGTGTCCAAACTGGTGGAGGGCAACTACCCAAACTACCGGCAAGTCATACCCGCCGAAGTCAAGGAGCGGGTGACTTTGGAGCGCACCCTCTTCCTCGCGGCGGTGCATCGTGTTTCGCTCCTGGCCAGCGAAAAGAGCAACTCGGTCAAACTGCTCTTTACCCGCAACCAACTCGAAATCGCCGCCAACTCGCCCGACATCGGGGAGGCCAGAGAGTCGATTCCAGTCTCGTACAAGGGACCCGACATGGCGATCGCCTTCAACCCGGAATACCTGATGGCGCCACTGCGCGCCCTGCCAAACGACGAGGTGTTTCTGGACCTCATCGACGAGATGAGCCCCGGCGTGATCAAGATCCCGAGTCCTTTCCTCTACGTGATCATGCCCATGCGGATTTCCTGATCCGGTCGGGGAGATTAGACGATTTTTCGATTGTCTCGGCGCTGGTCTGGACTTATCCTCCCCCTTCCAGAATTCCCCTAGCAAAGATGGGGCGTTGCTTGGCAAAGCTCACGTGGCGGAATTGGCAGACGCGTACGGCTCAGGACCGTATGGGGCGACCCGTGGAGGTTCGAGTCCTCTCGTGAGCACCACGCCCTTCTTTGGCGGCAGCCAGTCCGCGACCCCTGCGTCTGACTTCACAGACTTGGGGACCACTCAGGAGACCGGTCTAACTCGGAGCTCCAGCGGGCGCGCGGCTCTTCGGAGAAGCGACGGTCCGAACGGTTTCGATTCCTCCCCAGCGGCTCCGCGTGAAACTCTTCCGGGGTTGGTACCGCTCCGCGTTCCGTCCACTGCGCCGTTAAATGTGCGGGAACCCGGCCGGCTTACCGGGCCAGCACGGGACTCTTGACCGGCACGGGTACGAATGAGCGCAAACGCTTCGTCTGGGCCACGTCCCACACCTCGACCTCGCCAGTTTTCGCCCCAAGCAGCAGCAGCGTACCATCCTTGTTGAGCGCCACGGAAAGAACGGGGGCCGCCACCTTGGGCAGCACCGTTTTTTTCGTGCGCGCATCCGCCTGATAAACGCGCACCTCATTGGAGCGCGTGGCCACGGCCAGCAGCGCCCGGTCGCCGCTCAGGGCCAACGCGGTGACCGCCTCTGCCTGGGCCTCAAAGGCCTTGGTGTACTGTTCCTTTTTGTTGACGGGTGCCGCCCCGTTTCCGCTCCCGTTGAGCTCAACCCCCGACAAGGCCAGCTTCAATTCATAGCCGCTCACCCCGCGCGCGACCCCGCCGGAAAACACGTACTGTTCGGTCGCGGCGACCGCGCTGATGATTTCCTTGGACTGGTCTACCGAACGCAACAACTGCAGCGGTTCCACACTGCTGACCTTGGTGGTCTTGTCACGGCCGCCGCTGACCAACTTGCTGCCATCCGGGGAAAATGCGACATCCAACACCCAGTCGCTGTGCAGTTCGAGCTGGCGCGGCTCCTGCGCGGCATCCAGCGGCACGAGATAAATGGCGCCGTTGGCCCCTCCGAGGGCGACGGTCTTGCCGTCCGGCGAAAAACGCCCGCGGAAGAGGGTGTCCCCGCCGAGTTTCCGCACGCTTTCGCGCCCCCATCCGGCGGTGTCCAGCAACAGCACCGCCCCGAACTGCTGGGGGGATCCGCCCGAAACCAGCAAGCGTTTTCCATCGGGACTGAATTCCACGTGGTTGATCAGGTCAAAATCGGTCGCAATCCTTCGGGGTGCCTCCTCCTTGTCCACCGCGAACACCACCACTTCGCTCCGGCAGGCCGCCGCGCCCCATTTTCCGTCGGGGCTGAGGCTCACGCTGCCCACCGCCGGGGCCGAATCGTACACAGCCGGGACCACAACGGCGGGCACCTGCATCTTGGGCTCGGCGTCGATCTTCGCCCCCTGTGCGACCCAGCGCTCCAAAAGACGCACCTTGGCCGCGGTCAGTGGCGGCTCGTTCTCTGGCATCTCGGGTTTCTCCCCGCTAATCTGGGAGATGAGCAGGCTCTTTTCCGGGTGTCCCGGCACAAAGAGCGGACCGGTCTCGCCTCCTTTGAGCAGGGCTGCTGCGTCGTCCATTCGCAGCCCCCCTTTTTCCTTTTTCTCGGAATGACATCCCAGACAGTGCCGCTTAAACACGGGCCAAACGTCCTTCTGAAAACTGACCTCTTCCGCGTGCGCTCCCGCGACGCAGACCGACAGCCCGAGCAAGATTTGAAGACGCATAAAAGCAGCGGCCTAGTCGAGGAGGGTGAAGTTCCGGCTGTTGAGCAGCCCCCACATCAGGTCTTCCGCGGCCTCCGCGCGCTTTTCGCCGTAGGAGGCGAGGAACCCCTTCCCCTTCTCCCGCTCTTCGGCGGAAGGTTTGCGCGCGAGCGACCAGAGGTACAGCTGCTCGAGCAACTGGTCCTCGGGGAGTTTCTGTTTCAGCAACTGCGCGGGACGCCCGGCCGGATTCGTCACCCGGCTCAGGATTGATTTCCCATTAATGAAATGCAAAGCCTGGAGCATGTTGGAGCCAAGGTCCCGCTCGCACTCACAGGCTTCCGAGCGCGCCGCTTTTCCAAAGAGTGAAAGAAAACTGCTCGGCACGTTCCCGTCGGGAAGCTGGGCCGCGGTGAATGTCGCGGGAACGCCGGCGAAGTTCTCCTTGACCCCGGTGGCCTGCACCAGTGAGTCCAACAGCGCCTCCGCGGGAATGCGCCTTGGGATGGCACGCGAAAAGTTCAGGTCATCGTGCGCGTTGGTTGCGTTCGGGACCGCGCTGCGCTGGTAGGTGCGGGAATTGACGATCACCCGCATCAATTGGCGCACGTCGAAGCGGTTTTTTACAAAATCCCGGGTGAGTGCCTCCAGCAGCGGTTCGTTGATCGGCGGACTGGTGGAGCGCAGGTCGTCGACGGGATCAATGATTCCCCGGTGGAAAAAATAGCTCCAGAACCGGTTGACCAGGCTGCGTGCGAAGTGGGGATTTTCCGGCGCGGTCAACCACTGCGCATAGGCGGCCCGCCGGTCGGTAAGGGGCTCGAGTTTTGGCTCGTTTCCGCCGAGGTAACGCGGCGGCTGGGCCTTGGCCGTGCGCGGGTTGGTGGAGAAGGCCTGCTGCACGTTGAGCAGCACCGTCTTGGCGTTGGTGATGCCCGTCATCCGCGGGTCGGGTTTCACCGCCACCTGGTTGAAGAAGCTGTGCACCCCGTAGTAGTCCCCCTGTGTCCAGTTCTCGAAGGGATGAGGATGGCAGCGCGCACACAACATCCGCACCCCGCAGAAAACCTGTGTGAGCCGTTGCATGGTGTCGTCCGTATCCTTGCTCACCGTGAAGTAAGCCGCCGCGGGGTCTTCCAGGTAGCTGCCGCGGGCCGTTAAAATCTCGCGGGCAAGGGCGTCCAACGGCTTGTTGGAAGCCACTGCGGCGCGGATCCATTCGCGGAAGGCGTACACCGCGGGGTCGCTGGCCGTGTTACGCGAGTTTTGAAGCAGGTCTCCCCAGCGCAGCGACCACCAGTCCACAAATTCATTACGGGCCAGCAGCGAATCGACAATGTTCGCCCGCTTGTTCGGGGCGGCGTCGGCGAGGAAGGCTTCCACCTCCTCGGGCTTGGGCTGGAGCCCGATCAGGTCGACGAACACCCGGCGCAGAAAATGCGCGTCGTCGGTCAGATCGGAGGCGGTGATGCGGAGCGTGTTGAGCTTCCGCAGCACCTGGGCATCCACGAGGCTGTCGGTGGGAATGGGTGCGGGACGAAACCCCCTGTCGGGCGGCAACACCACAAAATCGGCAACCGCAAACAGGTTCTCATAACGGGCGATGAGGGCGGTCTCGCCGAGGTCGGTTGCGGAAACCAGTCCGCTGTCATCGACCTTTGCAACGCGCTCGATGTTAACCGTGAAAATGGCGTCCTGCGAGACGTCGCGCAGGGTCTTGTCGCTGTAGTGGGCCGTGACTTGGAACTGCTGTTGGGCGTTGGGCCGGGCCGTGATCTTGGTGGGGAAGATGCTGATGGACTCGAGCTTTGGCAGCGAGGGCGGGTCGTTTTTGGCCCCCTGCGCGATCCAGTCCACCAAGGTCCGGTGCATGGGAGTGCCGTGGTCGAGACGGACACCGCCCTCGTGAGGCAGGTCGCCCAGCGCTTTGAGCACCAGCAGGCTTGCCTGCGCGTTGTTGCGGTTAATGCGCCGCTCCACAAATTCCTCGGTGAGCGCGACGTAATCGGCATCCGGATCAGCGCCGCGCAGGGAAAGTTTGAACCCGTTCTTCCCGAGGGAATAGCCGTGGCAGGCGCCCATGTTGCAAGATCCCTTGGAGAGCACCGGCATCACGTCCTGCCGGAAACTCACCGGAACGTTGGCCCCGGGCAGGTTCACTTTGACGACGGCCCGCACGGTCTTGCCCTCCACCTGCACCTCCACCGCGGCCTCCCCGTTTCCCACTGGACGCACCCATCCAAGGGAATCCACCGTGGCCACCTTCTCGTTGGTGCTCCGGAACGCCGCCTTCGCCGTCCAATCCACGTCGTATCCATCGCCTGTCCGCACCGAAACCAGCACGGACTGCGGCCGTTCCGGATGGATGAGTTGCACCTCAGCCGGGTGCAGGCTCAGTTCTCCGACCAAGCCGGGAGCAGGATCCGCCCATGCCAGCGAGGCGAAGAGCCACGCACAAATCAATACAAGGATCTTTCGCATAGGTTTTTGTCAGGAAGGTTTGGGGACAGCGGGCGCGGGCGCGGCGGGTACCCCGGGAGCAGGAGGAGCCGCCGGGGGGGCGGGCGCCGGTGCCGCTTGGAGCGTGATTGGCACCTCCTTCTCCGGCGTTTTGACCGCCCCGTTTGCGAAAGGCGTCCCCTGAGCCGCGACCCGCACGCCGGCCACCAGGCCCGCGGGGACGCTGGGAGGAAATTTCAAAGAGAACTTAAACTCCAGCTGGCCCTCCTTCACCTTGGCTGGGGCCGGCGCAGCCACGCCCGCAGGAAGGCCGGTGAGGCTCACGGTCACCTCGCCCTTGGCCGCCGCCCGCAATTCGACCCTGCCGGAAAGTTCCACCACCGCGCCCGCTTTCGGATCCAATACGGCCGGCGGCGGAGGGTTGATCTGAACCTGGATCGGGTTGAGCACCGGCACCTCCAATACTGGAGTGTAGGCGACCGCCTCGACCGTCCTTCCGTCGCGCTTGAGCAACTCGGCCTTGAACGCCACCCCATGCGCGATCTCCGGCAGATCTGCCGGGACCAGCAACACCGCATCGGCTTCGTTTTTCGCCTTGGTCGACGCCTCCTCCAGCGCCTTCCGGGCCTGGTCATAAGCCGTCTGTGCCTTGGCAACAACCGCACCCAGCGCCTCGGTTGCCGCCCCCTTGGCCGTCGCCGCATCCAGATCCTTCCGGGCGGCGTCCAGCGGCTTTTTCGCCGCGGCAACCGCATCTGAGAGCTGCTGGACTTTCTTGTCCTCGGCCAACAGCACGGGCTTTTCCTCGCGAAGCATCCGGGCCGTTTCGAGCTGCGCCTGTTTGAAGAGACGCGCCTGACTGCTCACAAGCGTGAAGCGCACCGACCCGTCGTGACCCGCGGGACGCTTGACCCGAAGCGGCAGCGTTGCCTTGCCTGAAAGTTCGAGGGCCACCTTCTCTATCGATGCCCCCCACTCCGCCGCAAATTCCGGGGCGGGTGCGGATGCCCCCACAATGGCCAGATCGGCGTCCAACCACGGTTGAGAGCGCGCCGCCGGGCTCGTGCCCAGACGGGCAGTCTTCTGCCTGCCGCCGCCGGTCCCCTTGAGCGCGATGATCGTGGGCTCAAACGGCTTGTCAGTCTGAAAGGTCAACAGTGCGCCCGTGGCCGTTTCCGGAACGCGTCCGCCCGTGATTTTCACGTCCCGCGGCAGCCCGACCAACTTCAAATCCACCGGCCCAGAAAATCCGCCCTCGCGCAGCACCTCCACCTTGAGCACACCCGGAGCCCCCGGCCGCAGCGTCTGGCTGTCCTCAATGAGTTTGAGGCTGAAGTCGCCGGACCTGGCCTTTTTCACCCCGGCTTCGAGGCGGTAGACACACTGCTCGCCGGCGAGGCCCCCCACATCCCTCACTGCTACCTGGAGGGAGGTTACTTCTTTGGGAACCTTGTAGGAAAGCTTTGGATCCGGGGTGCCCGTGCCGTCGTCCGAGAGGGCCAGACGCGCCCCCTTGGCGTCGCGCAACTCCAACTCGGCGTCTATCGGCGAGCCGATCGCGTCGGCAACCACCTCCACCTCGATTTCCGTCTCCGGTTGCACTTCCAAGGTGTAAACGTCCACCTCGCCCCGCTTGCTGATGCGGCCGTTGAGCGACACGGGCAGCGGCGGCAAAGCCTGTGGACTGGTGCCTTCCCGGTGCTCCACCGTCTGAGGCTGATCACTCAACCACACCACCGGGCGGGGCCCGCTTGCATCAACCGCAGGATTGCGCGGCGCAGGCACCGCCTCGCCCTCGGCATCCGAGGGAATCTGCAGCGGCGGATTTTCCCTGGCGTTGCCCACCAACCGCACTTCGGCGGACTGTCCGGTTTGCACAGTGGGGGGAAACACTGCGTCCGCGTAGGTCCACTGGCCCACTTTCAGGCGGAAATAGGATGGGGCGGCCGCCGCGTATTGCAGGTCGTGAACCTGCAAGCGGTACTCGCCGTCGGCGGGCAGCTTGAACTGGAACCGGCAATCGCCCCGCAATAGCGACTGCGGGGGACTCCACGCGAGCAGCACGTTGCGGCTGTCGTAAAGTTTGAGCACGGGGCGCAGCCGGCTTTGGATGCGCTGGGCTTCCACCTCGCACTGGACCGTCTGCCCGGCCGTGCCGCTGAAGGAGACCTCTCCCACCTGGGCAGCGCTCAGGCTGCCGTGGAGGGCAACCGGCAGCGTCCCCGCCTGGGCCGCAAATGGCTTCTGAGGAAAGGCATCCACGGTGAGCGTCGAACGCGCCGAAACCCCTCCGTCGGTGACAAACCACCAGTTCTCCACCCCGGGAACACCGTCATCCTCGACCTCGACGTCAATGCTCACCCGCTCGGGTTTTGCGCCGTCGCGCACCTTCTGGGAGCGGATTCGTGCGGTGCTCAGCAAACGCGGATTAGGCAGCAGGTCCGCACCCGAAAATGTCAGGGTGGTCACCTTGCCGGTCTGAACGCCCCGGACATCCAGCGCGGTGACCACCGGCGGCAGGGCCCTCACATGGAGCGGCATGCCGGCAAACGCCAGAAGAGCGACGCAGACCGGCACACACAAGGTGGGCGGCATTTTCATCCTGGAACGCTGTAACCGTGGAGGTTCAGGCGAACAATTCGCGGATCGGTTCAGCCTCGATCAAACGGACCGGACGGCCCCCCGGGCCGGGCAGCATGGTTGTCTCCAAATCGATTCCCATTGCCTGATAAATCGAGGCGACCACCTGCGGCGGAGTCACCGGCCGGTCGTGCGGCGCGGCACCGATCTTGTCGGTCGAGCCGATAACCCGCCCGCCGCGGATCGGGCCGCCGGCAAGGAAGTTCGTCCACGCCGAAGGATAGTGGTCGCGGCCACCGCGCGGATTGAGTTTGGGCGTCCGGCCGAACTCGCTGATGACGGCGATCACGGTTTCCTCCAGCAGCCCCCGCTGCTGGAGATCCTCCATCAGGGCCGTGAAGGCCAGGTCGAACTGGGGACAAAGCACGTGCTCATAATCCGCGTAGGTGTTGTTGAGACTGTTCCCGTCCGCGTGCATGTCCCAGCAGGAGATGTTGAAAACGGTGTCGAAATGGTTGACGGTCACAAAACGACTACCCCGCTCGATCATGCGCCTGGCCAGCAGGCAGCTTTGACCGAAAGTGTTGCGGCCGTAGCGGTCGCGGAGTTTCGGGGATTCCTCGTTCAGGTCGAAGGCACGCTTGGCCTCCGGGCTGGTCAACAGGTTGAAGGCGCGGGCGTAGGCCGTGTCGCGTTCGATGGTGGAGTTGGTCTCAACCCGGCGCTGGAGTTCCTCGATCTCGGTGAGCAGCTTGCGCCGCGCCGCAACGCGGAACTCGCCCTCACCCGTCGGGGTCTCGAGGTCGGCCACTTTGAAGTCGGAACGTGCCGGATCACTCCCCAGGATGAAGGGTTGGTGGGCGCTACCCAGATAGGCGCTTTCCTGCCCGTGCGGGGTGGAAGTCCCTGTGTTGCCGATCGGAGCGGGTAGCAGGATGGAGGAAGGCAGGTCGCCTCTTTGTCCGAACAGCCTGGAGATGACCGACCCCATGTGTGGCTGCTTGTTGGCGGCATTGAAATCGTGGCCGGTCATCATCCAACGCTGGCCGTTTTCATGGGATGCCCCCGTATTGTAGTGGAGACTCCGGATCAGGGCCACGCGGTCCATGATCTTGGCCATCCGCGGGAAATGTTCGCAGATCTGGACGCCGGGAACGCTCGTGGAGATGGGCTTGAATTTGCCGCGCACGTCTTCGGGCGCATCAGGCTTCATGTCCCAGGTGTCCACATGGCCCGGGGAGCCGACCAGAAACAGGGTGATGCAATTGCGGATCTTGGACTTTTTCTCGTCAACGAGTCCGGCCGCCTGAAGCTTCAGGAGGTTGGGAAGGCTCAGTCCCGCCATGGCGGCGGCCCCGGCCTGCAAAAAACTGCGCCGCGTGCCGCCCGAACAGAGTGGCAAATATTCGTTTCCAATGTGCAGCATAAGACTTGGGTAGGGGTGAGGTTGGCTTTGGCCCGGGAAACGAAACTTAAATCGCGTACGTGACCGGTTCGGAGATGTCCACGTACTTGCTTTCGGTAAACTTGCCGTCCGGAGTCTTCCGGTAGTTCACATAATGAAACTGCTGGAGCACTACCTGATAGTTTCCGGGGGCCGCGTCTGCATGCTCGAAATCAGCAGCGATGCCCGCGGCAACGGTGGCCACTTCCTTGCCGTCCCGACTGATTTTCCACTGTAAACGCGTTCCCCAGTCATTGGTGACGTCGGACCGGGTAATCTTGCGCCCCACGATTGTCAGGGTCGCTTGGGGGGTTCCTTCTAATTTCTGGTCCATTTCAATTGATACGACTTGATCTGCTATCAGACAAAATGTGTACCTCAGGGCGGAGCTTTTCTTTGGAGCCAAGCGTTGGGACTCCCAGAGAAAAAGCAAACATCAGGCAGCCCTGGGGGCAGCCCTGCGGGGGGGCGCCTAAACTCTCTGATGCAGCCATCGGCAAATCTGGAGGGATTGGCCCATGGCTCCGCGCCAAATTTTTTCTGAGCCCGCGGTCTGCAGATCCCGGCAGCCCCAATTGTACGAAGCCCTCCGGATCGGGCCAGTCGAGGAGGAGGGCGTGAGACGCGAACCGGGAACCGTAACGGGACGCGTAGAGGGGGTGGGAGGAATGAAAAACGGGCCAGACCACCCAGGTGATCTGGCCCTTTCGTTGAGCACGCTTGCCCTAAGCGTTCCGGTTCACGCAGTTGAGATCTTCGAAGGAGACCAGAAGGCGCTTGGCAGCGCTTTCCTCTGCGGCCCCCAGCCACACGCGCGGGTCGTAGTATTTCTTGTTGGGCGCATCCGACCCCTTGGGATTGCCAATCTGGCCCTGCAGATAGTCGCGGTTTTTCGCCTCGTAGGCGCGCACGCCCTCCCAGAACGCCCACTGGATGTCGGTGTCGATGTTCATTTTGATCGCCCCGTAACTGATCGCCTCCCGGATCTCCTCGCGCGACGAACCGGAGCCCCCGTGGAAAACAAAGTTCACCGGCTTCGGGCCGAGCCCGAGCTTCCCTGCGATGTAATCCTGCGAATTCTTGAGGATCAGCGGCTTGAGCTTCACGTTTCCGGGCTTGTAGACCCCATGGACATTACCGAAGGCGGCGGCAATCGTGAAGTTAGGGCTGATCGCGCTGAGCGTCTGGTAGGCCTGCGCCACCTCTTCGGGCTGGGTGTAAAGCTTGGATTCCTCCACGCCCGAGTTGTCCACGCCGTCCTCTTCGCCGCCAGTCACGCCCAATTCGATCTCAAGGGTCATGCCCATCCGGGCCATCCGCTCGAAGTAACGCGCGCAGATCTCAAGATTTTCGTGGAGGGGTTCCTCGGACAGATCCAGCATGTGGGAGCTGTAGAGGGGCTTACCGGTCCGCGCGAACAGTTCCTCGCTGGCGGCCAGCATCCCGTCAACCCACGGCAGCAGCTTTTTGGCACAGTGGTCGGTGTTGAGAACGACCGGCACCCCGTAGGCTTTCGCGGCGATGTCCACGTACTGGGCGCCTGCTATCCCCCCCTGGATCGGCCCGAACTGCCCTTCCTTGCTGACGGTTTTGCCAATGAAGAACTGGGCTCCCCCATTCGAAAACTGGATCATCGTTGGAGAGTTGACCTCCCGCGCCGCTGCGAGCGCGGCGTTCACCGAATCCGTCCCGATACAATTGATCGCCGGGAGCGCAAATTCGTTGGCTTTTGCGTAATCCAACAGCTCCTTGACTTCATCCCCGAAGAGCACGCCGGCACGGAATCTTTTTGCATCGGTCATCCGCTGGTTTCTACCAGAGAGGTCCGCGTCCACAACTGTCAAAATCCGCGGAACCCGCCAAATCAGGGATTTCCCGTAGATTCAGGCCGGCGGGTGGCGGGTTTTTCCGCGGCAAGCGGGCTGCTGCGCCGCTTGCGGAGGGCGGGATCTTCCACCCCTGTAAGCAAAGCAAACAATTTCCGCAGAATTACTTACAAAACAGTAACAATCCTGATTCGGTCGAGGAGTCCCTCTCTTACGGACCGCCCCGCGGCGGGCCCCTGACCAAAGGGAGAGCCCGCACTCCAACCCCGCGGAACTCAATGCCCGCCGGCGCCTGCGACCGCGCGCGCGGAGGCTTTGATGGACTCCACCACCGCCCGATCGTCATCGCCACAAGCCCACACCAGCTTCAAAAAAGCCGGCAGCGAACTGCCCATCCGGCGGACGAAGGGACGGTCGCCCCCGCAGCCGTACATGAGGTCCGGCGGCATTTCGCCCCGCAGTTTCAGGCGCGCTTTGACAATCAAACGCGGGAGCCATGCAATTCCATCAACGGCGTCGGTTTTCCGCGGCAGATCGTCCATCGAGGCGACCAACGCCGGGAGACGGCCGCCCATGATTTGCCTGAGATAGTCGCGACGCAGCGCCTGCACCTCGCAGACCGTCTCCAGATCCGGTTCTCCGGAGAGCATCAGGTCGTCGACAAAATCGAACAACTCCTGTTCCGTACAGCCACTGGAAGAAAGAAAGAGCGCGTCGGCTTCCGAAAACATCGTCGAGGGGTTTCGCCGACCCGCTTTCCATGCGGCCACACCCCGCGCGTGGACTTCGCGAAACTCCTGCTTCCAATCTTCCTGAGACATGGCCGCCGAAAATAAACGCCGTCCCGGAATCTGACGAGCGGCCATTTTCGAAAACCCGGCGACGAACCGGCGGCGAAGGTTTCCCGAACCGGCGGTTTGGGAAACCCCAAGCCGCGCGCACTCGGGTGGGCAATCCTTGACCCCAGCCCGAAGATTGGGTGGATTGCGACGTGACCCCGAACAAACTGCTGCTGCTGGACTGCGACTCGACGTTAAGCGCCATTGAGGGCATTGACGAGCTAGCCCGGATGCGGGGACAAAGCACGTTCCAGGCAGTTGAGGCGATGACCCGGGCCGCTATGGAAGGCGGCGCCCCCATGGAGACCGTGTTTGCGAGGCGGCTAGAGCTGATCGAACCGCGGTTGGAGGAGGTCGAGGCGGTTGGCGCCCTTTACATCACCCACGTGGAACCGGAAGCGAAACGTGCGCTGGATGCCGCCCGCAGAGCAGGTTGGCTCCCGGTGATCGTCAGCGGCGGGTTCACGCAGGCCATCCTGCCCCTGGCAGCCCATCTGGCAATCGAACGGGTGGAGGCCGTCCGCCTCGAATTCGACCCGACCGGCGCGTTTGCCGGCTTTGCGGCCGACAGCCCGACAGCCCGGACCCGCGGGAAAAACCTGATCGCCCGGCAACTCCGAGCAGAGTTTGGCACGCGTACGAGCGTCATGGTCGGAGACGGCGCAAGCGATCTGGAGGTGCAAGGCGACGTGGACTTTGTCGTCGGCTTTGGCGGATACGCCGTCCGCGAAAAGGTCAGGCAAGGGGCCGACGCCTTCATCGTGAGCTTTGCGGAGCTGCCGGCCCTGCTGCAGCGCTGGGAGGCCTGAGGCCCCCTTGTGGCAGGAGGAGGGGTCCCAAAATCCCCACATCAGGCGGGCTGCTGCTGGGTGAGACAATGGAACGCGCCCAAGCCCCAGATGACCTCCGTGCAGTCAATCGGGATCACTTTCCTCCCGGGGAAGGCCGACTCCAGCACGGCTTGGGCCCGCGCATCGGCCGGATCCCCGAACACGGGCAACAGAACCGCGTGGTTGGCGATGTAAAAATTCGCGTAGCTCGCGGGGAGCCGGAGTCCATCCCGGTCGATCCGGGCAGGCATCGGCAGCAGGGCCACGCTGAGGGGCGTCCCGTCCTCCAAACACATGGATGACAACGTTTTGAGGTTTTCTTCCAGCGGCAGGTGGTTGGGGTCCTCCTCGTTGGGCTCGACCACCGTCAGAACGCCGGAGCGCGAGACAAACCGGGTGATGTCGTCGATGTGGCCGTCGGTGTCGTCCCCCTCGATGCCGTCGCCGAGCCAGAAAATCTGGCGCACGCCGAGGTAGTCCCGGATCTTCTGCTCGATGGTTTCCCTCGTGAGCGAAGGGTTCCGGTTGGGATTGAGCAGGCAACTGGTGGTCGTCAGCAGCGCCCCATGCCCGTTCACCTCGATGGAACCGCCCTCAAGGATCATCCCGGGTGCATACACGGGCACTCCCAGCAACTCCCCGATCCTTGTCGGAACCGCATCATCCAGATCGTGAGGCGGATACTTCCCGCCCCACGCGTTGTAGTCCCAGTCCACGATGACCGTTTCTTCGACGCCCCCCGGGCGCTTCAAAAAGATCGGACCATGGTCGCGACACCAAGGCTCGTAGGCGGGATGGAAGTGGAAGCGGACGTGTCCGTCACGCGCGCTCGAGCGCGCAAGCTGCCGGCGGACCTCCGCCTCGTGCGCGGCATCCCACACGTTAATACAAACCGGCTCTGAGTCGGCAAGCGCATCCACCATCCGGGCGAAGGCGGGCATGATTTTTTCATAGGCGTCCGGGAAGGAGATCCCGTCGGGACGCGGCCACGACAGCCAGGTGGCGGCGTGGGGTTCCCATTCCGCGGGCATATGATAGCCCAGCGATGCGGGCACGGACGCTTGGGGACCTCTTCTCTCAAACATTGGGATCTCCCAGGTAGCGCTTGGTGATGCCCTCGTAGGCATCGATCCGGCGGTCGCGCAGAAACGGCCAGTGGGTGCGCTGCGTGTCAACCGCGTCCAAGTCCAGTTCCTCGACGAGGATTTCCTCCTTGTCCGCTGAGGCTCGCTGGAGGATCTGGCCTGAGGGATCCGCGATAAAGCTCTGGCCCCAGAACTCGATCCCGTCGCCGCCGTCGGGTGCTTCGTGACCAATCCGGTTGGGGGCGGCCACGTAGCATCCGTTGGCAATGGCATGGCCGCGCTGGACGGTTTCCCACGCGCTGTGCTGGCGCGCGCCGTAACGGGCCTTCTCGGAAGGATGCCAACCGATCGCCGTGGGGTAGAACAGGATCTGCGCGCCATGAAGCGCGGTCAGGCGGGCCGCCTCCGGATACCACTGGTCCCAACAGACACACACGCCGATCCGCCCGAAGCGGGTATCCCAGGCGCGGAAGCCGAGGTCGCCCGGGGTGAAATAAAACTTCTCGTAAAAGAGCGGATCGTCGGGGATGTGCATCTTGCGGTATCTCCCGAGCATCGAACCATCTGCATCGATCACGACCGCCGTGTTATGGTAGAGCCCCGCGGCGCGCCGCTCAAAGAGGGACGCAATCAGGACCACTCCAAGCTCCCGGGCCAGAGGACAAAGCGCCCCGGTGCTCGGCCCCGGGATCTCCTCCGCCAGAGCGAAATACTTGTGGTCCTCCACCTGGCAAAAGTAGAGCGAGGTGAACAACTCCTGCAGGCAGATGATCTGCGCTCCGAGCGCGGCGGCGGTCCGGATGTGCCCGAGCGCATTGGCCAGATTCTCGGCGGGGTCTGCGCTGCACCGGTCCTGAACGAGCGCTATCTTCACGGATTTGGGGTGGGACTTCATGAAATCAATCGGCGGGTGATCCGCCCGGGAGGAATTTTTCAAAAGAAACGCCGGGAGTCCATGCGAACCCCCGGCGATCGCTGCAACAATCAGGTGACGAACCCCTCCGCTGCCCTACTTGGCCGGAGGAGCGGGCGCCGGTTGTGCCGCGGGAGCGGCGGGCGCGGGGGCAGGGGCGGCCGTGTCGGAAGCGGGAACGATCTTGACGCTCTCCACCGTAACCCGCTCCGCGGGCCTGCTTCTTTCGCGACCGTTGGAGGCGACCGGAGTGTCCCCAATGGCCACGAGCACGTCCTCTCCCTTCACCAACCGGCCAAAGCCCGTGTACTGCCTGTCAAGATTCGGAGCCGCATCCAGACAGATGAAGAACTGCGACCCCGCGGAATCCGGATCGAAGGCTCGGGCCATCGAAATCACTCCCCGCACGTGCTTCTTCTCATTGAACTCCGCCTTGATCTTGTAGCCCGGATCACCGGTGCCATACATGGCCTCCTTCGAGGGATCCTTGCTGAGCGGATCCCCGCCCTGAATCATGAAGCCCTTGATGATGCGGTGAAAGGCGGTGCCGTTGTAGAAGCCCTTTTTCGCGAGTTCCTTGAAATTGGCGACCGTCTTGGGGGCGACATCCTCCCAAAACTCGATGGTCATCTCGCCCTTGCTGGTCCTCACGACAGCCAGCTCCCTGGCCGGCGCCGGAGCTGGAGCCGGGCTCTGGGCCGCCGGTGGTTCCGCAGGCGCTGGAGCGTTCTGGGCGTGGAGAGCGGTGAATCCACCCAGCAAAAGCCAGAGGGAAGAGCTGATGAGGGAACGTTTGGTCATGGTGTTGCTAAACTTCCACAATTCCCCGGTGTCACGCAATCCCCGCAATTTCATCCGGCCCGCGGGGCGCGAAAAAGTCAGGGCTCCGGGGGCGAACCGTCCCCCGCATGCGGCACCCCAGTCCGAGCCATGCTCCGATGTCGGCGCCAACTTGAGCGGCGTGTGATACTGGATGCCCCCATGAAACACGTCGTCATTCTCAGTGGAGCCGGACCGGGCGCCGAGAGCGGCATCCCCACTTTTCGCGCCTCGGACGGATTGTGGGAGGGAAACCGCATTGAGGACGTTGCCCCCCCGGAGGCGTGGGCGCGCAATCCAAAGCGCGTGCTCGAATTTTACAACCAGGGCCGCAAGGCCCTCATGGGGGCCTCCCCCAATCAGGCACACCGCATCATCGCCGAGTTGGAGTCGGAATTCGAGGTGACCATCATCACGCAGAACGTGGACGACCTCCACGAGCGGGCCGGGTCACGAAACATCATCCACCTCCACGGGAGCCTTTTGGAGGCGCGCAGCACGAAAGACCCAAACCTCATCCACCCCCTCAACCACTGGGAGATGGAATGGGGAGAGCTCTGCGCCGAAGGATCCCCACTGCGCCCCAACATCATCTGGTTCCACGAGAAAGTCCCCGACATGGGCCGGGCCGAACTTGTTACGAAGTCCGCCGACGCCTTCGTTGGGGTGAACGGCGCTGCTCGTCTATCCGGCAGTCGGCCTGCTGGACTTTGTCAAACCGGGGATTCCCAAGCTCGTGGTCGACCCAAACCGCCCCGCGGTCTCGAATGTGGAAAACGTGGAATTCATAGAGCGGAATGCCACCGTCGGGATGGAGGCCGCCCGGGTCAGGCTGCGGCAACTCCTGAGCTGAGCCGCCCCTGTCCTCAAAGGCGGCAGGCAGTCGGAAGCCACCTCCCAGTCTAGCCCTGAAAAATCCCCCCCCGGAGTGCGTGTGCAACAGTGGAGGGGGCATCCGTTCAAACAAAACCATGCGACTCCTTCACACCGCCGACTGGCACCTCGGCCAGAGCTTTCACGATTACGACCGCGAATATGAGCACGCCTGCTTTTTCGACTGGCTGACCCTCCAGATCAAGGAGCGCAAACCGGACGCCCTCCTCGTCTCGGGCGACGTCTTCGACTCGGTCAATCCGCCGGCCTCCGCGCAACGGCTTTATTACGACCTTCTCAAGCGTGCCACCGATGCGCACCCCGGCCTGCAGATCGTGGTCACCGCGGGCAACCACGACGCGGCCGCCAGACTCGAGGCGCCCGCCCCGCTGCTCAACCGCTTCAACGCCGTTGTGGTTGGAACCGTGGAGCGAACCGCGGAAGCCAGCATCGCCTACTCAAAATTCCTCGTCCCGCTGAGCAATGCATCGGGAAAAGTGGTGGCCATCGTGCTTGCGGTGCCGTTTCTGAGAACCGGAGATCTCCCTCAAATTCCAGGCGCTCAGGACGCTTACGCCGCCGGAGTAGCCGCCTTTTATGAACAACTGACAGCGCATGCCTGCGCGCTTCGGGACGCAGAACATCCCGGCGCAGTCCTGATTGCCATGGGCCACTGCCACCTCGCCGAGGGCGCCGAATCCCGGGATTCCGAGAGGCGACTGGTCGTCGGCGGCCTGGAATCCCTCTCGGCCCGCACCTTTCCGAAGGACCTCGCGTATGTCGCACTCGGGCACCTGCACAAGCCCCAGAGTTTCGATGGCGGAAGAGTCCAGTATTCGGGAAGTCCGATCCCCCTCTCCTTCACCGAGAAGGGTTATCTCCACCGGGTGTGCGAATGCGAGTTTGGTCCGGCGGGCCTGCTCGTCCAACGCTCGTTGCAAATCCCGCGGACCGTCGGCCTGTTAAGCCTGCCCAAGGGGAAGGCCGTCCCGATGAACGAGCTGGAGGCGCTGCTTCAGAACGAGGACTACGGTGCCGCGGAATCGAACGAAAAACACCCCTTTCTGGAGGTGCGCTACCTCGACGACGGCCCCGACCCCACACGGCGGTACCGCGTCGAACAGGCGCTTGCGGGCAAGCCAGTCCGACTCGCGAGCACAAAGTTTGAGCCGCGGGAGCAATCCTCCGACTCCGCGCGGGCGGCCGGGGAAGAAACCCTTGGAGACCTGCAGTCCTTGGACCCCCTCGAGGTTCTGTTGGCGGCCTACCATGAGCGGTACGAGGGCGCCGAACCCGAGCCTGCGGTCCTCGCGGCTTTCAAGGAAATCTTGTCGGAGGTGAACGAATGAAAATCCTGAGAATATCCCTGCGCAACATCGCCTCGCTCGCCGGCGACCACACGGTCGACTTCACAAAAGCTCCCCTCGCCCACACCGGTCTTTTCTCCATCAGCGGTCCAACGGGCTCGGGCAAGAGCACCCTGTTGGACGCGCTGTGCCTGGCGCTTTACGACGAGACCCCCCGCATGAGTGTCGCGCTCGGCACCGAACCGATGAAGGACGCCGACGGCCAGATTCAGCAGCGCGACGTCCGCAACCTGTTGCGCCGCGGTTGTGGCGAAGGCTTCGCTGAAGTCGCCTTCGTCGGGGTCGACGGCGCGACCTACACCGCCTGCTGGGAGGTGCGCCGCGCCCAGGCAAAGGCCCACCGGAAACTCCAAAAAACGCAGCATTCGCTCTGGAAAGGAAACGTGCCCTACGGCCGGGAGCGGATCGCCGAGGCCAGCGGCACCGCCACCGAGGTCAAAAAGGCCGTCGTCACAAAGGTGGGCCTCTCCTTCGACCAGTTCCGCCGGGCGGTCCTGCTTGCGCAGGGAGATTTCGCAACCTTCCTTAAGGCGCGCGACGCCGAAAGGGCCGAAATCCTGCAGGCGCTCACCGGGACGGAGCGTTTCGCAACCCTCTCCGTCGCCGTGTTCAACCGCAACAAACGCGAGGAAGGTCTGGTTCAGGATTTGCAGCACAAGCTCGGCGCCTCCCTCCCGATGGCTGCCGAAAGCCGCGCCGCGGCGGACGAGGAACTTCGGCAGGCGATTGCCTTCCAAGCCGGTCTGGAACTGGAACTGGCCGCCCGGCACCAACAAATCGAGTGGTTCGATGCGGCGACCCGTCACCGGCAAAAGCTGGATGAGGCCCTTGGAGAGGTTTCCCGCCTAAATGACCGGGTCCAAGCCAACAGCGCCAGAGCCCGCGAACTCCAATGGTTGCGCCAGGCAACCGTGGAAGCCGGCCCGAAACGGTCTGCGGAAATTCAGGGAGAGAAGACCCTCGCGGATGCACTCATGCGCGAGCAGCAGATGGCCGTCGCAGAAGGCGGTTTCCTCAGAGCCGCGCAGGGCGCCGAAAAACTTTACGCAGAGGCCGCTGATGCCCTCGAAAAAACAGCCGCCCGCCAACGCGAGGCCGAGGAGGAGCTCGTCAAAGCGCGCGTGTTCGACGGCGAACTGATCCAACTCCAATCCGGACTCACCATCGCCGAAAACGAACACGCCGGTGCGCAGAAGGCATTCGAAAAAGCCGAGTCCGAACTTTTGGCACTCCATTCGGGGCTGGCCCGGATCGCGGACAAAAAGCAGCATCTGCTGCAGCGCATTTCACAGGTGGCCCATCTCGAGCCTTTTGCGAAGGACCGGGAGGTCTGGCTGGACCGGCTCAAAGCGGCCGAAAATCAGGAAACCAAAAAGCGCCAACTCGCCCAGCGCACCAAAGACGCCGAAGCCGCATTGGCCCGTGGAAGCGCAGCGCTTGAAAGATCCTCAGCCGCCCTGCCGCCCCTGCGCGCCAAAAGGGACGCGGCCGCCAAGGATTGGAAAGAGGCATCCGAGACGCTGGCCTCATTCAACGCAGCGGCGATCTTGAGCCAGCGTCGGAACGCCAACGACCTGCACTCCGGCCTCCAGAAACTCAGGAGCCACCTCACAACAAAAAAACAACTGCTCAGCCACCAGCAGGAGGTTGCGGACGAAATCAGCAGGCTGGCGGATCAGGTTGCCACCGAAAACGCGCGGCGCTCAGAGCTCTCGGAGGGCCTGCTCCCAAACGCGGTCGCTGTCCTGAATAAAGCACGGGAGGTGCTCCGTCTTGCCGAGGCGGCGGCTTCCGACCACGCAACAATCCTGCGCGAAGCGCTGGTCCACGGACAAGCCTGCCCCGTCTGCGGTTCCCCGGAGCATCCCAATGCCCACGTCGAGGCCTCGAGCCAGACGGTTCTCCGCGCCACGCTCAAACGGGACGCCGACGCCGGGGAAAAGACCCTGCGCGCCTTGCAATCGGAACTTTCGGCAGTGGAAGCGCGCATCGGCGAAAAAACCAAACAGCAGAAAACGCTCACGCAGGAGCTGAGGCGGCTCGAGAAAAACCTCGGAGAGGCGGCTGGTTATGCGCCCGAACTGCCCGAGCTTGCGGCGCTGCTGGGAAAGCCCGCCCCTCAGTGTGAGGCCGAGTTGGAGCGCCTCGACCAGGAGACCGCTGAACGCCTTGCGGCCCTGGAAAGTCAGGAAACATCGAGAATCGCGGCCGAAAAACGCCAAACCACACTGCGATCCGACCTGGACCGTGCCGAGGCCACGTTGCAAACCGCTGAAAAAGACGAGACGGATTCCCGGAATGCGCACGCCCTCGCTGGAAGCGAACACCTGAGGCTCCAGCAGGATCTGGCCGCGCAGGAGGCCGAACTCGCCGGCGCGATCGATGCGCTCTTCCCGCTGCTTTCGGCTCTCGAGCGCGGGAATTCGGAATCGCCCGAGCAAACCACTCTCCCGGGGCAAGTCGCCCACGCTCGGGATCCCCGCGGTTTTCGCGACTGGTTTGATTCCGGCTCCAACGAACACAACGCAGTCCGGCAACTCCTCGAGGAAGCGGCACGGCAAGAGGCGGAAGGGCGGGCGCAGTTGCCGCCGCTGACTTCAGCCGCCGACTCGGCGCGGAAGGCGCTCGGCCTGAGGCAGGCAGGAAGGGATGCCGCAGCAAACGGGTTCCGAGAGAAAAAG
>JBILKV010000217.1:0-7347 GCA_044376515.1 Chthoniobacteraceae bacterium | reverse complement strand
TCCCCAAGGACGACGAGTCCTTCGCGCACCCGCTTCTCCAGCATCGGAGCGGGGGACGGGACCTCGTGCTTCTGATTTCGACAGACAAGGGCCTCTGCGGAGCTCTCAACACCAACCTCCTGCGCGAGGTGTCACGGTTTGACCCCGCCAACACCGACTTTGTGTGCGTCGGCAAAAAGGGCATCCAGTTTCTGGTGCGCGCCAAGTGTTCGGTTCTGGCCGACTTCGAGGTGAAGGACAATTTCACCTACTTCACCACCGAGGTGGTCGCCAAGTTCTGCATCGACCAGTTTTTGAGCGGGCGCGTCAACCGTGTCAGCGTGTTGTATACCAACTTTGTGAACACGCTGACCCAGAAGGTGGACTGCCAGCAGGTGATCCCAGTTCGCTCCTTTGACATCGGTCGCGTCGCTTTGGAGGATGGCGACGGTTCCTCGGATACCGTCGCCCATGTGGACACTCCGGAGTACATTCTCGAGCCCAATCAGGCGGATTTTCTCGGTTCGCTCCTGCCCCACTTCATTTTCTTCAAGGTGTTCCACTACCTGCTTGAGGCACGGGCCTCGGAACATTCGGCGCGCATGGTGGCCATGAAGAGCGCCACCGACAACGCCAAACAACTCATCAAGGACCTCACGCTGGAATACAACAAGGTCCGCCAGGCCAGCATCACCACCGAGATTCTTGAAATCGCCACGGCCCAGATGATTCTCTCCTAATCCGTTACCCGCACCTTTCCATGTCAGACTCCAAAACCGCCCAAGAAAATATTGGAACGATCGTCCAGGTGATCGGTCCCGTTGTTGACGTTGATTTCAGTAGCACCGGCAAGATGCCTCACTTGCTGGAGGCGCTGGAAATCAAGTTCGAGGTGAACGGCCAAGCCACCCGTCTGGTGCTGGAAGTCCAGCAGCATCTCGGCAACAAATGGGTGCGCGCCATTGCGATGAGCTCCACAGAGGGTCTCAAGCGCGGACTCCCGGTCAAGGCGACCGGCGACTCCATCACCGTCCCCGTGGGCGAGGGGGTGCTGGGACGCATTTTTAACGTGACTGGCGACCCCACCGACGAGCGCGGCCCGGTGCCCCACACCAAGCGGTATCCCATTCACCGCCCGGCGCCCCCCTTGGTGGATCAGGACACCAAGGCGGAAATTCTGGAGACCGGCATCAAGGTCATCGACCTGATCTGCCCCTTCACCAAGGGCGGCAAGGTGGGTGCCTTCGGCGGTGCGGGCGTAGGCAAGACGGTCGTGATCATGGAGTTGATCAACAACATCGCCAAGGGCCACGGGGGCTACTCCGTGTTTGCCGGCGTGGGTGAGCGCACTCGCGAAGGGAACGACCTCTACCATGAAATGGCCGAATCCAAGGTCATCCGCCTCGACAAGATCGAGGAGTCTAAGGTCGCCCTGGTCTACGGCCAGATGAACGAGCCTCCCGGCGCGCGCATGCGTGTGGCGCTCTCCGCCCTGTCGATGGCTGAATATTTCCGCGACGAAAAGAACCAGGACGTGCTGTTGTTCGTCGACAATGTTTTCCGCTTTTCGCAGGCCGGTTCCGAGGTCTCCGCCCTGCTCGGGCGCACGCCCTCCGCAGTGGGGTACCAGCCCACACTGGCTGCGGAAATGGGCCAGCTCCAAGAGCGCATCACCTCCACCCGTCATGGTTCGGTCACCTCCTTTCAGGCTGTCTATGTGCCTGCGGACGACTTGACCGACCCAGCCCCTGCCAACACCTTCGCCCATCTGGACTCGACCATCGTGCTTGAGCGCTCCATCGCAGAGCTCGGGATTTATCCCGCGGTGGATCCGCTCTCCTCCACATCGAAGGCGCTTGCACCGGAAATCGTCGGCGAGGAGCACTACGCGGTGGCCCGGGGTGTTCAGCGCGTGCTCCAGCGTTACAAGGACCTACAGGACATCATCGCGATTCTGGGTATGGACGAGCTTTCGCCCGAGGACAAACTCACCGTGTTCCGCGCGCGGAAGATCCAACGTTTCCTTTCGCAGCCCTTCCACGTTGCCGAAATCTTCACCGGCACACCCGGCCAGTACGTGCCGATTTCAGAGACGATCCGCGGCTTCCGCGAAATTCTCGACGGCAAGCATGACAGCGTCGGGGAGTCAGAGTTCTACATGAAGGGTGGCATCGACATGGTGACCGCCTAGCAGTTCCAAGGCGCGCCCCCCGACGTTTGAACGCCGGGGGAACGCCGGGACTGAAGACTTTCCATTACCGATGGCCGCAACGCTCAAACTCGAAATCATCACGCCCGAGGAAGTGGCTTACCGGGATGATGTTGAAATGGTCCTGATTCCCGCCGAACTCGGGGACATGGGCGTCTACCCCATGCACGTGCCACTGATGACCCGGATTCTCCCCGGCGAACTGATCGTCACCAAGGGGGGCGAGCAGACCCACTTGGCTATCGGCGAGGGGTTCGCCGAGATCACGCAGACCAACGTCCGTGTGTTGGTTGACATGGCGATCGAAGAGAGGCACATCGACGAGTCCGCCGCCGAAGCTGCGATCGAAAGGGCACAACAGGCGATCCGTGAGGGACTCCTTGCCAATCAGGAGGTTGCGGCTGCTCAGATCGCCCTGCTCAAATCCACTGCGCAGTTGAAGGTGCGTCGCAGGCGCTATCTCCCGACACAGGGTTGAGAGAGACGTTTCCTCACCGGATCCGTTTTTCAGTTTCCGCGGAACTTGAGCGCGTGTCAGATGCGGCTCCGGCGACACGTGCTCTTATTGCAGCCACGTGTCATGTTGCTGCGCTCTTGTGCTATTCCAAGCCTCGCCCGGCAACTTTCCGCGGTGCGGGCCAAGGCAGCCCCAGCGCCCCTCTCCCACGGAGATCGCACCACCAAGAAACGTCCCACTTTAACGTTTGGTACCAAAACTAATTCTGACTTATAGCTTGAGCTGTCGGCTAAACATCCTGAGCCCTCGCTGCTCCCCCAGCCTTTCTTTGTCCATCCCCCCCGCCCATGAAAGCGCCTCCCGGATTCCGGCATCCGCTCCTGTGCTTGCTCGCGCTTCCCCTGATCTTTTCCGCGACACTCCCCGAGCGGAAGGCCCACGCTATGGAGGCTGCCACGCCCAAGTCTGCGCCGGTCGTCTCGGATTTGCCCGCCTTCATCGACGCCCAGATTGCTGCAAAGGCCGCGCTTGCCGGGGTTCCTTTGGCGCCTCCTGCGGAAGACGCTGAGTTTCTCAGACGCGTGTGGTTGGATCTGGCAGGCACCATTCCCTCCGCGACCGAGACGCGCGCGTTTCTGGCCGACAAAGCTCAGGGCAAACGTGCCGCGCTTATTGATAAACTAATTCAAAGCAAGGAGTTTGCGCGGCGCATGGGCGAGGCTCTCCACATTCAGCTCATGGAACGTTCCGGGGATGATCCCAAGTGGCTCGCCTTCCTCACCGAGGCCATCGAGCAGGACAGGCCTTGGAACGAGGTCGTGCGCGACATTCTCGCACCCGACTTTAAGGACGAAAAAAAGAGCGCCGCCGCCTACTTCGTCACCAAACGTCTGGACAAGGTGGGCTCTCAGCAGACCGATTACCCGGGCCTGACACGCGACATCGGGCGCATGTTCCTGGGAGTCGACCTGCAGTGCGGCCAGTGCCACAACCACCTGACGGTCGCCGATTACAAGCAGTTGGAGTTCAACGGCCTTTTTATGGCTGTTCAAAACCTCAAGCTGAACGAACCCAAGGGCGAGCTGAAAACGAAGTGGTTGAGCGAAGGCCTCTTGGAGTCGAAGTACGAGTTCACCTCGGTTCTGAGCGGCGCCAAAAGCCAGACGGGTCCCCGCGTCCCCTTCGGCGCTGAGATTGCGATTCCAGAGCTCAAGGGTGATGACGCATGGCTCGTCGCCCCGGACAAAAAAGCCAAAACCGACGGGGTCCCCAAGTTTAGTCCCATGCGCAGCGTGGCGGAAACACTGACCGCGCCCGAAAATTCGCACTTTGCGAGGAACATTGCGAACCGCCTGTGGTGGCAGTTCATGGGCCGCGGCCTCGTGGATCCCTTGGACCTGCATCATTCTGGAAATCCTGCTTCGCACCCGGAACTCCTGGAGCGGTTGGGTACCGACATGAAGGCCAGAGGGTTCGATCTGCGCTGGATGGTGCGCCAGTTGGTCGCCTCCGAAACCTACCAACGCTCCGGACGGTTGCCCCACGGTAGCGCACAACCCGAGGAAAGCCTGTTTGCGGTGGCCCTCGAAAAACCGGTGTGCGCCGAGCAGTTCATGCGCTCCTTTCTCCGGGCTGCCGGTGAATGGGAGCGGGTGGGCGAAGGCTCCAGTTGGGAGGGGCTTACAGACAAGAGGCTCCTCCTCAAGGACGTTCAGGCCGGCTTTAAAAACGCCTTCGCCAACGCTCCCAAGGAACCCGAGCTACGGGCCAACCCTTCGCTCCGGGGCGCCCTGTTTCTGCGCAACAACGACACGGTCCTCTGGGCGCTGCAACCCCGTACCGGCAACCTGCTCGAACGTATTTCTAGAATCTCCGAACCCGCCGAGGTCGCGGCGGAACTCTTTCTTTCCGTTTTTTGTCGGCTGCCCGAAAAGGACGAACAAGCCGACCTGCTCGCACTTCTCAATGCCTCCGCCGACAAGACCAAAACTCTCTCTCAGGTTCTCTGGGCCATGACCGCTTCCATGGAGTTTTTCACGAACCACTAGCCCGTCGCGATCCATGCTGTGCACCCCCTTCGAACACACGATTTCTAGACGCCACTTTTTGGGAACCGCAGGTGCGCTCGCCGCGGGTGGCTTGGGAGGAATCTTCAGCGCGCGCGCGGCCGAGGCGCTGAAGGCCGGCAACAAGCAGGTGCTTTTTGTGTGGCTCGACGGCGGAATGAGCCAGTTGGAGAGCTGGGATCCGAAACCCAACACGCTCTTTGGCGGCCCGTTTCGTTCCATCCCGACGTCGGTGCCGGGGACGCACGTGAGCGAACTGATGCCACACTGCGCCAAACAGATGCACCGCCTCTGTCTGGTGCGTAGCCTGTGCACCAAGGACCGCGACCATTCCTCGGGCGTCGCCCGCATCCAGCGGGGCGACCCCAAAAACCGCGGCGTTCCCTATCCCTTTTTTGGTTCGGCGATCGCGTACCTACTCGGCCCCACGAGTTCCAACCTTCCCCCCTACGTCGTCCTGAAGGAAGGCAGGGGCGGCTTTCGTGCCGAGGACGCGGGCTTTCTCGGCCCCACCTTCGGCTCCCTTGCCTTTGGCGACGGCAAACCGCCCGAGGATCTCCTGCGCAATGCCTCCCTGACCGAAGCGGAGGACCAGGAACGCAACGCCCTGCGCGAAGTTTTCAACCGCCGCTACGCCCAGGCGCGGCGGCCCTCCCTCACGGAGGCAAGCACACACGCCTTCGACACCGCCCAGGAACTCATGCGCCGTTCGGACATCTTCGATACCAGCCGCCTCCCCGAAAAGGACAAGGAGCGCTACGGCCGCTCCGAGATCGGTTTGCACATGCTCATTGCCCGTAACATGCTCGAGGCGGGCGTGCGTTTTGTCAAAGTGGCCAGCTTCGGCTGGGACACACACGGGGACAACTTTAACGCCCATGCCTCGTTGGTGCCGAAGTTCGACCGGGCCTTTGCCGCGATCCTCGAGGACCTCGCCGCCTCAGGCCTTCTCCAACGGACCCTCGTGGTCGCCATGAGCGAGTTCGGCCGCACCCCTCGCATCAACGGACACGCCGGCCGCGACCACTGGCCCGACGCCTGGAGCATCGCCATGGCAGGCTGCGGCGTGCGCGCCGGCTGCGTCGTCGGCGCCACGGACAAGCTCGGTGTGAGTGTGGAAAGCACGGCCCACGATATCGGCTCGGTTTTTCACACGTGGTACCACGCCCTTGGCATTGATTCCCTTTCCCACGAATACAAACACAAGGGTCAGCCTCTCCCGCTTGCCCATGAGGAAATGACTCCCATCAAAGAGGCCCTTACATGAGTTCCCAAGACACTGTCCTTCCCTCCAAGGCGGTCCAGCTCAGAAGTTTCGACACGGCTTCCCAAATCTTCCAGGCCCGCTTCACCCCCTGCGGCACCACACTGCTTGCTGCGTGCATGGACGCCTCCGTGCGCCGTTGGACGCTCCTCGAACCCCAGCCTGCCGAGCCCGCACCTGACCTCCTCGCGCCGCCGGAATCCGCAAAGTCCGCGCCTTCCACAAAGCCGGTCAGGACGGCCAAGCCGCCCCCGCCGCCACCGTACGAGCTGCGTGAACTCGAGCCGCTCACTGGCTTCCGGGGCTGGGTGCAAACCGTGGCGTTGCATCCAAACAAACCGGCGACCTTCGCCGCCGACACTTGGGGCAAACTGGAGTCTTGGAACAGCCTCGAGCAAAAAGCTCGGCGCAACTGGTCCAACCCGGAAGCCCACGACGGTTGGATCCGCCAGATTGCCGTCTCTCCGGACGGCTCCAAAGTCGTCTCCTGCGGCCTCGATCAGTGGGTGCGCCTCTGGGACGCCGAATCTGGACGCAAGATCGCCGAGTTGCAGCATTCCCTGCCCGTGTATGCACTGGCGTTTCACCCGAGCGCCGGCGAACTTGTGTTTTCCGACGTGCGCGGTGACATCCATGTCGCGACCCTTGCGCCCTTCAAAACGGTTCGTGCAATCAGCGTGCCGGATTTTTTCCTGCTCGCGCGGATGCAGGAGGTCAGCGGCCTGCGCCAGTTACGCTTCAGTGATCAGGGGGCCACGCTTCTGGCTGCCGGCGCCAAGCCTTCCACGGGAGGTTTTGTCGAGGCGACCCCCATGCTGGTGCGTATCGAGTTTTCCAGCGGCAAGGTGCTCGACACTGTGAAGATCGGCACACCTAAGGACGGTTTCATGCTCGATCTGGACTCGGATCCCCGGGGCTTCCACGCAGTGGCCCTGAGCGGCCAGCCCGGCGCAGGCCGGCTGGTGTTCCTCAAAGCGGGAGACAAGGAACCCTTTTTCTCCGACCCTTCCCCGGCAAACTGTCAGTCGGTAACCTTTCATCCGCGCGGGAACCTGTTGGTGGTGGCGGCGACCAACAAAAACTCCAGCGGCAACGGCAAACCCTTGTCAAAGGACGGCGCATATGAGGCGAACACGTCGCCCCTTTTGTTGTACCGGCTGGAAGTCTAAACATCCCCACACTCAAGGAAAGCGTCCGTATTTGTCGCGCGGTAGAGCTTTGCTTCGGCTCAAAGCGGGCCGTCGGGCCGCGTTTCGAGCGGGTCACGTATCAGGTGCCCCTCACGGCTTCACTGCAGCGGGCGTCCGGACAGGAGCCTTCCTGCCGTGCAGCCATTCCGGGGCGAACTTCACGAAGGCGATCTGCTCATATA
>JBILKV010000067.1:0-20821 GCA_044376515.1 Chthoniobacteraceae bacterium | reverse complement strand
GACGTCCGTCCGGGTCCACTCCGAGCCCCGCCGGGCTTCTCAGGCCGTTGGCGAACGGCTGGCTTGTTCCGTCGGGCCGGATGCGGAGCGCCCAACCCCGGTAGCCGCCCATCGACCCCATGAAGGGACCTCCGGCGCGCCAGGACGCCTTGTCATTGCCGCTGTGGGTGAGGTTGAGGGTGATGTAGTAGTTGCCTGCGGAGTCCCGGACGGGGCCGTGAAGGTATTCGTGGTAGTTCGCGTGGAAGCCGAAGTCGTCACAAACCGTTTCGAAATGATCGGCGCGGCCATCCCGATCGACGTCACGTAGCCGGGTCAACTGGGGCTTTTGGGTGATGACGATTTGGTCCCCGCAGTCGTCCTCGATGAACACCCCAAGGCATTCGTAGGTGCCTTCCGCAAAAAGGGTCCACTGATTGTTGCGGATCCGCCACACGCCCGCCGTCCGGGTGCCGACCACGATGGTGCCGTCCTTGGCCACTGCGATGCCGGTCGGTTCGAAGAGTTGGTTGCGGCCGAACAGATCCTTCGGGGGTTCCCAATCCTCCGAGGTGTAACCGGCCGGCAGCTGCAAGGGGATCTTCCCGGCGGGGGCGGGTTTACGAACCAATGGTTGCGGCGCAAGGTCCTCGGCGCGCGCCAGAATTGGACGCGCCACGAGCCCGCCGGGAATGGCTGCGGAGAAGGTGGCCTTCCCATGGGAGGCAGCCATGACGGTCCACACGCCGGCGGAAAGGCTGCCGTTCTCGACCCGCGGGTCGTTCAAGCCCTCGGATTGCACGCGGAAGCGTTGAGCCTCCGCAAAGGCGCCCTCAACGGTGACGCTAAAGCGGCCGTCCGGAGTGACGCTGACGGTTTGAGAAAAGCGGTTGGCACCGACGCGGAGATGGAAAACGGGTTCCCCTGTGGCGCGATCCAAGCGATGCCCCTCGAACCGGAGCCCGGCATGGGCTTTGAGCTGTTCAGCAAATGTCCGCTCGTCGGCGAGCCATCGTTCGGTCGCCTTTTCATCAAGGACGTCGGGCTGTTTGAACTCCAGATCCACGGGGGTGCCATCGCCCGTGAGCGGTTGGAGCAGCGGGGAGGATTCGTGGAGCGGACGCGCGCTCTGGCCTCGCTCGGAGCCGGGCTGGCCTCGGCCCTGCCGTTCCTTGGTGAGGTTGAGAAATCCGCCGCTCCAAATGTTGCGCACTGACAAAAACCGCTCGTCAAAAGTGAAGTTGATTCCGCTGGGGAGCCCGACATGCAGGGCGCGGCCGCTGGAGCCCGTGATGGGCGCCCTGACGACGCGGGTGCGTTTTGCAACAAGCTCCTCGTTGGGGAGTTCGAGAAGATCACGGGGTTTGGATTTTAGATCGACCCTCACCAGAACCTTGGCGGGACCAGCAGCGGGGGCCTCAGCCAACGTGCGCAGATAGTGCCAGATGTTTTCCACGGTGGAGTCTGGGAGTACATCCCGGGTGAAAAGGGGCATCGCAGCGGGATAAGGGGTACCTTTGGTGGGGCCGTTTTCAGCGATGGCGAGCTGATCCGACGCTTTCCGGACGGATTCATTATAGTAGGTCTTGTCGGCCTGGAGGGTGCGCCGGGTGTTTGCGGCCGGGTCAAGGATTTCGCGTTGACGCGGGCTCGAGAGGAAGAGGCCGTGGAGGTTGGGGCCCGTGCGGACGGAGGCGTCATTTTTCTCGACCGCGTGGCACACCATGCAGCCGAAGATTTCAAACGCGTTTTTTCCTTCAGCGACCGCGTCGACTTCCTCCTGGGCGAGGAGCGGCAGAGAGGTGGCGAGCGAGGAGAGGACGAGGAGTTTGCGATTCATGGGAGGGGTGGGCCTGAGCCCGGGATGGTGCGGGTGGAAACTCTGCAAGCACGACAAAAAAGGGGCAACAGGCAGGACGAGTCTCTCTGAAAACGTACCTTGCGTTTCCAAGAAACGTTTGGAAACGACGGATGTCTATCCCGGATACGCGGACCGTTCGCTTTTGCGCACCGTGTCGTGTTGGAAGAGTTTGTTGAAACATCAATGGGACGGGCCTCCTCCACCCGAAGCCCCCCGTGTTCACCACGGGGCGGCAAAGGCTGCAACTCGGGCTCCGCCCCCCGTCTCCGTTTCCGGCACTCGAGCAGCCGTTGGCCCCCAATGCTTGGAAACCTGAAAAGACACCGCACGCGAAGCCGCGAGGGATCCGTCTTGTCTCGAACGCCACGGTGCTTGGGGGTTATTCCGAGCGCAGCATCCGGCCCGCGCTGCCCCTCAGACTCAGCGCGAGGGCCATGCGGATTGCCGCCGCGGCCACCACACCGAGTCCCGCCAGTGCCGCCAGCAAAGGCCGGTGGTCCACAAATGCCCCGCGGATCCACTGTCCCGGAACAGTCACCACCCACGCACAAGTCCCGCCAATCAGGAGGCCCAAAATCACCAGCAGTGCCAGTTCCCAAACCAGTAACCGCAACCGCTGAGCACGGCTCCAGCCGCTCGCCTCCAGAATAGCCAACTCCGCGCGGCGCTCCACCGCGTTGCGCGCAGCGATCACCCCCACCCCCAGCGCGCCAAGCAACACCCCGAGTCCGCCCAACACCTGAAAGATCTGGAGATAGGTGTTCGACACCGCCAGCAACTCCGCGAGCCTGCGCGCGGTCGGCACCAGCTCCAGCCCTCTGTCCTGCAGCGCGCGGCTCCAGGCGCCGCGCACCAACTCGAGCTGCTCTCCGGGAGCGTCCAACAGCAGAAACCGGTACCCGCCGGCGTCGGGAAAAGCCCGCACAAACTCGCCCTCATCAACCAGCAGAGCGCCCTGCAGAATCGAACCCCCGAGACTGCCGACAACCTTCAGGCGCACCTCCCCACCGCGTCCGTCGGGAACCGGAATTTCGTCTCCGACCCGTTTTTGGAGTGCCCAGAGAAGCGTGTCCTCGTCAACGACGGCCGGGATGGCCCCCGGCAGTTGCCTGCGCAACACGCCCCAACCGGAATCCCTTTCCATCAGGCGAAACGCACCCATGTGCTCCAACTCGGCGGAGGGGGCCCCCAGAATCCGGGGGCGCACCGCGCGGTTGAGGTTGAGGCAGCTGGCGTCCTCCCCTTCGCGTACCCGGAAGGGAACCACGCGCACGTCCTTGTCGGCAGGCAAGCCGAGGCCGTCCCGAACGGCGGGGGCGTTGAGGTCCTCGTAGACGGGCGTGGACAGCTCGCCAATCAAGGCGAATCCGCCCGTTCCCGAAGAACGCTGCTGTGGCCCGGAGGGCGGTTCCTTGCGGAACACCTGCACCGAAAGCACCAAAAAGGCACCAGCCGCGAGAACCGAAACAACGGCGGCCGCACGGCCCGGCCTGCGACCGACGTTCCGCCAAGCCAGCTGGCGGATGGCCCGAACCGACCCCTGCGCCAGCCATTCCAGCCCCCGCCTACAGCCCATCAACAGGGAAACGAGCAGGAGGCTGCCCCCGCCAAAAAAGAGCTCCGGACCCGCCTGCCCTCTGGCGAGAGCCATCCCGAGCAGGCCAGCCCCGGAACATCCAAACAGTGCCGCCAGCGCGGCGTACACCTTCAAGCCCCGTCCGCCTCTGGAGACGGTCTCCACGGGCGTCGCACCCTCGAGCAGTTCGCGGGCGGAGCGCTTCCAGCAGTTGCGGGTCACCCACATCATGGCCAGCGCCGCGATGAGGGTTCCCGCGCAGGCTCCGACGCCCAGGGAAGTCCGCGTGAGGTGGAAAACAATCGCCGTTCCGCCCGTCGCTCCGCGCCAAACCCCGCCGAGGGCGCGGAGAATGCCCCTGGTGTAGGCCACTCCCAAGGCGGTCCCCAACAGCGAACCGGCAAGCGCAACACCGAGCCCTTCACCCAAAAACAACAGCCGCACCCTGGACACCGGCCAGCCCAGCGCAAGCAGCGTCCCCGCCTCGGCCCCACGGCTTTCCACCATCAATCCGAAAAGCAACCCTCCGAGTGCCAGCGCGGCCGCTATCAGAAAGAAACTAAAGCCGAGAAACAAACCGGCAAAATCCACGGGCGAATCCACCGCCGCAGACGCCAGCGCGCGGAGCGGGACCAGCTGCATCCCAGAAACTTCAAAGCCGAGGCCGGGGCGAATCTTCGCCTCCAACTCTGCCGGGCTCTGCACTGGATAACGGATTGCGGTGACGCTTCCCCAGCGGTTGGCCCACATCTGCCGGCCGGCCTCCATTCCGACAAAGGCCTTGGGAGCGCCCCGGTGTTGTTTCCAGTAAACCTCGTCCTTGTCGCGAATCCGGCGGGTGTCGAGTGCGAAACCGGGTTTCCATTCGCGACAGTTCCCGGCGTCGGCGAGTCCCGGGAAATCGGGCATCCACGAACCGTCCCAGCCGTCCTTTCCCAAGGGGTGCACCGAACGCACCCTGAACCTGCGGGACTTCTCCTCGAACTGCCGTTTGGCGTTCATCACGAGGTATTTCACCTCCAGTTCAGCCCCCGGCCGCACCCCGGTGTCCTCTGCAAGCCAGTCGCTGATGACCATTTCATCCGCGGCAAGATCCGGGGGCACGAAGGGCAGGGAACCCGGTTCCACGGCGGTGACCATGGAATAGGGGGTCGCCCGGTCGCCGTTGCGCAGTTCATTGACAAAGTACGTCAGGGAAGACTGGCCGGCGGGCAGCGCTTTCACGAGGCCATCATCGAGGAAAACGCGGGAAGAGCGGACCTCTACGGCCGGCCTGTCGGCGAGGGCTTTGGTTTGGAGCGCTGCATCCTCGGGGGACCAGTGGCGGGCCAGAGACTCGCGAAACTCGGCCGGCGGCCGGTTGGAAAGCAGGAGGTTCACCCGGCCTTCTACGCTAAGCCGCTGCTGGAGTTGCTCGAGGGGCAGAAATACCGTGGCCGGGGGGACCTGCGCCGCCTGCAGCGAGAAGCGGCCGAAATCCGCATCGTCGGCGACCGTGGCGACCCGGGCGCGGAGGGCCTCGATGCCGTCCTCCTCGCCGGAGAGCGGGGCGTCCTTGGAAAAGGCAGAAGGTTTTTCCACACGCACAATCAGACTGTCCCCGGGTCCAATCCCGAGGCGGGTGGCGAGCGCCCTGCTGACGACGGCGTCACCGGGCTGGAGTTCCTGTCGCTCCCCGCGCGGTGCCAGCGCCCAGAAGCGCGGATCAACACCGATCACCTGAACCTGGTTGAGGCGGGCAGATCCATCTGCCCTCGAGGAGCTTCCGCGCAAAAACAAGACGGGAGCCACATCGGAGCCAATCTCACCGGCAAGGGCCGAGCGAAACATGCGTTCACCCCCGACCAGCGCCGAAAGCACGGCGCCGGTGCGGGCGCGCGCCTGATCCCGCAGCGTACCCCGCAGAGAATCGCCCACCAAAAGGGAACCCACCAGGACCATCGCACAAAGGGCCGCCCCCGCAAAAGCGCCCGCATGGGAACGCCAGTGGTGGCGCAGGCCGGCCAAAACCAGTTTGAAAAATGTCATGGAACCTTCACTAGCTTGCCGTCCACCAGCTCCCACACCTGCTGCATGCGCTCCGCCAGCTCGCGGGAATGGGTCACCACCAAAAGCGCCACATTGCGCGTCTTGTTGAGCTCCAGCAGTAACCCGGTCAAGTGCTGTGCACTGGCCCGGTCGAGCGCCCCCGTCGGCTCGTCGGCCAGAAGCAGTCGCGGTGCGCCGGCCAGCGCCCGGGCCACCGACACCCTCTGACGTTCGCCGCCCGAAAGCTCCGAGGGCCGGTGGCCGAGCCGGTGGGCCAGTCCGAGAGCGTCGAGCACTTCCCTCGCATTGGCCTCCGCGTTCAAACGCGCCTGACGCCGGTCCGCTAACGAGGGGGCCAGCACGTTTTCAAGCACGGTGCACTGCGGCAGCAGATGATGCATCTGGAACACCACGCCGACCGAGCGGCGCCTGAAATCCACCAGCTCACCCCCCCGGAGATCGGAGGGCACGAGCCCGTTGACGCGGACTTCGCCGGAATCGGGCTGGTCCAGTGCCGCCAAGATGTTCAGGAACGTGCTCTTGCCCGAACCCGAGGGGCCGACAATCGCCGCGGTGCCGCCCGGTTCGAGCTGGAAATCGAGTTCGCGCAGGATCTCGACGGGCTTCCCTCCGCCCGGGGAGGGGTGCGATTTGCAGAGGTGACGGACATCAACGAGCATAGGAATGGAGGGCGTTCGAGGGGGCGGGGACGGGCTTTCGCCAAGGCAGGTTAAACAAGGGCGGGGCGAATGTCATCCGGAGTTCGGCCGGCGCGGCCGCGCAGGTGTAATAAAAAATTACACCCCGTTCCGGTTTTTTTACACAAATCCGCTCAACTAAACACCTCGTCCTGTGTGTTTTAACGCTGGCATCCACGCTGCTTAAGGAGCTGCACACTTCAACTCCTCAAGCCCATGCTCTACTCCTTCGACTCCAACTCCGAATTTCTGGCCAACATCCAAACCTGCACCGACGAACTCCTGATGGCGGCCGTTCAGCAGGAACGCGCCGAGGGCCTCAACGAACTCTACCGGCGCCACAGCCCGACCATCCGCGCTGTCATCGCGCGGGTGCTGCACAACGAGCAGTCGGTGGAAGACCTTTTACAGGAGGTTTTTCTGGAGGTCTGGCGCCTTGCCAACCGCTACTCTTCGGAAAAGGGAAAGGCGCTGGGCTGGATCATCACGCTTTCCCGCCGCCGGGCCATCGACCGGCTGCGCCGCGAGCAGGCCTACAGTCGGGTGGAGGAGCGCTACCAGAAGGAAACCGAGCAGCAGCCCGAGGCCTGGACGCAGGTTCAGGGTAGCGAAAACGTGGAATCGGCGGACCTGCGCCGCGTGCTGGCGGAAATCATCCAGACGTTGCCTGAGGCCCAGCGGCTGGCCGTTGAGATGGCCTTTTACAAGGGAATGAGCCAGCGCGAGATCTCCAACCACACTGGGATCGCGCTTGGCACGATCAAAACCCGGCTTGAACTGGCGCTCAAAAAGATTTCCTTCAGGCTGAGGGAGCTTTCCTACGACTCGGCGCCCTGCTCGGCGGCCGCCTGAACCTCCCTCCAACCACGGACTGAAAACGGGGCGCACCGCCGGCTGGCAGTGCGCCCCGTTTGCTTGTTGCCCCTCAGAGCGAGACGTTCCGATCCCTTATTTTCGTCGCGCCTCAGGTGAAAAGCACGCCTCAGGGCGCAGAACCATGAGGGGATGAAAAAGAGCTGGCCAACCATTGCCTTTCCCCACCTGCCAGCTACCGCTCTCAGGCATGCGGGACGCCTGCCCACCTCGCCTTCCGCGCTCCTTTGCCGCTCCGGCGTTCCCGGTCGCGCCGCATCCCGTCACGCCCGGATGCGCGCAAGAAGGTCTCCAGCCTCGACTGCATCGCCGACACCGACCAGCAGCTCGTCCACGATGCCGTCGGTGTGGGCGTACAGTGTGGTCTGCATCTTCATCGCCTCGAGGGTCGCAAGTTTCTCTCCCGAGGTGACTTTACTACCGAGGGTGGCATGCAGCGCAGTGACCATTCCCGGGATCGGCGCGCCCACGTGCAACGGATTTGCAGAATCGGCCTTCACCTTGGGCTTGGCCTTGGGCGCGATCGACTTGTCCACCACCACCACCTCGCGCGGCATCCCGTTGAGCTCGAATCCCACCACGCAGCGGCCGTCCTTGTCGGGCGCGGTCACGTTGATGAGCTTGATGAAGAGCAATTTGCCCTCCTCGATCGGCACCGAGATTTCCTCGCCCAGTTTCAGGCCGTAAAAGAACGCGGGCGTCGGCAGTACGCTCGGGTCGGAGAAGTCCTTCTGAAACTTCGCAAAATCCGTAAAAACCTGCGGATACATCAGATAGGAATACAGATCGTCCTCGCTCGCCGGCCTCCCCGACTGCGAGGCGACGTGCGCCAGGGTGTCCTTGAGGTTCACCGCAGCGGGCTTGACCCGTTGGATCTTGTCCTTGCCGAGGACGGCCCGGACCACCGCCTTGGGCCAACCTCCCATCGGTTCACCAAGGCCGCCTCCGAGCATGTCGCGAACGGACTCCGGGAAGGAGGTTCCCGGCGGCAGGTTGACGACGTCCTCCGGCTTGATCCCGCGGGTGAAAAGGAACAGGGCCATGTCCCCGACCACCTTGGAGGAAGGGGTCACCTTGACGATGTCCCCGAAGAGTGCATTGACCTCGGCGTAGGTGCGCGCAATTTCCGGCCAGCGCGAGGCGAGGCCCATGGAGGCCGCCTGTTCTTTCAGATTGGTGAACTGACCTCCGGGCATTTCGTGCAGATACACCTCGGCCGAGCCCGTCTTGGGCGCGGTATCAAACGGGGTGTAGAACTCGCGCACCTTTTCCCAGTAATCGGAGAATTCGTTAAGCGCGTCGAGGTCGAGGCCTGTATCGCGGGGGGTGTGCTGCAGGGCGGCGACCACGGAATTGAGGTTGGGCTGCGAGGTCGAACCGCTCATGGAGGCGAGCGCCAGATCCACCACATCCACGCCGGCGTCGCTGGCACGCAGCACCGAGGCGGCGTTGATCCCCGAGGTGTCGTGGGTGTGGAAATGGATGGGCAGGTCCACCTCCTCGCGCAGCGCCTTCACAAGCGCCTGTGCGGCGTAGGGACGGCACAAGCCGGCCATGTCCTTGATGGCGATGAAGTGCGCCCCCATCTTCTCCAACTCCTTGGCGAGCTTGATGTAGTATTTGAGCGAATACTTCGTGCGGGAGGGATCAAGAATGTCACCCGTGTAGCAAAGGGCGCCTTCGCAGACCGCGTGGGTTTTCTGCACCGCCTCCATGGCGGCCTTCATGTTGGAAAGGTCGTTGAGCGAATCGAACACCCGGAAAATATCGATCCCCGTCTCCGCGGCGTGCTTGATGAAGCCCGAAACGACGTTGGCCGGGTAGCTCGTGTAACCGACGGCATTCGCTCCGCGCAGCAGCATCTGAAAGCACAGGTTGGGCACCTTTTCGCGCAGCAACCGCAGCCGCTGCCACGGGTCCTCGTTGAGGAAGCGCATCGCCGTGTCGAAGGTCGCCCCGCCCCACATCTCCAGCGAGAAGAGCGTCGACGCACGCCGGGCCACGGAAGCCGCCGTGGCCGCCATGTCGTAAGTACGGACCCGCGTCGCCATCAGCGACTGGTGCGCGTCACGGAAGGTTGTGTCGGTGACGAGCAGTCGCTTCTGCTTGCGCGTCCATTCCGCAAATCCTTTGGCACCCAGCTTGAGCAGCAACTGGCGCGTGCCGGAGGGCGGCGGCTGCAGGTGGTCGTAGGCCGGCGCTGGGGCCGGCGTGTAGGGAACCGCGGGACGGTGTCCCTTGGCGTGGGGGTTGCCGTTGATGATGGTGTTGCCAAGGAAGGAGAGCAGCTTGGTGGCCCGGTCTCGGCGCGGCTTGAAGGCGAACAGCTCCGGGGAGGTGTCGATCATCGTGGTCGTCGCGTCCCCCTCGCGGAACTGTCTGGAGTGGATGACGTTCTCCAAGAACGGGATGTTCGTCTTGACCCCACGGATGCGCATTTCGCGCAGACACCGGTCCATCCGTTCGAGCGCCATCGCGAAGCTCGCGCCCGAGGCCGTGATCTTCACCAGGAGCGAATCGTAAAAAGGCGTGATCACCGCCCCCGTGTCGCCCATGCCCGCGTCGAGCCGGACTCCGAAACCGCCGGCACTCCGGTAGGTGATGATCTTGCCGTAGTTGGGCGTGAACTTGTTCTCGGGATCCTCCGTCGTGACGCGGCACTGCACGGCGTACCCGTTGCGGGGCATCTCGGCCTGCGGGGGCAACAGCAGTTCAGGACCGTCGAGGGCCGCGCCGCGCGCGATCAAAATCTGCGAGCGGACCAAGTCCACGCCCGTGATCTGTTCGGTGACGGTGTGCTCCACCTGAATGCGGGGGTTCATCTCGATGAAGAACCAGTCCTTGGTGTCGAGGTCGTACAGGTATTCCACTGTGCCCGCGTTGTCGTAACCGATCTCGCGCGCGATACGCACCGAGGCCTCGCACAGTTCCTCCCGCACCCGCGGGTCGAGGCAGACCGAAGGGGCGATCTCGACCACCTTCTGGTGACGCCGCTGCACCGAACAGTCGCGCTCGTGAAGGTGAAGCACATTCCCGTGCTTGTCGCCCAAAACCTGCACCTCGATGTGCTTGGCACGCGGGATGTATTTCTCCAAAAAGACCGCGGCATTCCCGAAAGCGCGCTCCGCCTCGCCCTGCGCCTCGTCCAACAAAGAAGCCAAATCCTCCGGCCGCCGGACCACGCGCATGCCTCGCCCGCCACCGCCAAAGGCCGCCTTGATGATGAGCGGGAAGCCAATCTGTTTGGCCACTTTCATGGCCTCCTTCCGGTCGGTGACCGGATCTTCCGTGCCGGGCAGGGTGGGCACCTTGAGCTTCTGGGTGAGCGTACGCGCGGCCACCTTGTCGCCCATCAGCTCCAGCAGTTCCGGCCGCGGCCCCACGAAGGCGATCCCCGCCTCGGCGCAGGCCCGCGCAAAATGGGCGTTCTCGGAAAGAAAACCGTAGCCCGGGTGGATGAGATCCACACCCTTTTCCTTGGCCAGCGCAACAATCCCCTCGATGTCCAGATACGCGCCCACCGGCCCCTTGCCCTCGCCAACCACATAGGCTTCGTCCGCCTTGAAGCGATGCATCGAAAAGCGGTCCTCCTGCGCGTAGATGGCCACGGTGCGGAGCCCCAATTCGGTGGCCGCCCGCATAATGCGGATCGCAATCTCAGAACGGTTGGCTACCAGCAGCTTCAGGGGCCGGGCCGGTTCGCTCGGGCGGACGGGGACGGGTGATGGGGAGGTCTTACGGGCCATAGCAAAAGAGGGGTGATCTAAGGGGATGCAGCGCGTTTTGGACAGTCTGATGTGTGCTTTCCCCTAGGGGACCTGCCACGCTTGACTCGGCACGGGCCCGGTGGCTTGGAATGGCCATGCGCTTCCTCCTCCCCGCCCTCCTACTCTTCGCCGCCCTCTTTCCCGCGAAAGCCGCCCAACCCGTGAGGCCCAACATCCTGATCGCAGTGGCAGACGACTGGTCCTTTGGGCACGCGGGCGCCTACGGATGCAAATGGGTAAAGACCCCCAACTTTGACCGGGTCGCCCGGGAGGGACTGCTCTTCACGAGGGCCTACACTCCCACCGCAAAGTGCTCCCCCTCTCGCTCCGCCATCCTAACGGGCCGCAACCCGTGGCAGCTCGGGGCGGCCGCCAACCATTCGCCCATCTTCCCGCCAGAGTTCGCGACCTATCCAGAAGGGCTCGCCCGGAACGGTTATTTTGTCGGCCTCACCTCCAAAGGCTGGGGGCCGGGAGAAGCAAAGGACGCTGCCGGCAAACCGCGCCAGATGGTCGGCACCCCCTTCAACAAGCGCACCACATCACCCCCGGCCAGTGGGATCAGCAAAAACGACTATGCCGGGAACTTCGCCGATTTTCTAGCGGCGCGTCCGGCGGGCGGGCCATGGTGTTTTTGGTACGGCTCGATTGAGCCACACCGGGCCTACGAGTACGGCTCGGGCGTCTCCAAGGGCGGCAAGAAACTGGAGGACATCGACCGCGTACCCGCCTTCTGGCCTGACAACGAGGTGGTCCGCAACGACCTCTTGGACTACGCCATGGAGGTGGAGTATTTCGACCTGCATCTGGGCCGGATGCTGGAGGCGCTGGAGGCGTCGGGGCAGTTGGAAAACACCCTGGTCATCGTGACCGCGGATAACGGGATGCCCTTCCCGCGCGGCAAGGGACAGGAATATGACGTCTCCAACCACCTGCCGCTGGCGGTGCGCTGGCCCGCGGGGATCAAGACGCCGGGGCGGGTGATCGAAGACTATGTGAGCCTGATCGACCTGACGCCGTCGCTGCTTGCGGCGGCGGGGCTTTCCGCCGAACAGGCGGGCATGGCACCCGTCACGGGACGGAGTCTGCTTGGGCTCTTTCAGTCGGAGAAAGGCGGCCGCATCGAGGCGGCCCGCGACCACGTGCTGCTCGGGAGGGAGCGAAACGATGTGGGGCGCCCGGGCGACACGGGATATCCAATCCGTTCCATCGTCAAAGACGGCATGCTACTCTCTATCAACTTCGAGCCGGGCCGCTGGCCGGCCTGCAACCCCGAAACCGGCTACCTCGACACTGACGGAAGCCCAACCAAAACGTGGCTGTTGGAAAGCCACCGACGCAACCCGGCCGATCCCCACTGGGCGCTGGCCTTTGGAAAGCGGGGTGCCGCGGAACTGTACGATCTGGTCGCAGACCCGGACTGCATCCACAACCTGGCCGAAGCGCCCGAACGTCAACCGGCCCGGGCCGCCCTCTCAGCCGAGTTGGGCAAGGCGCTGTTGGCGCAAGGCGACCTGCGGATGCTCGGGCGCGGCGCAGAGTACGAGGCCCATCCCTACTCGGAACAGCGGTGGCGCGCCATGTACGAGCGCTTCCGCTCCGACAACTTCAAGCCGGGCTGGGTCAATCCGGGCGATTTCGAGGAAGGCGGAGTCACCCTGCCCACTCCGGCCCGAAAGGAGTAATGCCGGACCTCCAACCGCCGGAGGAAAATTCCGGCAGTCAGGGGGCTGCGCTTTCGAAATCAGCCCGGTCGCCTGCGCCGGTCGCTGAGTCCATGGCAATGGAACGAATCCGCACCGCCGTGGCCCGCCCTCCAAAATGGACGCGGACATGAACAACCTCGTCCAGCGTCGGGATCTTGACGGTCTGCTCCCCGGCACCTACGGGCAACTCCAGACGGACGGCGTTGGCCGGGATAAAGTCGGTTTCGTGCTTCGTTCGCCATGAAATGCCGATGAAACCGGCCTCCTCTGCTTCCGCCTGAATCTTGAAAGTCAACGGCCCCTTGAGCGAAAGACCGCTCTTTGCCAGAAACGGTCGTGCGTTCCTGGCGGCGTTTGGAGCGGGTGTCACCGAAAGCACACCACCGGCCACGGCAAGCGTCCCGTTGCGGCAGAGCCATCCCTGAACGGAGCCCACGGGCGCGTCCTTTTTGCGCGCCGCATCGGGGCGCGGCACCACCACTTCGTGCTCGGCGAACATCCCCTCGTGGTGCAGGTCCCCGCCCACAGGGAGGCCGGCCGGTTGCAGGGTGTCGCTCCATTCCTTGAGCTCCTGGTTGAGGCGGCCCGCCGTTTCGGGCTGTTGTGCGAACAGGTTTCTGGACGCGTTCTCGCCGTCGGGTTGGGACACGTTGAAAAGCAACTGCTCGCGGTCCCCAAGCCGGACCAGTTTCCACGGATGCTCCAAGACCGCCGACTGGGAGCCCCACCGCCAAAAAAGCCGTTGATGCGGTGGGCCTTGAGATTTTCCATCGAGGAAGGGAAGCAGGTCTGTTCCATCAAGTACGGGATCCTTTGGCAGCCCGGCAAGCGCCACTGCGGTCGCCGCCACATCGAGACTTACCACCGGTTCATCATAGACCGTTCCCGCAGGCAGACGCCCCGGCCAGGCTGCCACAAACGGAGTGCGGATGCCGCCCTCGGTGAGCATTCCCTTTTGCCCGACCAGTGGCGTGTTGAGCGAACCGTTCCATGCCCCGCCGAGCGGTGCCCCGTTGTCGCCGATAAAAAAAATCAGTGTGTTGTTTTCCTGCCCCATGGCCTGGAGTCTCGCCCGCAGACGGCCGAGTCCGTCGTCCATCGACGCAAGCATCGCGAGCGCCTGACGGCGCTCCTTCGGGAGGCCGGCCGGGGTTTGCGAGAACCACGGCTCGGGCGACTCGAGCGGCACGTGCGGTGCGTACCACGCGAGGTAAAGGAAGAAGGGCTGTTCGGGTTGGGCAGCCCGGCGGTCCAAAAACGCAAGAGCTGCCTCGGTCTGGACCTCTACACGGAACCGGTTGTCGGACACGAGGTGCGGCGCGTCGGCGAAGGGTTTCCCTTCCGCATCGTGCGATGCGTAGAACTGCCTCAGCTCGCCGCGGAAATACTCGTCGAAACCCTGAGCGTGCGGCATGTGATCCTTCGAAAGGCGGAGCGCCTTCTCACCCTTTTTGCCTCCAGCCAAATCGAGATGCCACTTGCCCACCTGCCCGGTGGCGTATCCGGCGGCCTTGAGCCGCTCGGCGATGGTGAGTTGTTCCAGCGGGAGCGGCCCCTTGTTGTTGTCCTCAACTCCAAACCGCTGCTGGTAGCGGCCGGTCAGCACTCCGGCCCTTGAGGGCACGCACTGTGGGGCGGTCACGTAGCCGCGGGTGAAACGGACCCCGTCGCGTGCGAGCGCATCGAGGTGCGGCGTGCGGATGTCCTTGTCGGAACCCTGTGCCCCGAGGTCAGCCCAGCCGTGGTCGTCGGAATAGATGAGGATGATGTTCGGCCTGTGGGCGGCTTCCGCTCCGAAACCGGCGAAAATAAATCCGCTCCAGAGTGCGGCAAGCATGAGCAAGGTGTTGTTCACGTTTGGAAAATGCCGCGTTCCTGCGCACGGGCGGGGAGTCGTCCGAAGTTCGAGCCAACCTCCTCGATGATAGAGCCAAACGCCTCGCGCAAGAGCGACAGATCGGACTGGACCGCCACATGGGTAAAGCCCTGCGCAATCCGCCTCCCAAGTTCGGTCGGTGTGCGCAACAGAATCCCCGCCGATTTGCCGGCGTTCTGCGCCGCTTCGACAACGCGGACCAGACATTCCTCAAAGTCCGGTGGATTCGCATGGGAACCGTGCCGAAGGTCGTGCTGCAGATCCGCGGGTCCTACAAAAAGCACGTCAATCCCGTCCACGGCCGCGATGGCCCCGGATTCGCGGACCGCCGCCAGCGTCTCGATCTGCGCCAGCAGTCGTGGGGCGGGTGTCTCCCCGGGGGCGCGCAGACCGTACGCATGGGCCCGCACAGTGCGGGAAAAGCCGCGTGCTCCCAAGGGAGCGTAGTGGGCGGCCCGCACCACGGCCCGCGCCTGCTCCGCGGTTTGAACGTGCGGAACCATGATTCCATCTGCTCCGAGGTCGAGCAGCTTGGAAATCAGATCGGGATGCAGCGCTCCTACCCGTATAATGCCGCGGGTCTTGCTTCCGCGCAGGGCGAGCAGTTGTTCGAGCACGCCGCTCTCCGAGCCGCATCCGTGCTCCAAATCCACCAGTACCCAGTCAAAACCCGAAAGAGCCGCCAGTTCAGCAACCACCGGTGAGCCGATGGAAAGCCAGGTTCCGATGGAGGGTGTTTTGTTCATAGGATGGAAACATCTAAATCCTCGCGTAGTCCGCGCAGTGCGGTGGCCAGACGCTCGCGGGTGGTTCTTTCGAGATCAGCACCGTTGCGGCCGGTGCCGATCAGAAAGAAACCATCACTGCGCTCGAAATAGCCTGAGCCGACGCGAATCACGGCTTTGACGAGCATGTTCCGCAGCAGGTGCAACCAGAATCTCCGGAGATAATCCGGAGGCAACCCGCGTACGCTCTGGTAACCCTCAAGCGCCCGCCGCAGAAATGTCGCGTCGTGAAAGCAGCCCAGAAGCGAGAGATCTTCCAAGGCGTCTCCACTGATCGCATCGTCAAAGTCGATAAACGCTGCGATTTCATCCGGCGTGCCGAGGATGTTCCAAAGGGCAAGGTCCTTGTGCACCAGACAGCCCTGCTTGACCGACAGCAGGCTCCCGTGGGCTTTAAGCTCGGAGAGAATCTCTTCCGTGTTCGCGAGAAAGCCGCGCGATTTTAGAAAGTGCAGGTGCTCGTCGAGGCGGAGGTGGAAATAATCCTCGTAGGAAGTGCGGTATCCTTGGAGGCCGTTGTCGAGGGTTCCAAATCCTTCGAACGTGATTTTCTGCCAATTCGCAATCCCCACGCCGATGTCGAAGGCGATCTTTTCTTGGTCGAGTGTGCCCGCCTTGAACCAGTGGTTTAAATCAGGCGCGTCAATCCATTCCAAGACCTGCCACGCGAACGGGACCCGGGCACGCGTCGCGTCACAACCCAGTACGAGCGGGGTGCGCACGCCCGTGGCGCGGACCCTGTCCAGCAGGATGGATTCCACGGCGAGGTGGCCGTCGTTCTCGGGTCCGTCTTCGACGCGGACAAACACAGGATTGCCGCCGACAACCGCTGTCCAAGCGAGATGGTTTCCCTGTGTTGGGGCGGGCTGCAACGCCACCTCTTTGGTGCTGAAGTGACGCCGTAGTTCGGGTTCCAACGCCTGTGAAATCAGGGGCAACGTTTCCGAGCGCGCCCGGGTGCCGTGGAAGGCGGCCGGTCGGTCGCACTTCCAGTAGTGGATGTCGCGACGGCTCATGCGTCGGGCGTCCGGCGTTTCCAGATGGCGGCGGCGATTCCCCCGAGGATGTTTTGCATGACCCCGCTGAACACGCCGGCGGCCGCTGCAAGCGGCATCGAGGAAAAATGCAGGCGGGCGAGAGAGGCGGCCATTCCGCCGTTTTGCATGCCCACCTCGATACTCACGGTCCGGGCCACCGACTCGGGATAACGCAGCATCTTCGGCACAAGGTAACCCACGCCAAAACCGAGGATGTGCAGCACGAAGGCAGCGAGCGCGAGCACGCCAAAGTTCCTGGCGATCGCCTCGGCGCTTGCCGCCACAATGCCGCCGGTGACGCCCACAAACGCGACGACTGCGATGGTTGGTCCGGCGAGTCCGATGCGGTCCGCGGTGCGCGGCATTTTCCACCGGATGAGGACACCGACGAGGACGGGTGCAATGGTGAGTTGCAGCGCTGACTTGCAAAGCCCCCAGGCGTCCACGGGCACGTACTGGCCTGCGAGCTTGCTGGTCCACATGGGGGTGAAGAAGAACGCGAGCAGTGTTGAGAAAAGCGTCAGGACCACTGAGAGCGCGACGTTCGCGCGTGCGAGGTAGGTGATCATGTTGGAGGCCATCCCGCCCGGGCAGCTCGCCACGAGAATGATTCCCACGGCGAGGCCCGGTTCCAAGCGGAGCATCTTCGCCGTCGCCCAGCCCGCCAGTGGCATGATCGTGTACTGGGCGACGAAGCCGAGTGCCACGCTGCCCGGCATCCGCGCAATGGCTTTGAACTCCTCGACGCTCAGCGTGAGCCCCATTCCGAGCATGGAGCCCGCGAGAGACCAGAAGATCCAGTCTGGGCCAAACCACAGCATCACGGACGGTTTGAAAAAGGCGATGACCGAAAGGCCTACCAGCCAGACTGGGTAGAGGTTGTTGAACCAGTCAAAGAAGCGTTTCATGGGTTTAGGGGTGGACGTCTCGCGTGCCGTTGAAGGCTGGGCCGCCCGCGCCAACGTAGCCGTTGCTGGTGCCGTTTTGATCCGGTGTCACCCAAAACGCAAACAGGGAGCCCTGGTTGAGGTGGAAACGGAACTTCACGTTCTTGCCCGCGAACCCCGAAAGGTCAGCCCCTTCCGGCCACTCGATAATGAGCTTTGTCCGGTCCCCGGCGGCTGGCAGCGAAGTACGGAGGACCTGTCCGCCCTCGTCGAGCACGTCCACGCGAACCTCCCCGTTCACATTCACAAAGAGGTGCCTGCCCTTGAACTTTACCGGACGTGTCGTCAACACCCCCGGCTGTTTTCCAGCTTCCATCGACGCGAACCCGTCCCGACGCAGACTCGCAAGGCCGACCGCCGCTCCACCATACATGTCACTTCGCCCGCCGCCCGTATCGCCGGAATACGCGCAGTACGGAAAAACCAACCGGTCTTCGTGCACAACAAAAACCCCCGTGGTTGTGTGCAGATAACCGCGGTCCCAGGCCCCCGGCGTACGCTCGCCACGGATGAACCCCCTGCGGTCGGGACGGTCCCAGTGGAAACCATCACGGCTGAACCCCAACTCAAGATCGGTCAGTTTGGGGAAGCCTCCCTTTGCGCAGACCCCGTTATCCGGTCCGCGGTGGATCTGGTGCATTCCAATCATCACGCTTTCGTATGCCACGGCAGCCAGACTGTAGAGCTGTGGCGCATCACCCTCGCCGGCGTTGCCGGCATAGCCGTTGGGAGGCTCGGGGCGGTCGAGGTTGTCCGCGTTGGTCCAGTAAACCGACTTTGACCAGTCCGCCCCGTCCAGAAAGCGGTTGCTCTCGAGGTAGTACCTGCAGCGCCCCCGCGGGCCATCCCGCTTGATGCTTTGCACCCATTTGTTTCGGAAAGGGTTGAAGAAAATAGAGCCGTAGTCGCTGGCGGCCGAATTGCAGGCCACGGGCTTGGACCAATGCACTCCGTCTGAAACCTGCAGGCTGTGCGTGAGGCCCGGTACGGTCTGCGCCTTCGGCACATGCATCCAGCAGGTCAGGTACTTGATGCGCTCGCTGGGATCTGTGGCATGGATGTCGTACCAAAGCGCATTGTCCGTGCCGGCGGTCGTGCCCGCACCCGCGCTCCAGGCCGCTCCCTCTGGCAGAAGAACATTGCCCCCATGCAGGCCAAGCTCAGGCCGGTTCCAGTGCTTCAAATCCGGACTCGTTGCCATGGCAAGGGGCCCGCGCCAACCCGCTGTGTAGAACATCTTAAACAGCTTCTCCGACGGCTCGTAAAAGACTCCGCCCTGCCCGAGATAAACAACCCCGTTTCGTTTTTTCTCCACCTCCGTCTCCGCCTGGAAGACGGGGTTGCCAGTGAACTTCTCGGCTTGATGAAACACCCTTTTAAGGTCGGTGGACTCGATCAAAAAATCGTCCACGAAGAGTTGGCGACCGACGTCGATCGGAGTGACCTTCGGCCGTTGGGCAAGGTACGGAACGGTCATGGGCGCCGCCGATGCCGGATCACCAAAACGTGGCGGCCAGATGTCGGGCAGTTGGATACCGTTGTAGAGTTTTTCGGGCTTTGGCCCGGTCGCCTTGTTCGCGCGTAGGAGCAGCTTGGCGTCGTTTGAGACAACCTTGCCTGCGAGCACGTCTTCCTCCCGGAATTTGGCCAGAAGGATCTCCGCATCGGTGTGCCGGTTCCAGTCGTAGAGGACGTGGATGAGTCCGTCTGGCGCCTCGAAGCCGTCGGGATACGATACAGCGTTGCGCTCGTCGAGGAGCAGGCCGCCTTTCCAGGTTTGCCCCTCGTCTTCCGAAAGCCACGCGCTCATGTGTGTGCGTTCTTTCAAGCGCTCGGTGGGTGGGCCGTTTTTGACGAGCAGGATGCGGCCCGACTGCAGGCGGCGCAGAAAGAAGCGCGCGTTGATGTTCTGCACCGTTGCGGCCTGCATTGGTGGACTCCATGTCCTGCCGCCGTCGGCAGAAAAGCTCTCATGCGGCTGGTCTTTTGTACGTGCCAGCATCCAGAGGCGTCCGTCCTTGAGCTCGACCGTCATGTGCTCGTCATACTCCCATCCCGGAAACTGAAGGTGGCCACGTTCGCGCCATGTCGCGCCAGCGTCGGTGGAGGCGAACACGCGGGCTGTCTTTTGGTGCCAGTCCGAAACAGGCAGGAGCCAGTCGCCGTTTTTAAGCACCGTCGGCTTGTTGAGCGTGCAGCCCTCTGCAAACTGCACCGGCTCGTTCCATACGGGCTCGGCGGCATCGGGCGCATCGCAGCGCATATACCAGTTGGTGATGCGCCTCTGTGGATCCCCGAGCTGCTGGTCAAAGAAAAGCCAGAGGCGGCCCTTCGGGTCGGTCCACAGGTTTCCCACCAGGGCGCCGCTGATTTTCTGGTGATGGTCGGTACGCGCTCCCACGGCCAGGCGTGGTTTTGACCAGTTGGCTCCGCCGTCCTCGCTCGTGGCGAGGAGGAAGTAGCCATCCTTTTTGTCGCCCGTTCCCGTCCAGCAGCCCCAGAGGCGGCCCTGCGTTGTGCGGTCCATGCCGATGATCATGGCCCCGGGCCGTGCCTCGTCTTGGAACTGTTCGCCCGGGTTGTGAATCACAACCGGCGAGAGGCCGTTCTCCTCACGCAGGGTGGCGCCCTCCGCGGCCACCAGCACGACCATTTTTCTAAAATGGAACCTTTCCCCCTGTTTGACGGTTTTACGGAAAAGGCTCACGCGGTTGATTTCGCCCGGGAACAGTTGCGTTTCGGCGGCTTCGACTTTCGTAAAGCCCGCCTTCAACAAAGCCTGTTCCTGGCTGGCGGCGGTGGGCCGGGGCGTCGGCGTGAGGGCGAACAGCGCGCCCGGTTTTGTCACAATAACCTCCAGATGCTCGATGCCGGTGCGGTGAAAGGGCAGGTCGCGCACCGCCTCGGGAAAGTCCTGGATGACGTACTCGCGGTCGGTGAAGAGCGGCACGCCGCGTTTCATGAACGCGGGCTCAGGCTGAGGGGGCGCGGGCCATTCGATGCGCTTCCGGCCGGCCTGGGTTTCAAACTGACCCACCGACTCGAGTCTCCCGAACATGATCCGGTCGGTGGTGCCCTTGTGGTCGCTCTGCGAGACTGCGAGCCACACTTCACCTTGGTGTTCGTGGAAGGTCGGGTACTGGAACGAATGGGGCGATTCGAACCGGTATTTCCGTTCCCAGTTCTTTCCATCGCGGGAGACGTCCACGTTGAAGACGCTGCGGCCGCAGTTTTGGATACGGGTGTTTTCCTGCCAGCCGAGGTAGTAGACGTCGCCGAACTTGTCGAAGGTCGGCTTCGAATTGAGGCCGTTCGGGACAAACGGTTCCGGCTTGCCGACGGTCCACGTCCTGCCGTCTTTGCTTGTGGTGAAATGGTAGTTGCCGGCGTCGTTCCGGCAGATGGCCATCCAGATGCCGTCGGGCAGCCGGTTGACGGCGGACTCGCTCAGTTGCTCAGACTGCGGCTCGTTGTAGTGGCCGATGATCTCAAACGTTTCGAAGTCATCGTGCAGCACGGCGAGGGCGTTCTGTTTGCCGGGAAAGTTGTTGAGAGCCACGTAGCGCCTGCCGTCGAACTCTTTGAAGGAGTCAAAGATGTAGAGCCCCTCCCGGACCGCCCGCCGGCTGAAGCCCTGTGCCTTCGCGTCCGCGTGGAAGTGCTGGGGTTCCATGTCAAACACCCCGGC
>JBILKV010000216.1:0-7389 GCA_044376515.1 Chthoniobacteraceae bacterium | reverse complement strand
CCACAACACTCTTCAAGGTCACCGGCATCGCGTAGCCCACCCTCACGTTCACCACCCCACGCTGCTTGACGCCCGCCTCGTTGCTCACCTCCACCAGCACCGTCGCAGGCACATTCGAGTACATGGCATTGCTCGACACCCGGAAGGTCCCGCCCGTGCTCAGGCTCATTCCAGTGATCGTCATGTAGGGCTGCCCTTCCACTAGACTCCAACTCCGCGCCGCCACATTCGCAAACGCAGTGCCCGTCACCAGCGGGTTGAGATCCAGCGACACCAGCGTCAGCGGTTCCACCGGCGGCATCGGTCCCTGCGCTTCCGCCATGTCCGCGAACACTCCCGTGCCAAAGAACACCGGCGCCAGCGTCACCTTTCCAAAGTACTTCACCTGCGACGGATCGGTCACCTGCACGTACACCTCGAGCGGTGTGGTCCCAACCTGAAGCCCGGGCGCCGCACTCAGCACCCCTGCCGCCGTGACACCCAGCCACGCAGGCAGACTCTGGCCAGGCACAAACGACCACGTCTTGGAGCCAGTCAAAGAAGGCCCCATCACATACAGCGAATTCAAATCCAGCTCACTCCCCGCAGAACCCAGCACAGGGCTGAGCGATGCCTCGCTGATCGCCAGATTCGTAGGCGGTTCGAAGGCGGGCAGAAGGACAAAATCGGCTACGAGAGAAGAGCCGTAGTAACTCGCGTTCGCGGGAAAGTTGAGCGTGAACTGCTCGGCGCTTTCCACCGAGGCAACTTTGGAACCCGCAACGAGCCCCAGACCGCTCACACTTGTTTCCGGGGTGAGACCGGCGGTGCTGGAAACCCTGACAATTTTGGAACCCAGCACAGTGGAAACACCGCGTAACAGCGTGGAACTGCCACCCGTCACAACAACGTCAAAGGCAAGCGTTTCCATCCTTCCACCCGGCGAGTCGTTATATCCGGTGGTCCGCACCGGATACACGCGATGCACGCCCGTTGGAGCCCCCGCCGAGGCCCGCACGGAGAGGGAACCTGAACTAGAGAGGGTGATGCCGTCCAACGGGTAGCCCACACCGCGCTGCAGTATCCATTTGGCTGTCTCATAGGGCATGAGGGGGCCAGACAAGGAGTTGAGGTTCATCGCAGCCGAGCCGCCTGCAGTGACCGAGAGGCTTCCGCCGCTGACGGTCTGACTCAAACTCACAACACGGGGATCGACGACGCCGAGGAAAGGCTTCTGCTGGGCGTCCCGCGCTTGCACGACAAACAAACCGCCGGCAGCTCCCACCCCGCCGGGGAACCCATTCCCCGTGTAGGACAAAATTCCAGCAGGGGATACACTCCAGTTGGACGGCCCCATCCCGCTGGATGGCAGTTCCCACTGCAAGGGTGCGGAGACTGCGGTGGTGCTCGGAATCAAACCGTTCAAGTCGAGAGAAACCGCCCCGCCGTACATGCCGCTTTCGCCGGCGACAATGACCGAAAAATTGCCCACCACCCACGAGATTCTGATCGAGCGGACCATGGGTTCCCCAAAGATCGAGGGAGGCGTCACCGTCAATTCCGCGTACAGAGAATTGGTACCGAGCAACGCAGTTGTGGGCGCCGGCAGCGTAAGCGTTCCGGCGGGGTCAAGGCTCATCCCCTCAATCGGCGCTGGGGCCCCGGCAATCGGGGACCAGCTGTAGGTGGCGCCGGGCATCTTGAAAAATTCCGGAATGTACGGAGTGAGATCAACCGTCTGAACGGAACCGCTTCCGACGATGCCCGAAAGCATGACCGCGCTGGCATAGTCGGCCCGAAGGGTAACCTTCCCGATTTGGGTCACCCCACTCCCGTTGTCAACCTGCACCCGAATATCCTGACCACTGATGGGGCTGTAGAGATTTGAAACCGAGAAAGTCCCCCCCTCCGTGAGGGATTTGTTTCCGGAATCCGGCCCGGTTGCGGCACTGGGAACAATGCTCCATCGCCTTGCAGCCACGTTGGCAAATGCAGTCCCGGTCACCAGCGGGTTCAAGTTCCGTTCGGCTTGTGGGCCAGGCGAGCCACCGGCCATGCTGGCGCTGAGGTCGATGTAAACCGGTCCGCCGAATTCTGCTGGCGAAACACGCACCTTGTAAACCGACGGCAGGTTCAACGCCCCCGAATTTACCTGCTGGCTGTCGGTCATCTCAACGAACACGTCGAACGGCACGTCCGAGGCGGTGGGTTTGAGCGAGATGCGTCCGGTGGCAGTCAGGCTCAGCCAGGATGGAAGTGACTGTCCTGGAATAATTTTCCAAGTCCGCGAACTCGATCCATAGGTGGCAAGATTGAAGGCTGGGAGCGTATTCACATCCACGATTGCCGGGGACTGCAAACCCACGAGGGGACTGACCTCGGCACTGCCCACGACCGACAAAAGTTTGACCGCTACCGCCCCCACCAGAAAGGCCTCCCCGCTTCCCTGCGCCTTGAGAATCAACTGCTGACTGCCCGCCATCCCGGAACCAAAGTTCAACTGGCCCTGAGGATTCAACGAAATGTTTAACTGACCGGGGGCGCTCAAAAGCGACCACGAAACGGCCTCCCCCAGATTCGCGTCTGCCGGCAAGAGGGCATTTAAATCCAACCCGCTTTGGCCGGCCGAAAAAGAATCGGCAAAGAACGAACCTTTAAAACTTACCGGCTGCAGCTGTAGGGTCCCAAAGCGGCGGGAGTTCGTCACGGGGTCTTCAACCTGAACCACGTACTGCGCAACGGAGGGCAGAGCGCCTGCGGGAGGCCTTGCGGAAAGCACGCCCCGGTTGCTAAGCGAAAGCCACGAGGGAATGGTCTGTCCTTCCTTAAACGCCCAACTCCTTGTTTCAGCATTGCCGGACAACGGATACGCTGTCACTGCGAACTCATTGAGATCAAAGGAAGAAGCCTCTGCAAGGCCCTGTTGCACACCGATCTGTGCACTCAGCGAGGACTCCACGACTTCCACTGTCACCCATCCCACCAACAATGTGTCACTGGAATCCCGCACTTCGACCTCAAACGCCTTTGAAATGGGCATATGGGCAGGCACCGCCAGCACCCCGGTTTCCGACACAGTCACCGTCCCCAACAGACTGGCGAGTTCGGGCGGAACCGCCCAAGTGAGGTCACCGCTTAAACCAGAGGGCGAGGGAAGCGTGCCGTTCAAATCCAACGAGAAGCTCGTGGGGGCACCCGCGCCGGTTGCCGCGGCGCGCACCAGTTTCGCCTCGAACCGGGTCATGTTTAAAAACACGTTGCCGTAGCGGGTGACGGCACTCGTCCCGAACGCGCCGTTGGTGGGCACATCAGTGTACTGTACAAAAATTTCGCGCGGCACCAAGGGCGCATCGGCAGGGGCTAGGGCACTCAGGGTTCCTGACGAAGAAAGGGTCACCCAATCGGGGAGTTGCTGCCCGCGCACAAAAGACCACGTCCTCGTGAGGGCAGAAGCACCTCCCATCGGAGGATTCGCGACATCCGCAGGACGGTTCAGATCGAGGGTCATCGGCACCAACCTACCGGGCACCACGTTGGACAGCGGCGCGAACTCCGTCTGCAAGGACGCAACGGAGACGGAACCCGTCAGTTTCTTGCCGGTTGAGTCGGTCACGCGTACCAACACCTCTCCTCGAAAAGAAGAGTCCGCCTCGAGGCCGAGAGTCCCGGAAGTACTGAGAGAAAGCGTCTGGGGGATCTCGCCGAGCAGCGCCCAGGTGAGGGTGCCGGAGAGCACCGGAGTTTGGGGCAAAAAGCCCGAAAGGGGCTGGCTGAGTCCTTCCGGATTGAATTGGTCCCCCACCATTCCCCCAGCAAAGTCCACCAGATTGACCAAAACTCCCACGTAGGCCTTCGCGCCTCCGCCCGCGTTGATGTAGCTGGGGTCGTTCGACTCGAAGAAAACCACCCGCGAGGGTTCCGTGGGGCCGGTGGGAGCCTGTCCTCCCAAAACGAAACCCTGTGGGTCCAGCGACAACCACGTGGGCAAAACCTGGCCGGGGACGAGCTTCCATGGCCTGGGGCTGTTCTCGAGCATGGACGGGTTGGGAAGAAGCGAGTTGAGATTGAGACTTCCCACCGTGCCTCCGACGAGCAGGTTGAGAGAACCTGTGGAGCGAAGGTTCAAGGTCCGCAACGCCACGACACCCTTCACTGTACTCCCCTCAGCATCAGTGGCCGTGACGCGCACCAACTCCTCCATTTCCATTGCCGCCGATGCACTCATGGAGAGCGTGCCCGACGCCGTCAGGGTGCTCATAGACTGTCCCCCGGGAACCGTGCCCTTTGTCCAAGTGACGGGGGGCACCAGTGCGGGAGAAGTTGGAAGGAGGGAGCCCAGATCGACTGACAGGTCGTTTGCGCTGCTGGCGCTTCCCAGAACGGTTTTGGTGAAGCCCACCGACTCAAGGCCGATGCCAAAGTAGCTCCGGGGGCTGTCGTACTGGGTAAGGTCGAACACCTCCACCACCACCGAGGTACCAGCCGTCAGGGTGGTGCCCGCCGGAGGAGCGGCAGTCAGAACCCCTCCCTCACTCAGAGTCAGCCACTGCGGATTCTGCGCTCCGGGCAAGGACCAGAGACGGTTTGCTGCGCTGGTACCCGGCAACGTGGAGACTCCACCGTTCAGATCAATCGCGAAGCCCCCCACCTGCCCGGGCGCCACCGCGATCACCGGGCCCGGCAGGACGTTCATCGCATTCACCCAAACCACGCCCGTTTCCGTCCGCTCGGATCCAACACGAGCGTTCACCACAACTGCCGTCCGTACCTGCGTCGCTTGCCCCACAGAAAGCGTTCCCGACTGGGAAAGCAGCACGCCGGGGGGGAGCGCCTGATGCAACGGTACCTCCCAACTCGCGCCTTGAATGGGAGAGCCCAATGCCGCGTCGAGCACTGGAGCGAGGTCGATGCTCCTCCCTTCCGCGGAGACATCCCCCTCGAGATAGGCGGTAAACTTGGCAGGAAACAGAGAAACGGCCCCGTAGGTTTTGGCTGGGGGAGCGCCAGGCCCTTGGTAAATTGCGGGGTCCGTAAACTCGATAAAGTAATCAGCGACCGGAATCATCGTCCCAGCGGGCGACACGGCGGACACAAGGCCCTTGGCACTGAGAGTCAGCCATTCAGGAATCGTTTGCCCGGCAACAAAGCTCCAAGAGCGCGTTCTGAATGAACCCGCCAACGAAGAGCCGTCCGAAGTCTGATTCAAGTCCAGCGCTGCGGCGCGCGTATTGCCGGGGGTTAAGGGCAGTTTCTTTGAAAAAGCGGTTTGGAGCGCGCTGAGAGAAACTGCGCCCAGCAGTTTCCTGCCGTCCACGTCGGTGACAGTCACCGGAACCTCCGCGATCACGGTGCTCCAACGGTTGGTTACCCGGAGCGTCCCCGTTTCCACAACCGTGTAATCCCCCTGCATCGCGCCGCCCGTTTGCGGTGAAGACCAGACGAGGGGCGTCCGAAGATCGGCACTCGGGGGAAGGAAACGGGACAGATCGAAGGAAACTTCCTCGGGCGAGGCAGCGCTCTGTTTGCCAAACACAGCCCCCGTAAAATCCACCGTGTTCACGCGCACCCGCACATGCGGCTTGCCACCCGTGCCCGCGCCAGTCGCAAAGGAACTGTCGGTCAACTCGATGAAAAGGTCCGATGCCGTCCTCGGCACGCTCGCGCCGGGTAAAATCGTCAGCGTGCCCGCGGGGGACAAGCTCAACCAGTCGGGAAGCCCTTGCCCCGGCGCGAAAGCCCAAACCCGAGTCTCCGAGCCGCCCCCAAAAGGCAGCGTCGCGTTCAAATCGAGCACTTTTGGGGAAGACTGCCCGGGTACGACGTTCAAAATAAAGGAACCAAAGCCGGAAACCGCAGAAATCTTGACCTGTCCGGGGACCGAACGTCCGGAGGCATCCGTCACCCAAACCGCCACATTCCTCACGTTGTTCGTACCCATGTTCTGGGCAGTCAGCAGACCGTTTTCGGTGAGGCTGACCCCCGCCGGGTAGGAAGTGGGCAACTGGACAAGCGTCCAAACCAACGGGGCTTGGAGTCCGCTTCCCTCTGGAAGCCTCAAATTAAGGTCGACCACGGACACACTCGAGTCCCCTGAGGGGAGCGCCGAAGCGGTGTAGACAGTCGTGGTGAAAGACGTGAGGGTTTCCGCCGCCGCCTGGCCTAGAGCCGCTCCCACACACAGGGCGAGAACCACCCATAGTTGCCGGATCCGGAAGGGAAAGGATTTCAGAAAGGCCCTTGGTGCCCTCGCGACTCGCGCATCCGAATCGAGAGCGTTCCCATTGCTGGGACGCGGAAAACACGCCGACTGCGGTAAATGATCAGATCTCATATCGGAGACACCCTTCAACCTTAAGTTCAGCCGCGTGTGCAGCAAGAAACGAGCCACTCACTCACGATCCCCGCGCATGGCCCTTTTCAATCTAGCCAAACCCGTTTGTTCCCGTAGTCTGAAGAGCCGGTCCCAAGCCACTTTTCAGGCGCTCTCAGCGCCGCTGTGTCACGTATCGGTTTTTTTAGTCTGTACGTTTATGTGGAAACGGATGCTCTTGATGTTGTTATGCGTTGCCTTGGCGGTCGCGGGGATAGGCTACGCGAAGTTCCGCCAGATTCAGGCGGCCATCGCCATGGGCAAGTCGTTTGCACCCCCGCCCTCGGCGGTAACGACGCTGGTTCTGGCGCCGCAGAAATGGGAGCCCGTCGTGCGGGTGATCGGAACGCTGCGTGCGGTCCAAGGGGTGACTGTCAGCACGGACCTCGCCGGGGTCATCTCCGAGATCGGGTTTGAATCGGGTGCCGCGGTCAAGAAGGGGGCCCTTCTGGTCCAGCTCAATTCGGATTCCGAACACGCCCAACTTGCCGCCGCCCGGGTGCGGCGCGATCTGGCGGTGCTCGAGGTCAACCGCAAACGCGAACTGCGGGCCAAGAACGCGCTCTCCGCCGCTGAGACCGACGCGGCCGAGGCGGAAGTCCGGCAGTCGGAAGCCGCGTGCGCCCAGGCCGAGGCGCTCCTCGCCCGGAAACGGATCACCGCCCCCTTCGACGGATTGCTGGGACTCAGGCAGGTCAACCTCGGCCAGTTTCTCAACCCCGGCAGCCCGATCGTCAGCCTCCAGTCGATGGATCCCATCCGGGTGCAGTTTAACCTGCCGCAACAGGAAATAGGGACGGCCGCCCTTGGAAAGAAGGTGCGGGTTGCCGCCCAGGAAGTCGCCGGCGGACCGCGCGAGGGGAAGGTGTCGGCGCTCGATTCCCAAGTGGACGAGGCCTCCCGCGCCATCGCGGTGGAGGCGACCCTTCCCAATACGGACCACGCCCTCCGCCCCGGGATGTTTGTGAACGTGGAACTGCCTCTCGCCGAAGAGCCGGAGGTGCTGGTAGTGCCCGCCTCGGCAATTAACTACGCTCCCT